>NZ_CP155074.1:1200000-1507058 GCF_039621805.1 Paraburkholderia sp. PREW-6R | reverse complement strand
GGCATGCCGCCTGACGGCGCGCGTTTTACCCACTACCTGTTTTTTGGCGCGTGGAACACGATCAACGTGAAGCCGGTGACAGGGCGGCATGGGGTCTACCGGATCGAAGGAGACTTCGTCTATCCGACCGTGGGCCCGGACGGCGAGCCGAGTGCCAATACGGGCAGCCTGTCCGCTTACGTGCGCTTTCACGACGGCGTGGCACGCGTGCCGGTGCCTGACACCCTGGGCGACGCGCCGCTCGACGCCACCGCAAAAATGCCCAGCCTCGCGCAATACGACGGGCATGACGACAGATGCCTGCTCGAATTCCGGCTGAGCGCGCCGGAAACGCTCGACGTGACGACACATGGCTCGGTCACACATTGCGGCTTCGGGTTCAACGTCAGCGCGGACGGGCGGTACTACCTCGTGACCGGCTCCTGACGGCCGCCGCCCGGGCGACCGTCAGGGTTGACAGCAAGGTTGACCGCAGGGCTGAGAGCAGGGTCGACAACAGGGTCGACAGCGAGGCTCGACACTGACCGCGACAGCCAGTGCGCGGCGCGTGATGCGGATCAAGCCGTTCAACCAACCGGTGCTCGCGGAGCATCGCGGCGCACACTACACTTCACACATCGAAAGCGCACCCAGCTGCAGGAAGGGGAAACACATGCCCGATGTTGTGCAGATCATCAGCAGTTTTAACGCCGGCCGCGATCCTGAGCGGCTTGCCATGAAATACAAAGCTATGCGCAGTTCGCCGTTCGTGTTCCTGCGCGGCACCTGTCATCTCTTCTATGAACGCTTACCGCACGACACGCTGCTCGATGAAGCACCGCCAGTATGGATCTGCGGCGACATGCACATGGAGAATTTCGGCAGCTACAAGGCTGACAACGGGCTGATCTATTTCGACAACAATGACTTCGACGAAGCCTGCCTCGCACCGAGCCTCTACGAGCTCGTGCGGCTTCTGACCAGTGTGCTGGCCGGCGCGGGCGACCTGAAGCTCAGTCGCGCGCAGGCCTTGTCGTTGTGTCACACGGCGCTGGAAGCGTATGGCAGCGCGCTCGCCTATGGCAAGGCGCGCTGGATCGAAGCGGAAACGGCGGTGGGCATGGTGCGCGATCTGTTCGCTGCGCTCGCCGCGCGTTCACGTGTCGCACATCTCGACAAGCGCACGGTGCTCAAGGGCAAAGCCCGCGTGCTGAAAGTCGACGGAAAAAAAGCGCTGCCTGTCACGGACAAACAGCGCGCAGCGGTCACGGCGTTCATGGCGCAGTTCGCGGCGAGCGCGCCCAATCCCGATTTTTTCCGCATTCTCGATGTCGCGCGGCGCATTGCCGGTACGGGTAGTCTTGGCGTAGACCGATATGTGATTCTGGTCGAAGGCAAGGGCTCACCGGACGGCAATTATCTGATCGATCTGAAAGAAGCGCTGCCGTCGTCGGTGGCGCCGCATGTGAGCACGCCGCAACCGCCGTGGCAGACCGAAGCGCAACGTGTGGTGGAAGTGCAGCGGCGTAACCAGGCGGTGTCGCAGGCCTTTCTGCATGCCGTCGAGTTCAATCAGCGTTCCTACGTATTGCGCAGCCTGCAACCCTCCGAAGATCGCGTCGCACTGAGCGACTGGGATAACAAGCTGCCGCGTCTCGAAGAAGTGATCAACAGCATGGCGGAACTGAGCGCGTGGGCGCATCTGCGCAGCGGCGGCCGGCAGAAATCGTCGATCGCCGATGATCTGATCGCGTTCGGCAATCGCCGCGACTGGCAACTGCCGCTCGTCGATCTCGCAATGCAGTGCGCGGTGCAGGTGGAACAGGACTGGCAAACCTATTGCAATGCTTACGACCGTGGCGTGCTCGACCCGCATGCCAGTCGCGCTCCAGACAAACCCTGATTGCTGCGCCGAATCCGGCGCTGATATCGTTCGCTGGTCTTATGTGGAAGCGCTTCCACCTGCACGATCTTCTGTCTCATCAGAGGGCGTGCAAGTCGGCAGACGCGCTTCACCGTACCCGGTTCATCGACCTCAGTGCAGGAGAATCCGTGGCAAACGACGCTTCCGCCGTATCCGACGCACTTCCCCCACACGTTTCACCCGCTGACCCCTTCACGCCGCCGGCCGACTCCGCGCTCTGGCGCCGCGACTTCCTGCTCGGCGCTGCGACCGCGGCCTACCAGATCGAGGGCGCAGTCGACGAGGACGGCCGCCTGCCGTCCATCTGGGACACGTTCTCGGCCCTACCCGGCAAGGTGCTCGCAGGCGACACCGGGGCGGTGGCATGCGACCACTATCATCGCTGGGAACAGGACGTGGACATGCTCGCCGGGCTCGGCCTCGAAGGCTACCGGCTGTCGATCGCGTGGCCGCGCGTGATGGACGAAGCGGGCAGCCCGAACCGCAAGGGGCTCGACTTTTACAGGCGTCTGCTCACACGTCTGAAAGAAAAGGGCATCGCCACCTTCGTGACGCTGTATCACTGGGATCTGCCGCAGCATCTCGAAGCTCGCGGCGGCTGGCTCAACCGCGAAACCGCGTACCGTTTCGCCGATTACGCCGGCCTCGTGAGCCGCGAGTTGTCGGGGCTCGTCGATGCCTGGGCGACGCTCAACGAGCCGTGGTGCTCCGCGTATCTGGGCTATGGCAACGGACACCACGCGCCGGGCCTTGCCGACGGTCGCTATGCCACTCAGGCCATGCACCATCTGCTGCTCGCGCATGGTCTCGCGATGCCGGTGCTGCGCACCAACGACCCGGCGTCGCGCAAAGGCATTGTCGCGAACATCGGGCGCGGCACGGCGAATAGCGACAGCGCCGCCGACCGGCGCGCCGCGCATCTGTTCGAAGTGCAGCACAACGCCTGGATTCTCGATCCGCTGCTCAAGGGCGCGTATCCGCAAGACCTGTGGGAACTGTGGCCGGGCACCGAGCCACTCGTGCTCGAAGGCGATATGCAAACTATTGCAGCGCCGCTGGATTTCCTT
Organism: Paraburkholderia sp. PREW-6R; assembly: GCF_039621805.1. Classification (NCBI taxonomy): domain Bacteria; kingdom Pseudomonadati; phylum Pseudomonadota; class Betaproteobacteria; order Burkholderiales; family Burkholderiaceae; genus Paraburkholderia; species Paraburkholderia sp. PREW-6R. Next base: position 1,504,088 of record NZ_CP155074.1, on the reverse strand, counting down.
GGCATCAACTATTACTTCCGCACCCAAGTAGAGAGCGACGGCGCCCATGGCTTTCGTGAAGTGCTGCTCGAAGGCGTGGAGCGCACGCAGATGGGCTGGGAGGTGTTCCCCGATGGGCTGCGCGATCTGCTGATCGGCTTCAGGCACACTTACGCGAATCTGCCGCCGGTCTACATCACGGAAAACGGCATGGCGTCGGACGACAAGGTGATCGACGGCCGCGTCGACGACACGCAGCGCATTGCATTTCTCAAGCGGCACCTCGCCGCGGTCGACCAGGCGATCAAGGCAGGCGTGGATATTCGCGGCTATTTCCTGTGGTCGCTGATGGACAACTTCGAGTGGGCGTTCGGGTATGAGCGCCGCTTCGGTATCGTCCATGTCGATTACAGTACGCAGCAGCGCACCATCAAGCGCAGCGCGGAGCTCGTGGCGAAGTTTCTGGAGGAGCGTCGGACCAAGGAGACAACATGAAGCGTACAGGATGGGTCTTGCGTGGCATGGCCGCGGCATTGGCGTTGTATGGTGTCATCGCCCATGCAGAGCCATTGAAAGCGAACGTGATCCACTGGTGGACCTCGGGTGGCGAATCCGCTGCAATTCGCCAGTTTGCCGACGCGTACAACAAGGCCGGCGGGCAGTGGGTCGACAATGCGGTGGCCGGTGCCGATCAGGCGCGCTCCACGGCGATCAACCGGATCGTCGGCGGCGATCCACCCACGGCCGCGCAGTTCAACACGTCCAAACAGTTTCACGACCTGATCGACCAGGGCCTGCTGAACAATGTCGATGACGTCGCCGCGAAAGAAAACTGGAACAGCGTTTTTCCACCGTCGATTCTCGACAGCATCCGCGTGAAAGGGCATTACTACGCGGCGCCCGTCGATATCCATATGCCGGCCTGGTTTTTCTACTCGAAGCCGGTGTTCCAGAAAGCCGGCATCACCGGCGAGCCGAAGAGCTACGACGAGTTCCTCGCGGATCTCGGCAAGCTCAAAGCCGCGGGCGTGATTCCGCTCGCGCTGGGCGGCCAGCCGTGGCAGGAAAAGATCACGTTCGACGCGGTGTTCGCCGACGTCGGCGGCCCCGACCTGTACCTGAAGGTCTATCGCGATCACGACGCGAACGCGGTGAAGTCGGATGCGTTCAAAAAAGTGCTGGCCGCGTTCAAGAAGCTGCATGATTTCGTCGACGCCGGTTCGCCGGGGCGCAACTGGAACGACGCCACCGCACTCGTGATTTCCGGCAAGGCGGGCGTGCAGATCATGGGCGACTGGGCGAAGGGCGAGTTTTCCGCGGCCAACCAGAGCGCGGGCAAAGACTTCGGCTGCTTCCCCGGCTTCGGTCCGCATTCGCCGTATCTGGTGGCGGGCGACGTCTTCGTCTTCCCGAAGACCGACAACCCGACGACGATCAAGGCGCAGAACCTGCTCGCCACGGTGATGACGTCGCCGGCCGCGCAGGTTGCGTTCAGCGCGAAGAAAGGCTCCATTCCGATTCGTCCCGACGTGGACGCAAGCAGTCTCGACATCTGCGCGAAGGAGGGCATCGCGATCATGAAAGACAAATCGCGTCAGTTGCCGAATCCAGAAATGCTGTTGTCGCCCGACACGCAGGGCGCGTTGATCGACGTAATTACTAACTTCTGGAACAGGAACCAGTCGGTCGACGACGCGCAGAAAGCGTTCGCCAGCGCGTTGCAGAGCTAGGTGCCTGCCATGCACGCGCTGAAAGTGGCTGCGGCGGACTCGAACGCGCGCAACGCGCGCTCGAAAAAGCCGTTAAAAAAGCGCTGGCCGATTGCAGCATGGATCGCGCTGCTGCCGATGGTGCTGACCGTCGTGTTCGCCTATCTCGGCACGATGGTGTGGACCGCGCGCGTGTCGCTCAGCAACTCGCGCACCTTTCCGTCCGGCGGTTTTGCCGGCGTGACGCAATACACGCGGCTTTTCCATAACGACCGCTGGCTGCTGTCGCTGCAGAACATCGTGATTTACGGCGCGTGCTTCATCGTCGCGTGCATGGTAATCGGACTGCTGCTCGCCATCTTCATCGACCAGCGGGTGATGGGCGAAGGCGTGCTACGCACGGTGTTTCTGTACCCGTATTCGATGTCGTTCGTTGCAACGGGTCTCGTGTGGCAGTGGATTCTGAATCCGCAACTCGGAGCGCAGGCCGTGCTGCATAAAATGGGATTCGTGCATGCGCGTTTCGACTGGATCGTCGATCAGGACTGGGTGATCTACACCATCGTGATCGCGACGGTGTGGCAGGCGTCCGGTCTCGTGATGGCGCTGCTGCTCGCAGGCTTGCGCGGTATAGACGACGAACTGTGGAAAGCGGCGCGCGTCGACGGCATTCCGCGCTGGCGCGTCTACGCGAGCATTGTCGTGCCGATGCTCGGGCCGTCTGTTTCCACCGCGTTCGTGCTGCTGTTCGTGATGGTCGTGAAGCTTTACGACGCGGTGGTGGCGATGACGCAAGGCGGTCCTGGCACCGCGAGCGAAGTGCCTGCCAAGTTCATCATGGATTACCTGTTCGGGCGCGCGAATCTCGGCCTTGCATCGGCGGCGTCGATCGTTCTGCTCGCGACCGTGCTGGCGATTCTCGCGCCGTTCTTCTATGCGCGCAGCCGCGCGGCGTTGCGCAAGGAGGTCTGATGAACACGCTCAGTACACCGCACGAACATGCAGCGGCCCACGCCGCGCGTCGCCGCCGGCGCGCGGTCACGCCCGCGCGTGTCGGCGTCTACGCGTTTCTGCTCACCGCTGCGCTCTTTTTTCTGTTGCCGCTCTACGTGATGCTCGTCACGTCGGTCAAGCCGATGAGCGAGATCCGGCTCGGCAGTCTGCTCGCGCTTCCCGCGCATTTCACACTCGACGCGTGGAGCGCCGCGTGGCGATCCGCGTGCACCGGGCTCGATTGCAACGGCATTCGCGTCGGCTTCTGGAACTCGGTGCGCATTGTCGTGCCGAGCACCGTGCTGTCGATCATGGTGGGCGCGATCAATGGCTATGCGTTGTCGTTCTGGCGGCCGCGCGGCGCGGGCCTGCTGTTCGGCGTGCTGCTGATGGGGGCGTTCATTCCCGTGCAGGTGATGGTCTATCCGCTCGTGCGCGCGCTGGCGAGCGTACATCTGTTCAGTTCGCTGCCGGGCATCGTGGTGATTCACACGATTTTCGGCATGCCGGTGATGACGCTGCTGTTCCGCAACTACTATGCGTCGATTCCCGAGGAGCTGTTCAAGGCGGCGCGCATCGACGGCGGTGGTTTCTGGCGTATCTTTCTGCAACTGATGTTGCCGATGTCGGTGCCGATCATCGTCGTCGCGATCATCATGCAGGTGACGGGCATCTGGAACGACTTCATTCTCGGCCTCGTGTTCGCCGGCACGAAAAATCTGCCGATGACCGTGCAGCTGAACAACATCATCAACACGACCACGGGCGAGCGGCTTTACAACGTCAACATGGCGGCGACGATCCTGACCTCCATGGTGCCGCTCGCGGTGTACTTCATTTCGGGCCGCTGGTTCGTGCGCGGCATTGCGTCCGGCGCGGTCAAGGGATAAGGCGATGACGAACCTGGCAAACATGGCGATCACGACAGACGCGGAAAACGTGCAGCGCGCCGCACAGAACCCGGCCGCGGCGGACGCCGCCGGTCTCACGCAGCCGGCCAATGTGGCGATCCGCGACCTGACGATCCGGCTCGGCGCGAACACGGTGATCCGCAACCTCGACCTCGACGTGCACGCGGGCGAATTCGTCGTGCTGCTCGGGCCGTCCGGCTGCGGCAAATCCACGTTGCTGCACAGCATCGCGGGTCTTATCGACGTAAGCGAGGGCAGCATCGAGATCGGCGGCGAAGACATGACGTGGGCCGATCCGAAAGACCGTCGCATCGCGCTCGTTTTCCAGTCCTATGCGCTCTATCCGACGATGAGCGTGGAGCGAAACCTGTCGTTCGCATTGCGCATCAACGGTACGCCGAAGGCGGAAATCGCGCGGCGGGTGGCGCGCGCGTCGGACATGCTGCAACTCGGGCCGCTGCTCAAGCGCAAGCCTTCGCAACTGTCGGGCGGACAGCGGCAGCGTGTGGCGATCGGCCGCGCGATCGTGCGTGAAGCCGACGTGTTCCTGTTCGACGAACCGCTGTCCAACCTCGACGCCAAACTGCGCACCGAACTGCGCCGTGAGCTGAAGCAGCTGCACCAGCGTCTCGGCGCGACCATGATCTACGTCACGCACGATCAGGTCGAGGCCATGACGCTCGCCACGCGCATGGCGGTGATGCGCGGCGGCGTGATCCAGCAGTTCGGCACGCCGGCCGAGGTTTATGCGCGGCCCGACAATCTGTTCGTCGCGACGTTCCTCGGTTCGCCCGCCATGAACCTGCTGAAAGGGACGCTGGAATCGCGCGACGGCGTGCGCTGCTTCTGCATGCCGCATCTGCGATTGAACGTGTCCGATTACGCGTTCAAGGCCGCGCCTGCCGATGGTCTGCCGTGCGTGCTCGGTGTGCGCGCGGAAGATGTGGCAACCGGCGAGGAGGCCGGCGCGAACGGATTGGCCAAAGTGGCGCTCGTGGAGCCGATGGGCAACCACCAGGTTATCTGGCTCGATTATCATGGCGTACAGATCGCTTCGATCGACCAGACCAGAATTCCGGTGAATGTGGGCGACACTGCGGCGTTTTCTTTCGACAGCCGGCATATCTCGCTGTTCGACGAAGCGAGCGGAGGGCGCCTGTAGCTTTCGCACCGGAACAACCGCAACGGCTTGACGGAGAACCGCGTGGCTACACTGAAAGATGTCGCCGAATTGGCCGGCGTGGGCATGTCCACGGCGTCGCGAGCCATTTCCGGCAAAGGGCCGATTTCCGCCGACGCCGCGGCGCGCGTGAAAGCCGCAATCGAACAGTTGAATTTCCGGCCGTCGTCGATCGGGCGCGCGATGGCCACGCAGTCGCTCGGGCTGGTCGGCATTTTCGTGCCGACGTTTTTCGGCTCGTACTACGGCACGATCCTCAAGCAGACCGACACCGAATTGCGCGCGGTGGGCCGTCACGTGGTGGTTGCCACCGGCTGCGGAGAGGCGTCGCCGCGCGAGCAGGCCATCGAGGCCGTGCGCTTCCTGATTGAACGCGATTGCGACGGCGTGGTGGTGATCAGCCATGATCTGCACGACGAGGATCTGATCATGCTGCACCGGATGCACCCAAAAATGGTGTTCCTGAACCGCGCATTCGAACAGTTGCCGGACGCTTCGTTCTGCGCCGACCACTGGCGCGGCGGCGAACTGGCGGCGCGCACGCTGCTCGATCATGGGCATCGCGAGATCGCGGTGATTTCCGGGCCCGCGACCTCGTCGGACAATCAGGCCCGGCTCGGCGGTTTCTTTGCGGAACTGGCGCGCGAGAAAATATCGCAGCAGGATGTCACGCTGATCGAGTCGGACTTCTCGCCGGAAGGCGGCTACGCGGCCGCGCAGCAACTGCTCGATTCGAAGCGGCCTTTCACCGGTCTTTTCTGCGCGAACGACACCATGGCGGTGAGCGTGCTAGCGCGTTTTCACCAGGCGGGGATTGCGGTGCCGTCCCAGGTGTCGGTGATCGGTTACGACGACGACTATTCCGCCGCCTACGCCGCGCCCGGGCTGACCTCGGTCCACATTCCCACGGCGGAATTGACGCAGAACGCGGTGCGCTGGCTCGTCAATCAGTGTTATCGCACCACATGGGACATTTTCCGCGAGTTCCCGGTGACGGTGACAATGCGCGGCTCGGTCGGGCCGGCACCGGGTGTTACGGCTGCGGCGCCGGTCAAAGCGGTGGTGTGATACGCCTGTGGCGGCGGCACGGCGCAGTGCACCGAGCTCGCGTTAAATCAGGCCAATCGCGTTAGCCCAGCCCAAACAAGGGCCAAACAACGCCACGGTTCAAGCGTCGCTGCGCAGCGATTGCTCGTGGCGTTGTCGCGCTTCTTCTTCGAGACGTGTGTCTTCGAGTTCCTGCAACACGGCTTCCAGGTCTACCGGAGTCGTGTCCTGTTCGACACGGCCGGTCAGTGGCGTATCTACGTGCAATGCGCCGGCCTCGTACAGCGCCCAGATTTCCTTGCCGTAGCTGGCTTCGAGAAGTGCGGGCGCGAAGCGGCCAAAATACGCGGCGAGGTTGTCGACGTCACGCTCCAGCATGGCAGGCGCTTCGAGATTGCCGGCCGCGTTCACGGCTTGCGGCAGATCGATGATGACCGGGCCGTCTTCGGCCAGCAGAATGTTGTATTCGGACAGATCGCCGTGGATCATCCCTGCGCAGAGCATCCGCACCACTTCGTTGAGTAGTCGCGCATGCAGTTCGAGCGCGCGCGCCTCGCTCATTTCAACGTCGTTCAGACGCGGCGCGACATTGCCGTGCGCGTCGGTCACGAGTTCCATCAGCAGCACGCCGTCGGTGCAGATAAAGGGCTGCGGCACGCGCACGCCGGCGTTGGCGAGCTGGAACAGCGCGTCGACTTCGGCGTTCTGCCACGCCTGTTCCTGCACTTCGCGGCCGTAGCGGCTGCCTTTTTCCATTGCGCGCTGTTCGCGGCTGTTCTTGACCTTGCGTCCCTCGCGGTACGAGGCGGCCTGGCGGAAACTGCGCTGTTTCGCGTCCTTGTAGACTTTTGCGCAACGCGTGGCGTCGCCGCTACGCACGACATAGACGGTCGCTTCCTTACCGCTCATCAGCTGTGAAATGACTTCGTCGATCAAACCTTCTTCGACGAGTGGAACGAGGCGCTTAGGCGTTTTCATACGGCCGCCAGACGGCGACGGGACGCGCGGCGACCGTGCGCGGCGAACTGCGGACGTGGAGAATGTGAGATTTGGGTCATGCCCGATTATACGGGGCGGCGCGGGCACGGGCGCGCCGGCGTGAAAGCGCCCGCCATGAACGCGCCGGGACATACAGCAAAACTCATAGAGGAAGTCGTCTACCCGCGGCCGATCACCGCATCGCCCATCCCGCGTGCCAAAGCGATTGACCAGATGACAAATGCGCAAATGTTTGCCTTTGCGCGGCACGCAACGTCACACGTTTGCGCACTGAGTGACCGTTGTTCGGTGCGCGCGTGCCGGCACCTGGCAGGCCGCCGCGCACGGGCATGTCGTGACCGGAGTCAATAGTGCTTTGCGGTTTCTCCTCATTCACACGGCTTGCGTATCGCTTAAACTTGCCCGCAACACTATGTTACGGGGTGAGGGATGCTGGCCGTTTTTCTGTTTGTCTTCCCGATCTGCATTGCGGCGCTGTTTGGCTTTGCACGGCACGTCGATCCGCTTACGGGTCACTTCAGGCGCTGAGTCGTCTCTTTGTACGCTTTGCCCCGGCTTCACCGCGTCTCCACGATCACGTGCCCTCGCGTGCTCCCGCATCTCCTTCTGTCTGCGCCTGTCTTAACTTGTCTTAACGCATCTTCGCTTGTCTTCACTTGCCGTCATGTGCCCGATCAGGGCACGATGTGCGATAACCCGGAACTCAGGCGGTATCGCGTATGCGGCAATTCTTGTTGGACATCAAAGCGCGCCTGGGCCTGCTGAAAGGCCTGCTGCCGCTGACTCGCTTGTCGGCGGCGCGCGACGCGCTTGCCGGTGTGCAACTCGCATCAATGGATATACCGCAGGTGCTCGGTTATGCACGCATCGCCGGCATGCCGGCCGTGACCGGGCTGTACACCGTCTTTCTGCCGCTCATTGCGTTTGCGTTCTTCGGCGCGTCGCGGCATCTCGTCGTGGCTGCCGACTCCGCCACCGCGACCATCTTCGCGAGCCGCCTGTCGAGCATGGCGCCGGCGTCGAGCGTCGAATACGCGTCCCTTGCCGCAATGGTCGCGTTGCTGACGGCCGTGTTGCTCCTGATCGCGCGAGTCTTCAAACTCGGCTTTCTGGCGGACTTTCTGTCGCGCACGGTGCTGGTGGGCTTTCTCGCGGGTGTGGGCGTGCAGGTGGGCATTGCGATGCTGGGCGACATGCTGGGCATTGCAGCGCATGCCAGTCGCAGCGTTGATCAGCTCCTGCTCGTGGTGCGTGAGGCGGCCCGCATCCAACCGTGGACGCTGGCGATTTCACTGCTTGTTGTCACCACCGTTCTCGTTTGCAAGCGATATCTGCCGCGAGTGCCCGCGCCGCTGATCGCCGTGGTCGCCGGTATCGCCGCAAGCGACCTGGGTGGATTCGCCGCGCGCGGCATTGCCGTGCTTGGCCCCGTGGCGGGCGGGTTGCCGCCGCTGCGGGTGCCGTCGGTCACGTGGGAACAGACGCTCGATCTGTTGCCGGTAGCGGCATCGTGTTTCGTGATGATCGTTGCGCAGAGCGCCGCCGCGAGCCGTGTGTTCGCCGAGCGCCATCAGGAATCAGTCGATACCAACGCCGATCTGCTCGGCATCGCCGCAGCCAACGCGGCGGCGGCGTTTTCCGGCGCATTCGTGGTCAACGGCAGCCCCACGCAGACCGCGATGGCCGATCTCGCCGGCGCGCGCAGCCAGTTCGCCCAGCTCGCCTTCGCGGTCGTCGTGGTGGTCGTGCTGCTGTTTTTTAGCCGCTTTCTGCAGTATCTGCCGCACTGTATCCTGGCAAGCATCGTCTTCACGATCGCGATCGGGCTCATCGACTGGAAAACGCTGCTGGCGATCCGCAGCGAAAGTCCCGGCGAGTTCACGCTTGCGGTGTTCACTGCAGCGGCGGTGGTGCTGATCGGTGTCGAACACGGGATTCTCGTGGCAGTCGCATTGTCGCTGCTGCGTCATGTACGCCACAGTTACCGGCCCCACACGATGATCCTCGCGCCGGGCGATAACGGCATCTGGGTGCCGGTGCCCGCCACGCCGGGTTTGCAGACGGCGCCTGGATTGATCGTCTACCGCTTCGGCGCCGACCTGTTTTACGCGAACGACCATTTTTTCGTCGACGATACCCGGCGCCTGATCGACCAGGCGCCAAACGCGGTGCAGTGTTTCGTGGTCGACGCAAGCGCGATCACCGACCTCGATTACTCGGCGGCGCGTTCGGTCGGCGAGTTGTGCGAGACGCTCAAGCGCAGCGGCATCAACGTGCTGTTCGCGCGCGTGAATCGCTACCTGCGAGCCGATATGGACCGGCACGGAATTACCCCGATCGTCGAGCCCGACCATATTTTTGGCACGTTGCATGAAGCGCTGCACTCGGCCGGCGTGAAAGAGCCGGGTGCACGCGAGGCCGACCTCGTGCAGGGCGCAAACGGCGCGGCGCCATGATGAAGGGCGCTAGCGCTGCGGTGTGTCGTCGTGGCGGGGGCGGTCGCTGTCGGCAACGGTATCGGAGTCGGGGTAGGCGAAGAAGTAACCGGTGAAAAAGCACAAGCCCGCGATCGCCATGCCCAGTACGGCCACAGTAAAAGCGAGTGCGGTGCCGTGCCACAATCCATTGAACCATTGGTGAAACTGCGCCATCAGCACCGCGGCGTTGCCGCCGATTCGCTGCAATTCGATCTGATAGCGCGGATCGGCGATGCTGTAGAGGGAGACGGCGCTGTCCGGCGCGGGCGCCGCGATATAGATGACGACCGCCGCGATCAGGCCGCCGAGTAGCGCGATCACACCGGCGAGGTAAAGCCGCTTTTGCAGCGGCGAGTGGCTGCTGCCGAAATGTGGAATAAGGCGACCGCTCATTGTGTTCGTGGGCTCGTGCTGTCTGTCGAGGCCACAGTATCGCAGAGCAGGCGAACCGCGCCGGCGTGCCTAGCTTTTCGACGTCAGCATCTTCAGGCCGGCCACACCGAACATGATCGCCAGCGAGCCGTCGAGCCAGTGCCGGATCGCCGCATACGTGCGCCGTGCAGAGGCGGTCGAGAACAGCATCGCGTAGCTGCTGAACACCGAGACGCCAATGCACATGCAGCCGAGCACGACTGGTGCCATGTGCGACGCGCCGCCCGCGGACGAAACGGCCAGCGAGACGATCGACGTCCACACGAGAATCGCTTTCGGATTGGTCAGATGCAGCACCACCCCACGCAGGTAGAGGCGTCTGAGTGGCTCGTCCAGTCGGGTCGTGCCTGCGGGCAGCGTGTCGTTGCTGAACGCGGAGCGCGCGGATTTAAAGCCGAGCCACAGCAGATAGAGGCCGCCCGCCATCCTGATTGCCACGAGGCATGGCGAATAAGCGGCGAGTACCGCCGACAAACCCAGCAGCGCGAGCAGCGCCCAGAAGAACGAGCCCGACACCACGCCAAGCGCGAACGTCAGCGCGGCGCGCCGGCCTGAACTCATCGCAAGCGACATGATCGCGAGATTGCTCGGTCCCGGGCTCGCCGTGCCGACGAAGTAGGCGCCGTAGGCGATCAGAACGTCGGCGGTGAGGAAGCTGCTGGGCGTCATGGATTAAACCTCGGACGGGAATTGGTCAGCGGAATGCGCGCTCCTTCGCGCGGATCATTCGACGCTTGAACGACGAGTCTGCCTGCCTCGCTTCAGTTCTCACAGAGACAGTTGACGCCGCGCGCGGCGTAACAATCAGCCACCGGCCGCCTTACCGATGCAGTCGGCGAGCGCGCCCGCCACCGGCTGCCGGCTGCGCTCCCGCCGCTGCACCAGACCGATTTCCCGGTGAAACGCGGCGTCGCCGAGGTCGAGCGCCACGACACTGGCCGGCCATTTGCCAAGCGCGGCGCTGGCCGGGATCAGCGCCACGCCGACGCCACGCGCAACCAGCTCGACGATGCCCTGCAACTCGTCGAGTTCGATCACGTCCTGGACGTTCAGTCGCGCTCGCCTGAGAAACCGATCGACCAGCCGTCCGCCGAACGACGTCCGGTCATAGCGGATAAACGGCTTGCTGCGCAGCAGATCGCGCCAGCCCGGCTGTTCGCCGTGGCCATTTCCAGCAGTCTTGCCCTTGTGGCGCAAAAGCGTTTTGGGAGCCAGCAGCATGAACGGTTCGTTGACGAGTGCGCGCCATTCGAGCTCGGACGGCAGCGCAAACGGCGGTTTGATGACGACGGCAAGATCCAGTTCGCCGGAATCCACCTGGCCAAGCAAGCCGAGCGAGACGCCCGGCACCACGCGGATTCGCCAACCCGGCCGCTCCACGTGAAAACGCGCTAATGCGTCTGCAAGAAACGTGGTCTGCGCCGACGCAATCGCTCCTATGCGCAGCAAGCCGCTCTCGGCTGCGGCCGCGCCGCGTTCCGACAGCCGCGCATAGAGCGTCATGATTTCCTCGGCGAGGGCGAGCGTTTCGCGGCCGGCTTCGTTCAGCGTGGCCGAGCGTCCGGTCCGATCGAACAGTACGAACCCGAGTTCTGCTTCGAGCCGCTGCATCTGCGCGCTCACCGCGGATTGGGTGAGGCCAATGCGTGCGCCCGCGCCGGAGAACGTGCCGTTCTGGCTCACGGCGATAAGCGTTCTGAGTTCGTTGAGCATGGGTAGATTGATCGATTCTGATGATGGTCAGGTCAAATATATATCGTTTTCGACCACTTTTATTCATGGTTAAACTCGTGGATATTTATTCCTGCAACGAGCGAGTGATCCCATGACTGTTCCCCCTAGTGCTGCCCAATCCGCCGTACCGCCGTTCCATCTTGCGTTTCCTGTTCACAGCATTGCGGCGGCGCGCGCGTTCTACGGCGAACTGCTTGGCTGCCCGGAAGGCCGCAGTTCGGACACGTGGGTCGATTTCAATTTTTACGGCCACCAGATCGTCGCGCATCTCGCGCCGGAAGAGATTGGCCACCGCCAAACCAGCAAGGTGGATGGCGACGCCGTGCCGGTCCGTCACTTCGGCGCGGTGCTATCAATGGAACAATGGCAGGCGGCCGCGGACAAGCTGACCGCCGCGGGGATCGAGTTCATCATCGAACCGCACGTGCGTTTCAAGGGCGAAGTCGGCGAGCAGGCAACCATGTTTTTCCTGGACCCGTCGGGTAATGCGCTGGAATTCAAGGCGTTTGCGGATATGTCGTCGCTATTCGCAAAGTAGGGCTCGGTAATCCGCCGTACTTTTCATCCGTCTGTCTAAACGCATGTCTCGCGGCGTTCGTTGCGAGACATCGCTTCCACCGCGACAAACGGCGCGTTAAGCTCGCTTCACCTGGGCGATCGCGCGTTCGCTTCCGGCGAGTCCCATGGCCGTTGGACGATCATTCATTCTTACACTAACCTTCCTGACAAACCGGCCATTTTCGCGCCATGCAGGCGTTGGTGCCACCGATCTAGCATAGCGCTGACTTACCCATTCCCTACCTGCATCTTCTCGGGCGCGTTTCATGTGGATTGTTAACGTAGCGCTTAAACGGCCTTACACGTTCATCGTGATGGCCATTCTGATCCTGCTGGCGACGCCCTTCGTGCTGTTCACCACGCCCGTTGACGTGCTGCCGGAAATCAACATCCCGGTCGTCAGCATTATCTGGACGTACACGGGCCTGTCCGCCGAAGACATGGCGAATCGGATTACGTCGGTCAACGAGCGCAGTCTGACGACCACCGTCAACGACATCGAGCACATCGAGTCGCAGTCGCTTGCCGGTATCACGGTCCTGAAAGTGTTTTTGCAGCCGACCGCAAACATTCAGACGGCAATTGCGCAAACCGTTGCCGTCGAACAGGCGCAGCTCAAGCAGATGCCGCAAGGGGCGACGCCGCCGCTCGTGCTCAGCTATTCGGCCTCCAGTATTCCGGTGATCCAGCTCGGGCTGTCGAGTCCGAAGCTTTCGGAGCAGGATCTGAACGACACCGCATTGAATTTCCTGCGCCCGCAGCTCGTCACGATTCCGGGTGCGGCGGTGCCGTATCCGTACGGCGGCAAATCCCGGCTGATTTCGGTCGACCTCGACACGCGCGCGTTGCTTGCCAAAGGGCTGACGCCATCCGACGTGGTGAGCGCATTCAACGCGCAAAACCTGATTCTGCCGACCGGTACGGCCAAGATCGGGCCGAAGGAATACACGATCAACATGAACGGCTCGCCCGCCACGGTGGAGGGGCTCAACGATATCCCGGTGCGCACGCTGAATGGCGCGACCACGTATCTGCGCGAAGTCGCCCACGTGCGCGACGGTTACTCTCCGCAGACCAATATCGTGCGGCAGGACGGGCATCGCGGCGTGCTGATGTCCGTGCTGAAAAACGGCAGCGCGTCCACGTTGTCGATCGTCAACACGTTAAAAGGTCTGTTGCCGTCGGCGCGTTCCTCGCTGCCGCCCGATCTGAACATTTCGGCGCTGTTCGATCAGTCGGTGTTCGTCAAGGCGGCCGTGCAGGGGGTGGTGCGCGAAGCACTGGTCGCCGCCGCGCTGACCGCGGCGATGATCCTGCTCTTTCTCGGCAACTGGCGCAGCACCTGCATTATCGCCATCTCGATTCCTCTGTCCATTCTGTCCTCGTTGATCGCGCTGCACGCGCTCGGGCAGACCATCAACATCATGACGCTCGGCGGCCTCGCGCTCGCGGTCGGTATTCTGGTGGACGACGCCACGGTGACGATCGAAAACATCGAACGGCACTTGCATATGGGCACGGATCTGCACGAAGCGATTCTGGAAGGCGCGGGCGAAATCGCGGTCCCTGCACTGGTGTCGACGCTGTGTATCTGTATCGTGTTCGTGCCGATGTTTTTCCTCACTGGCGTCGCGAAGTATCTGTTCGTGCCGCTCGCCGAAGCGGTGGTGTTCGCAATGCTGGCCTCGTACGTGCTTTCGCGTACGCTCGTGCCGACCCTCGCGATGCTGCTGATGGGCCACGCGCACAAAGCCAAAGGCGACGCCCAGCCGAATCTGTTCCAGCGTCTGTACCAGCGTTTCGACCGCGGCTTCGAGCGCATGCGCGCCGGTTACATCATGATTCTCAGCAGCCTTCTGGTGCGTCGCGCGACATTCGGCACCGTGTTTCTCGGCTTCTGCGTGATTTCGATGGGCCTCGTCTTCGTGCTGGGCGAAGACTTTTTCCCGAACGTCGACGCGGGTGACATCCGGCTGCATATGCGCGCGCCGACCGGGACCCGGATCGAGGAAACCGCGCGCCTTGCGGACCAGGTCGAAAAAGTGATCCGCGAGGTGGTGCCGCAAAAGGAACTCGGCACGATTCTCGACAACCTTGGCTTGCCGTACAGCGGTATCAATCTCTCGTACAGCAACGCGGGCACGATCGGCACGCTCGACGGCGAAATTCAGGTCGCGCTGAGCGAAGACCACAAGCCGAGCCAGATCTATATGGACAAGCTGCGCGCGTTGTTGCCACAACGTTTTCCGGGTACGGAATTCTTTTTCCAGCCGGCCGATATCGTCACGCAGATTCTCAACTTCGGCTTGCCGGCCGCGGTGGACGTGCAGATTTCCGGCGCGAACCAGCAGGGCAACTTCGACGTCGCGCGCAAGCTGCTAAAGGAAGTGCGGATGATTCCCGGCACGGTGGACACGCACATCCAGCAGAAACTGGATGAACCGGTCATCAATCTGCAGATGGATCGCACGCGCTTGCAGCAGTTGAATCTGAACGCGAACAATGTGGCGCAGAACGTGTTGATTTCGCTGTCGGGCAGCTCGCAGACGTCGCCGGGTTTCTGGTTCAACAACCGCAACGGCGTGGAATACAACGTTGCGGTGCAGACGCCGCAGTATCAGATTTCGTCGATCGACGAATTGCTGCGCACGCCGGTCTCCAGCTCGACCACGGGCCCGACGCAACTGCTCGGCAACCTCGTGCGGGTCGCGCCGCAAAGCCAGTTCGCCGAGGTCACGCACTACAACATCAAGCCGGTGATCGATCTGTATGTGAGCGTTGAAAACCGCGATCTGGGCAGCGTCGCGAATCAGGTCGACAAGCTCGTCGACAACGCGCGCAAGGCGTTGCCGCGCGGCAGTCAGATCACGGTGCGCGGCCAGGTACAGACGATGCGCAGTTCCTTCTTCGGACTCGGGCTCGGCGTGGCGATGGCGATTGTCCTCGTGTATCTGCTGATCGTCGTGAATTTCCAGTCGTGGATCGATCCGCTCATCATCATCAGCGCGTTGCCCGCGGCGCTTGCCGGCATCGTGTGGATGCTGTTTCTGACGGGCACGCATCTGAGCGTGCCGGCGTTGACGGGCGCGATCATGACGATGGGCGTCGCCACGGCCAACAGTATCCTGATGGTGGCGTTCGCGCGCCAGCGGCTCTCCGCCGGCGCACCGCCCCTCACCGCCGCGCTCGAGGCCGGCGCGAGCCGGATCAGGCCGGTGCTGATGACGGCGTTCGCGATGATCATCGGGATGATTCCAATGGCGCTCGGTTTGGGCGAAGGCGCCGAGCAGAATGCGCCGCTCGGCCGTGCGGTGATCGGCGGATTGCTGTTCGCGACCGTGTCCACGCTGTTCTTCGTGCCGCTGCTGTTTGCAGGCATTCACACACGCCTCGCTCGCCGCCACCGCAACGACGGCGAAAATGGCAATGGCGGCAATGGGGGCGGCAATGGCAATGACGGCGGCAATGGCGGCGGCAGCGGCGGCGCCGACGACGGGCGCGGCGGCAAGCGCGGCGGCGAGCGCGGCGCACGGCGAGACGGCGACCCGGGCCGTGACGCGCGCGAGCGCGACGGTCAGGGCAGTCACGATGGCAGTGACGGTCCCGCGCCCGATCACGAAGGCGCGGGCCAGCCCGCGTAACCCGAACGACGAACGCCCGCCGCATGTGCGCGGCCGACTGAACTGGCTGAAATTAGGTGGTTGAACGAGATGACCGAAAAGACCCATGCATCGCTAGCGATTCCCTCGCGAGAAACCGAAGGCGGACACGCACTGCCGCCGCGCCACCGTGAGTGGAAGCGCGCCAAACTCGCCGTGTGGATCGTGCTGGCGCTCCTCGCTGCAGGCGCATTGCGCACGGTGATCGCCGATCTGCTGCAAAGCCGTTCGGTTGCGGCCACGACGAAGCAGAACGCCGTGCAGTACGTGAACGTGGTGACGCCCACGCAAACGGAAGGCGGCGGCAACACGCTGCTGCCGGGTACGTTGCGCGGCAATGTCGAGTCGCCGATCTATGCGCGCGCCACGGGTTATCTGCTGCACTGGTACGCCGATATCGGCGCCCATGTGAAGCAGGGCCAGTTGCTTGCCGTGCTGGATACGCCGGAAATCGACCAGGAACTCGCGCAGGCGCTCGCGCAGCGTCAGCAAACCAGCTCCAGCCTGGGGCTCGCGAAAAGCTCGCTGGATCGCTGGCAGCAATTGCGTCAACGCGATGCCGTCTCGCAGCAGGAACTCGACGAGCGTCAAAGCACCTATTCGCAGGATCTCGCCAATCTCGCCGCCGCCGACGCCAACGTGAAGCGTCTCCAGCAGCTCGAATCGTTCAAGCGGATCGTCGCGCCGTTTACGGGCGTGATCACGCAGCGCAACGTCGACGTGGGCGACCTGATCGACGCGGGCAGCGGCACGAGCCGCGCGCTGTTCGCGCTCGCACAGTCCGATCCGCTGCGCGTGTATGTCCAGTTGCCGCAGGCTTATGCGCAGAACGTGTCGGTCGGACAGTACGTGGTGGTCACGCAGGCCGAGCTGCCGACGCAGCAGTTCCACGGCATGATCACGCACATTGCTGGCGCGATCGATGTGCCCACACGTTCGTTGCAGGTCGAAGTGACGCTGCCCAATCCCGACGGCAAACTGCGGCCTGGCGCCTACGTACAGGTCGCCGTGCCCGCGGTGGCCCACGCGAAACTGATGGTGCCCGGCAACGCGCTGCTGTTTCGCGCGGAAGGCCCGCGCCTCGCGGTGGTCGACAGCCACGGCAACGTGCAGTTGCACAAGATCGTGATTGCGCAGGACCTCGGGCAGTCGCTTGAGATCGAGAGTGGTATCGAGGCAACCGACAAGGTCGTCATCAACCCGAGCGATTCGATTGCAGATGGCGATCACGTGCAGATCGAGCAGCCGAAGAAAAACGGCAAGGGGGCGTCGTGATCGTGCGGCAGACCGCTCTGCGCCGGGCTATCGTCACGCTTGCCGCGACGGCGGCCGTAGCGCTGCTGGGCGCATGCACCGTCGGGCCCGACTACAGGCGCCCCGAGGCCGCGGTGCCGCCCGCGTGGCAAACCGACTCGTATTGGCGTCTCGCGCAGCCGTCGCACGCGCCGATCTCGCCCGAGTGGTGGAGCGCGTTCGGCGACGTCACGCTCGCCACGCTGGAAACCCAGGCGCTCGCGCAGAATCAGACGCTCGCTGCGGCGAGCGCACACTATGCGCAGGCCAGAGCGACGCTTGCCAATACGCGGGCGCTACAGGTGCCTGAAGTGGATCTCGCCGCGGCCGGCTCGCGCTTTCGGATTTCGCAGAGCCGCCCGCTCACCAATTACGCGACGCCGACTACGTCGACCGTGCAGAACAATTTCCAGCTCGGCCCCACGATCGACTACGACACCGACCTGTTCGGCCGGATACGGCGCGAAGTGGAGGGCGCCGTCGCCTCCGCGCAGCAGTCCGGCGACGACCTCGCCAACGCGCGCCTCGTCCTGACCACCGACCTCGCCACCGATTACTTCTCGCTGCGTGAGCTCGATGCCGAGATCGACGTGCTGAACCAGTCAGTGGTCCTGCAGAAGAAGGCTCTCGACTATGTGACCACCGAACACGATCTCGGCTCGGTCTCCGGGCTCGACGTGTTGCAGCAGCAATCGCTGCTCGACTCCACCCGTTTGCAGGCGCAACTGTTACTCAACCAGCGTGCGCAATACGAGCATGCGATTGCTGCGCTGGTCGGCGTGCCGGCGCCGCAGTTCTCGATCGATCCGAAAGTGGTCAACCTTCAGGTGCCGGCCATTCCGCTGGGACTGCCGAGCGACGTGTTGCAGCGTCGGCCGGACATTGCGTCGGCCGAGCGGGCGATGGCGGCGGCAAACGCGCAGATCGGCGTCGCCAAGGCGGCCTTCTTCCCGAGTCTCACGCTCACGCCGAGTATCGGCTGGGAGGCGACGCAGTTCGCGAGCCTGCTGAGCGCGCCCACGCTGATGTGGACGCTTGGCGCGGCCGTCGGCCAGGTGCTCTTCGACGGCGGCCGCCGCGCCGCCAACGTGCAGTATGCGAGTGAAGGTTATAAGGCCACCGAGGCCAACTACCGGCAAACCGTGCTCAATGCGTTCCAGCAGGTGCAGGATGGCATCACGGGGCTTTCGGTGCTCGATAACGCGTCGCAGCAGTCGCATGCCGCGGTTGCTGATTCGCAGCGGCTGTTGTCGCTCGCGAACGACCGTTATTCGGGCGGCCTCGTCGCTTTCCTCGACGTCATCACCGCACAGCAGTCGCTGCTCACGAGCGAGCGCCAGGACGTGCAGATTCACGGTCAGCAGATGACGCTGTCGGTGTCGCTCGTGAAGGCGCTGGGCGGGGGATGGACCGATGCGGACATGGCGCTCTCCGGCACCAGCATTGCCCCGCAGCGCAATGCGCCTGAAGGCAATGCGCCTGAAGGCAATGCGCGTCAAGGCAGCGCGACCCAAGGCAATACACCTCAAGGCAATACGCCTCAAGGCAATGCGCGTCAAGGCGACATGCCCGAAGGCAACATGCCACACGACAATGCGTCTCAAGGCAGCGCGCCCGAGGCCAACGTTTCGCCGCGCAACCTGCGACCAGACGGAAAGGAGCAGAGCGAGGCGATCGCTCATGCCGAGTGAGCCGATGGCGGCCCATGACACAGCAGCGCCCAGCGCGGCATGCAGGGAAAGCCTGCAAGGCGTTTCGTATAATTCACATACAAGGGGACGCGCATGAAATTGCTGATCGTTGAAGACGAACTGAAGGTGGTGGATTACCTACGTTCCGGTTTGACAGAGCAGGGCTGGGTCGTGGACGTCGCGCTCGACGGCGAGGAGGGCATGCATCTGGCCACCGAATTCGACTATGACGTGATCGTGCTCGACGTGATGCTGCCGAGGCGCGACGGCTTCAGCGTGCTCAAGGCGCTGCGCATGCGCAAGTCCACGCCGGTCATCATGCTCACCGCGCGCGACCACGTGAACGATCGCGTGCGCGGCCTGCGCGAAGGCGCCGACGACTACCTCACCAAACCCTTTTCGTTCCTCGAACTGGTCGAGCGCTTGCATGCGCTCGCACGCCGCACCCGCTCACAGGAGTCCACGCTGATTTCGGTCGGCGATCTGTTCGTCGATCTGATTGGACGGCGCGCGACCCGCGACGGCGTACGGCTCGATCTAACCGCCAAGGAGTTCCAGTTGCTGAGCGTGCTCGCGCGCCGGCAGGGGGACATTCTGTCGAAAACCGCGATTACCGAACTCGTCTGGGACGTCAACTTCGACAGCCACACGAACGTCGTGGAAACCGCGATCAAACGTCTGCGCGCGAAGCTCGACGGCCCGTTTCCGTCCAAGCTCCTGCATACGGTGCGCGGCATGGGCTACGTTCTCGAAGTGCGTGAAGAGGCGGAGCAATCATGAACCGATCCATCGCCCGCCGGCTGGCGCTGATGTTCGCGCTCGTCGCGTTGTCCGTCTTTACGCTGGTCGGCACGGGTCTCTTTCTGGTGCTGCGCACGCAGCTCGAACACCATCTGCGTGAATCGCTCGACGATCGCGCGCAGATCGCGCGCATCATCGTCTATCACGCCGTGACGCCCGAGAAGTGGCGCATGGCGCGTGAAAAGCTCACGGACATGACGCCGCACGACAACAGCACCACATATTCGGTGTCGGGCGCGGATCCCTATTTTCATTACGGCAAGCCGGTGGACGGCAACGTGGTAACGAGCTGGCCAGGCGGCTATACGCGCGTCACGCCGGCGGGCGGCGGACAGGACATGCTCACCGCCACGGCGACGATCCCCGCCAACGGTGCGCGGCCGCCCGTGCAGTTGCAGGTGGCAGCGAGCTATTCGCCCAACGTGCGCACCATGCGCGTGTTCGGCTCGGCACTTGCCGCGTTGTCCGCGCTCGGCAGCCTGGCCGTGCTGCTGCTCAGCTATTCGGTGACGCGGCTCGGTCTCGCGCCGCTCACGCGTCTCACGCGCGACGCGTCCGCCGTCAGTCCAAACAACCGCTCACAGCGTCTGAATACGGCCTCTCTTCCGCTCGAACTGAATGACCTGGCGAACTCGTTCAACGGGGCGCTCGAACGGCTGGATGGCGCGTATGGGCGTCTCGAATCGTTTAACGCGGACGTCGCGCACGAGCTGCGCACACCGGTCACGATCCTGATCGGCCAGACCGAGGTGGCGTTGACGCGCAATCGTTCCGTCGACGATCTGCGCCATACGCTGCAATCGAATCTCGAAGAATTCGAGCGGATGCGCGCGATCATCAACGACATGCTGTTCCTCGCGCGTGCCGATCAGGGCGAACGCGCAACGGGTCTGGTGGAAGTGTCGCTCGCCGCGGAAGTGGCGCACACCCTGGAGTTTCTGGAGATTCCGCTCGAAGAAGCGCGGGTTCACGCGCAATTGCATGGCGACGCGCTGTCGCGCGTGAACCGTTCGCTGTTCGGCCGCGCATGCACGAACCTGCTGATGAACGCGATCCAGCATTGCGAACCGGGCGCGCGCATCACGGTGACGATCCTGCGCGATGAAGACCAGGTGCGTGTGGAAGTCGCAAACCCGGGCCGGCCCATTGCGCCCGATGTGCTGGAACATCTGTTCGACCGTTTTTATCGCGCGGAGGCGTCGCGCACCAATAGCCGAGAAAACCACGGCCTCGGCCTTGCGATCGTCAAGGCGATTGCGGAGATGCACCGCGGCGGGGTGTCGGTGAGAAGTGAAAACGGGATCAATACGTTCGCGTTTTCCGTGGCGGCGTCTCAGGCCGGGGCCGACGGCGCCACGCTGCGTTCCTCGCCGGCGGTTACGGCGGGCACGCCCGCTTACTCGTCGCTCGTGAAGGGCAAATCGGCCTGAACCGGCCGGCGCTGCCTGAGCGGTTGCGCGTTGGCCGGCGTCAATGCGCTCACCCGCACGCCTAGCAAGCGCAGCTTGCGATTCAATTCCACGCGCCGCAGACATTCGGTCGCCGCGCGGCGGATCTCGGCCGCGTCGGCGGTGGGTTCGTCGAGTGTGAGATCGCGCGTGACCGTACGGAAATCGTCGTAGCGCAGCTTGATGCCCACGGTCCGGCCCACATAGCCCTTGCGCACGAGATCTTCCGCCACGCGCACGCATAAGCCGGTAAATGCACTCGACAGCGCCGGACGATCATGGCGCGGATGCAGATCGCGTTCGAAGGTCGTCTCGCGGCTCATCGACTTGGGTTCCGATCCGACCACCACCGGCCGCTCGTCGTGCCCTTGCGCGACTTCCAGCAGCCACGCTGAATAGCTGCGGCCGAAGTTGTTCTGCAGGCGCGCCGCGTCCGCCGCCGCGAGATCGCCGACCGTGGCGATGCCCAGCGCCGTCAGCTTCTCCGCCGCCTTCGGCCCGATGCCGTTCACCTTGCGCACCGGCAAGGGCCACACGCGCAGCGGCACGTCGGCGGGTGTGAGGATGGTCAGGCCGTCGGGCTTGTCGAGTTCGGAGCCGATCTTGGCGAGCAGCTTGTTCGGCGCCACGCAAATAGAACACGTGAGACCGGTTGCCTGATTGACCGCCTGCTTGATGCGCGCGCCGATCTCGTGCGGCTCGCCCGGCACGTCGGTCAGGTCGATATAGATCTCGTCAATGCCGCGATCTTCGATCTGATCCGTGAAGGTGGCGACGGCCGCCTTGAAGAGCCGCGAGTAGTGTCGATACGAGTCGAAATCCGTCGGCAGAAGGATCGCGTCCGGCGCGAGCATGGCCGCTTTCATCATGCCCATCGCCGAAAACACGCCAAGCGCGCGGGCCTCATACGTGGACGTGGTGACGACGCCGCGTCCCGCGTAATCGCGCAGTCGCGCGAAGCGGCGCGTGCCGTCTTCCAGTAGCTCCGGTGTGCCGCTGCGGCCGCCGCCGATCACGACCGCCTTGCCGCGCAGTTCAGGATAGCGAAGGAGTTCGACGGACGCGTAGAACGCGTCCATGTCGAGGTGCGCAATGCGTCGGCTGACAGAACTCATGGATCACTGAAACAGATGGATGGAAGGCAGGGCAGAGACAGCAGGCATGCGGCAGGCTGGCGGCAATTCTGATGGCAGTTCTGGTGGCAGGCGGCACGCCAAAGCGTAACAGTACCTTGGCTGCGCAGATGAAGTGCCCGCAGGCTTTCGCTAAATCCCCGTGCGTCATGTCCCCAGTCGTTCGCGACAAACAGTTAGCGTCAATTGACGAAGCCAGCGGTGCACGGCGTCCACCTTGACGCGCGGATGCCACATCTGGGAGACGGTAATTTCGCCGGTCGCCGTCGGGAGTTCGAAAACATGCACGCCGGCGGACGCGGGTTGGGCGCGCATCAGAGACGCGGGCACGAGGGCGATCAGATCGGAAGCCTGCGCCACCGCAAGCGCGGCAAGAAAGCTCGGCACCACGGCGACGATCGTGCGCTCCATGCCGAGCGCGCCGAGCGCATCGTCGACCGGTCCGTGTGTGCGGCCGCTTCTCGATGCGACGACATGGCCGAACGCGATGTATTGCGCGGTGGTCACATCACGCAGATGCGAAAGCGGATGTCCCGCTCTGACCGCGCCGACGAATCGATCCCGAAACAACGCCTGCACCCGGACTTCCGGACCCATCTTACCCAGCACGCCGATCTCAAGATCGGCAGAGCCATCGCGTAAGTGCGCCGCGCTCTTCTCGGGCTTGGACGCAAAGCGCAGGCGCACATGCGGCGCGACGGCACGCGTGGCGGCGATCAGCGGGCCGCCGAGCGCCGCCACGAAGCCTTCATTGGCGCGAACGGTGAAGGTGCGCTGCAACGTCGAAAAATCCGGCTCCGCGACCGACGGACGTAGAACGGCGCGCGCCTCGTGTACGGCGTTCTGCGCGCGTTGGCGCAACGCCTGCGCATGAGGTGTCAGCACCATGCGCCGCCCCGCGCGCACGAGCAGTGGATCGCCGGTCGCGTCGCGAAGCCGCGTCAACGTCCGGCTCATCGCGGAAGCACTCAGACCTAGCCGGCGAGCGGCACCCGCGACGCTGCCGTCGGCAAGCAGGACGTCGAGTGCAACGAGCAGATTCAGGTCGGGTTCAGGCATGCGCCGATCGTAGCATGGGCGATCCGGACATGGCGTCCCGTGCAGCTTATACGTGCAGATGCCGCGTCTTCCGCCGTGGCCTCGCCGTCGATATATTGAATGTACCGGCCGCGATCGAACCGCTGACGAGTGCGTTGCAAGGCGGCCTCACTCATAAGGAGCAACCATGCAGGACGTCTCTGCGCAAAAAACCGTCCTTCTGATCGGCGCATCGCGCGGGCTTGGACTGGCGATGGTCGAGGAATATCTGAAACGCGGCTGGCGCGTTATCGCCACCGGCCGCGAAGGCTCGACAGCGCGATTGCGCGAACTGTCGGCAGGCGCGCACCGCGCGCTGGAAGTCGAGACTGTCGATGTGACGATGCCCGAGCAGGTTGCCGCGCTCCATGCGCGTCTCGCGGGTCGCGAGCTGGACTTGCTGTTCGTGAACGCCGGCGTGAAAAACGACGATCGGGAAACGATTGCCGATGTCTCGACCGACGAATTCGTGCGCGTGATGGTGACCAATTCTTTGAGTCCAATGCGGGTCATCGAGGCGTTTCAGGACCTCGTGCGGCCATACGGAACGATTGGTGTGATGTCGTCGGGCCAAGGCAGCGTTGCGAACAACACCAACGGCCATTACGAGGTCTATCGCGGCAGCAAGGCGGCGCTCAACATGTTCATGCGCAGCTTCGCGGCGCGCCACCCGGACGATCCGCGGACCCTCCTGTTAATGGCGCCCGGATGGGTGAAGACGGATATGGGCGGCCCGCAGGCGCGTTTGACCATTGAAGAGAGCATTCCGAATCTGGTCAGCACGATCGACACCCATGCGGGACGCAGCGGGCTGCATTATGTGGATTACCTCGGGCGCGTGGTGCCCTGGTGAACGGAGGTCAGTGCGCGCCGATTGCGTGCCCGATTGCGTGCCCGAGTGCGTGTCGATCGCGCATCGCGCCACATGCTATCGGATCGGCTCGTCCGAATCTCCCGCGAGCAGCAGTTGCGGAAGTTGCGAGAACGACCATGTGTCGTCATCGCGATCTAGCACCCACACCATGTCGAAGCGCTTGTCCGGCCACTTCGACGGCACGGCCGGCGCACCGGGCATGTGTCCGATCAGCGTCGGCAGCACCTTGTGTTCCCATGAAATCAGCACGACGCCCGCACGCGTGAGCACGTCTTTCATCAGCGCTTCGCCATCGTCTTTCAGGTAAGTCGTGATGAACTCCACCTTCGACGTTTCTCGCACCTTCGCGACGAGTGGGGTAACGGTTTGCATGGCGCGCCTGCTCTCGCTGGCGGGACCGGTGCCGGGCGCAAACACGGTGCCCGGCCGCCGCTGCGTGGCGTGGGAGTCCTCGGCCGGGCAGAAGAAACGCACCAGTGCGCCGGCGCGCTGCCAGCCGCGTACCGCGAGGCTTTCTTCATCGGGTTTGCCGTCTGCGTCGATGCCGGTTCCGCTGCTCGCGTCGGGCTTCTCCGCGTGCCGGATGAACATGATTCGATGCGGTGCCATGAGTGCCTCCATGTGACGTTCAAGCGCCGAGCGTAGACGACTCCGGGCGTTCGCTGCGTCTGCCTGTTTTTCAGCGCCTCCTCCGGCACGGGTATCGACTCGTGCCGGTGTGATGGGCGCGACTTCGTTCGACGTGCGGTCGCGCTCGCGACGGCGATCAATGCGAGACGCTTAGACGTGCCTTGACGTCGGCGGGGTCGCTCTCCTTCGGCTTTTGCGACATGGCCGACGCGACCTCGGCGCCAAACAGAAAAACAATGGCGCAGAAATATAGCCACATCATCAGCACCGCAAGCGATCCGGCCGCGCCAAACGCACCCGCGGTGCCGGCGTGCGCGAGATAGAAGCCGAACAGATGCCGGCCCACGGTAAAAAGCACCGCAGCCACTGCACCGCCTACCAGCGCCGGACGAAAGCTCACGCGGGTATCGGGCAGCCATTTGATCAGCGCGCCGAGGCCGAAAGCAAGAACCACGAGGCCGAAGATCGACTGCGTGACGTCAGCAATCACA
Organism: Paraburkholderia sp. PREW-6R; assembly: GCF_039621805.1. Lineage (NCBI taxonomy): Bacteria > Pseudomonadati > Pseudomonadota > Betaproteobacteria > Burkholderiales > Burkholderiaceae > Paraburkholderia > Paraburkholderia sp. PREW-6R. Next base: position 1,478,972 of record NZ_CP155074.1, on the reverse strand, counting down.
CTCAGCGTCGAGCTACCGAAGACTGCACTGCCGGCGGTCTGGATGGCCGCGTCGAGCACCAGCGACACCACCAGCAAAAAGCTGAGCCCCATCAATAAACCCAGCGACACGAGGCGTGCTCGCACGATCAACGCGAGGCCCGCGAGCCCTTTCGGAGACCTGGCTGCGAAGACCACGTCGAGCGCCGTGTTCAGACTGGAAAACGTAGCCGATGCACCGACCAGCAGCAACACGACGGAAAACGCCGCGGCCAGGCCGCTACCGCTGGAACGATGCGCATGCTGAACAACGCCCTGCATGGCGCTCGCCGCGTCGGGTCCGAGAATTTGCCGGATCTGCGCGAAGAACTGACCTTGTGCGGCATCGGCGCCGAAAAACCAGCCAGCGATCGCCAGCACGATCAGCAGCGTCGGCGCGAGTGAAAAAGCCGAGTAGAAGCCGATGCTCGCGCCCATCATTGCGCATCGATCGGATGAGAAACGCTCAATCGCTTCTTTCGCGATCGTCGTCAGCTTGATGGGCTGAGAGGGCGGGACGCTCGCTTTGCGGTGCAGGATGTCCATGATGATGTGCTCGCCTGACGTGTTTTGGTGTGGAGCAAAAAGCGAGCCTTGCGCGCGTCGCGCCGGGGGGTATGCGACATGCTGCGCAGACTGAATCTGCACAAGCCTGCAAGGAGTACAAAAATGAGTACGGATAGGGACGACCCATACACACTCCAGCGTTTTGTCGTTGCGCAAGATCCGCTTTACGCCGACGTGTGCGAGGAATTGCGCAGCGGCCGCAAACGCAGCCACTGGATGTGGTTCGTGTTTCCGCAGCTTCGCGGCCTGGGATCGAGTTCGATGGCGCAGCGCTTCGCCATTGCGTCGCTCGCGGAGGCTAGCGCCTACATGCAGCATCCAGTGCTTCGCGCACGCTTGCAGGAAACCACGCAGCTCGTCAACGCGGTATCCGGCCGGTCCATTGAAGACATCTTCGGCTACCCGGATTACCTGAAATTCCGTTCCTCGATGACGCTCTTCGAACGCGCGACCCCAGAGAACGACGTATTTACCAAAGCGCTGCGGAAATATTTCGACGGCGAGCCCGACCCCGACACCCTGCGTCTGCTATAGCCGCCCGGGGCCACCGCCAAGCGCATGGACCTGCCCCTGAATTTTTCCGGGTTCGCAGGCATGCCCCGTGCGGAGTGGTTGGCGCAGGCCATTTCTTTGCGTTCCTGCGCGCACATCACGCCAGAGCATCCGCTCTGAGACCAGGGTCGAGGACATTCCGCAGGTGCGATCGTCCTTGCCCGCCTAGCCGGTTTCCAACTGAGCGGCGTCTGTCAGAGACGGGCTGTGCCATGCGCGGGCCACATCCCTGACGGAACCCACAATCTATTTCTGGAGAAATGCGATGTTTGTGCACAACAAGCGACTTCAATATACCGTCCGTGTAGCAGCGCCGAACCCCGGTCTCGCGAACCTGCTTCTCGAGCAGTTCGGCGGCCCGCAAGGAGAACTGGCCGCAGCGTGTCGTTATTTCACTCAGGCGGTCAGCGAAGACGATCCGGGCCGGCGCGACATGCTGTTTGATATTGCAACGGAAGAACTCAGTCACCTCGAAATCATTGGGTCGATTGTGGCTATGCTCAACAAGGGTGCGAAAGGCCAACTTGCCGAAGCCGTGGAAGAGCAGGCGGAGCTTTACCGTTCGCTCACGGGCGGCGGTAATGACTCACACGTGACGGCACTGCTGTATGGCGGCGGCCCGGCGTTGACCAACTCGGCCGGGGTGCCGTGGAGCGCAGCGTATATCGACACGATCGGCGAGCCGACCGCGGATCTGCGCTCGAACATTGCGGCCGAGGCGCGCGCAAAGATTGTCTACGAGCGACTGATCAATGTCACCGACGATGCTGGCATCCGCGACACGCTCGGCTTCCTGATGACACGCGAGATCGCGCACCAGAAGTCGTTCGAGAAAGCGCTGCATTCGATCCAGCCGAATTTCCCGCAGGGCAAGATTCCCGGCGTGCCTGAGTTCACGAACGTCTATTACAACATGTCCGATGGCGATGATTCGCCGCGCGGCCCGTGGAATCAGGGTCCGGAATGGGAGTTCGTCGAGACGCCACAGCCGGCAGTGGACGGCGGCGACGGTCTCGCCAGCGTTCAGGTGACGGAGAAGGATATGGAAGTGCTGAGCGCGTTGGCATCACGCACGGCCTCCGCGACGGAAAGCGATCCCGTCACGGGTGCCGATCTGGGCGCCGGTCAGGATGCGGCGGTCACGAAGTAACTGTATCCACCGGCGGTTGCAGTGGCTGGTTAGTTTCGCTGCTGCGCCGCCGGTCGGCATCTATCGCATAACTTTTTTTCTGGCGTCTTGCGCCTCATCACATCGGAGCTTCTATGTACGCTGACACCCTGAACCAGATCTCATCGCGTCAACGAAACAGTGCGGTGGAAGGCACATTCGATTGCACTGCGGAAGCCATGTCAGGCATTGAAAAAGTGATCGAACTGAACCTGCAGACCGTCAAGACTTCGCTGTCCGAGCAGCAGGCGCTCGCCCATGCGGCACTCTCTGCCCGGTCGATGAGCGAAGCGATTGACCTTCAATCGCAACAATTTCCGGCCACGATCAAGAAGACTTTCGCCTACTGGCGCCACGTCGAGGAAATTGCCGTGGAAACCCGGCTCGGTCTTTTTTCGGCGATGCAGGAGCGCTTCCAGAACTCGCTGCGCACGTTCGCTGAAATGGTCGACGCCGCGAGCGGGTCGTTTGCCAATCAGGCGAACGCGAACACCGAGCGCCTGCTGGTCGCGGCGGACGACGTATCGGCACAGGCAACAGCCAATACCGTCGCGATCGTCGATAGCGCAGGCAATGTCGTTTCATCCGATGACGTGCGGGGCGACCTGCACTGACCCGCAGTCGGAACAACAAAAATGCCGCCCGCGAGTGTCGTCACTACGCGGGCGGCATTCTCAGTTGTGCGGGCGATCGCGTCACGCTTTAACGCGAAGCAAGATCGCCCGGTCAGTCTAGTGCTCGATCCGTGGTTGCACGTCCGGATCCATTTCTACCACTTCCTGCGTGGCGACCCAGTACGGCTGACGGTTGTAATAACTGTGCGTCGACGTGCCCCATTGAGCGTCGGCCATCGACGGCCAGTGATCCTTGTCGAAGCCGGGATCGTCTTTCAGCCGTTGCGCGGTAAGGTCGACATGGAAGCACTTCTGATCCGTGTCGAGTGTCAGCGCGCTCCACGGAATCGCATGAAGCGTCGCGCCCATTCCGAGGAACCCGCCTTCGGACAGCACCGCGTAAGCAATTTTTCCGCTGCGTACGTCGAGCATGATGTCCGAGATCTTGCCGACGTGTTCGCCGTCCGATGAATACACTTCATTGCCGCTCAACGTGGCCGCGGCCATGACGTCCGGCCCCGGACCGTCGCCCACGCCACTGCCCACTACCTTTGCGCCGCTTTGATTGTCACCCTGAGGATTGATTGAGCCCATCACTGCCTCCTTGAAAAATGGTGCACCGGATGACGCGCAAGGGGCGTACCTGCATGGAGCGGGCACGTGCAGTGATCAGAAGCGGTACGACACGCCGATCTGCACGACCGGGTAAAGTTTGTATCGCTCGACCTTGTCGCTGATTTTCTGTTCTTCGTCGTCGATGTTGGCCTGGGTGGTAAAGAGCGAGTAAATGGCCGGCACGTTATACGACGTGTGCGGGCGGCCATACGCGACGCCCAGATCGACCGTCAATCCAAAACCCTTCGATACCGGCTTGTGCCCGTAGCCGATCCCGAGATAGGGCATCACACGCGGCAGCGTCGCTGTCGCAGAAGGTGCGGCTCCCACCGCCGGAACGAAGTCATCGCCGATCTTGTAGTTGCCTTGTGCGTTCGGTACCGCGTGGGCCGTCAGTTCGTCGTCGTTGATCAGCGCGCCCGCCGTTACGCGAAAGCCGCTCGAACTGAATGGGAACAGATCGACATACAGGCCGCCCTGCAAGAGCTTCAGATGTCCGTCGTACTGGTTATCGTCCACATTGACCGAGTGCGAAAACCCCAGCCCTTCGATTTCCGCATGCACGCCTGCCCACGATGTCAACGGCAGTGCCGCGCCGACACCTGCGCCCAGCGTTCCCCCATGCACATAAACTTCCTGAGCCTGCACGGCTCCCGCCAACAACAGTACTACAGCGGCCAGGGCCGCATTTTTTACCTGAGTCACCGCTCCATCTCCCGACAAGGATTGTTTCCGTGTCGGCGACTTTACGGTGTAAGCACTCAGTTCAAATCGATAAATAGAGCCCGCTTATGGCGACTCTTCGCGTTCAAGTTTTCATGCGCAGCACAAGCGGAATGTATGACCCGGTAACTCCTGCAAAACAGTCGATTCAACATTCGATATCGGCCAGATTAGGCTTCTTTTGAACGGCTAATCGCTCAATTGCACTTTTAAAAGCCTGTTGATAATGGTCGTGATGGACCGACCGGCCGACATGCACGCCACGCTGCAACGGAACGACGGATCCCTCGATCAATGGAAGCGCGCTGCGCTTTGTGTCTACGTGTCGGGCTTCTGCTCGACCGGCTTTCTGGATTTGGAGCGTTTATGCTTTTGTTTCAAACTTCACGACCGATGTTCGCCGCAATGGTTGCGGCCGCAACGGTTCTGCTTGGCGCGTGCGGCGGCGGTTCGGGCGGTAGCAGCGCGAGCGCCGGACCCAGCGTGCTGAAACTCTCGTCGGCGGTACAAAGCGAACACGTTGCACGTTATGCCGGCGCGTTCGGCATGCTGTCCGGGCCCGGCGTCGCGGCTATTTACACTTCGGTCGTCCAGTCGTTCGTGAGCGGCGTGAGCGCCGGCACCGCCAGCACCACGACCGCCTGCCCCTCCAGCGGGACCGTCGGCGTCGTCACGTCGAACGCAGGCGTGTCCGGCATTCAGGCCGGCGAGACCGCGACGGTCGGCTTCAATCAGTGTACGGGTCAGGTGAAAGCGCCTGGCGTGGCGTCCGACGCATCGGTGACCGGCACGGTCAGCGTGCAGATCCAGAGTGCGCAGGGTGTGGTGGGCAGCACGGCGAACGACTGGTCGTACAGCGCCGTCGAAACCGCCAACGCTTTGACGCTCACCTCGTCCAACGGCACGACCGTCGTGAACGGCACGGTCAGTTTTACGATGAGCTATAACGCGAAGACGGGCGTCACGACGACGACCGCAAGCGCGCCGACGGTAACGCTCAACCGCACGCAGCAGGCGGCTTCAGGGAGTATCAGCGGAGACATCACGATCACGTCGCTGACCTACTCGCGCGTGCACGGCGTCGACCCGTCGACCGACACGCTCGCGACCAGCGGAAATATCAGCGTGAGCGCGGCGGATGCTGTGCTGGCGTTCAACGTCGCGACGCCCACGCCGGTGACGATCAGCGGCGGCAATGTGCAGCAAGGCGTGATTCAGCTGTCGACGAGCGACACCGTCGAGACCATCACGGCGTCGAATACGTCGACGGTCAATATCACGGTGACTTCGAACGGCCAGACGGGAACGTACACGGAAAGCGTGGATGACTTCCGTTCGCTTGCGGGCGGCTAGGCGTTTGAACAGGTGGCGTGCGCGAGAAGGATGAAAGGCGGCGCGCGCCACACGCACCGCGCGCCGGCGTCATAGCTTACTGCTTGATGCCTTCAGCCTGAATATGCAGCGTGGTCTGCATCTTGAAGCCATAAGTCTTGCCGAAGTCCACGCCGAAATCGTCGCGGTTGAACGTCGCGGTCGATTCCGTGCCGCACACTTCGCGCTTGAGCATCGGGTTCGTAAAGCACTTGAACGATTCGATCTTCAGATTGAGCGGGCGGGTGATACCGTGCATGGTCAGCGTACCGATGACTTCCACCGGCTTGTCGCCGTCGAAGCGGATCTGCGTGCCCTTGTACGTCGCGGTCGGATACTTGGCGGCGTCGAAGAACTTGTCGGTGACGAGTTCCGCGTCGAGCTTGTCATTGCCGATATCCACCGAATTCATGTCGATCGTCACGTCGACCGTACCGGTCTTTGCGGCGCGATCCAGCACCACCGTGCCGCTGCTCTTCTTGAACTTGCCGCGCCACACCGAGATGCCGCCGAAGTGATCCGTTTCGAAGCTCGGGTACGTGTGAGTCGGATCGAGCTGATAGGTGTCGGCGGCCATGGCGTTGAACGACAGTGCAGCAGCCATTGCGCCGGCGGCGAGCAAAAACGATTTCTTCAAGATGTTCTCCAGGTTTTCCAAAAGTGCGACATCGCTTCGATGTACGGCAGGCTCGCCGTATTACTTCTTCGTTGCGACGATGTGAAATTTGATGACGACCTCGTCGGCCACGACCGACGTGTCTTTCCATTCGCCGGTGCCCACGTCGAACTGCGAGCGTTTGATCGGCAGTGAACCGTCGAAGGTTTGCGCATTGCCCTGGCTCGCGATCGTGACCGGCACCACCACTGTCTGCGATTTGCCCTTGATGGTCAGCTTGCCGGTGATCCTGTACTGGTTGCCGCCCGCAGGCGCAATCGCGCTCGAGACGAACGTCGCAGCCGGATAGGTCGCGCTGTCGAACCATTCCTTGCCTTGGGCCTGCTTGTTGTAGTCGTCGGCGCCAAGGTCGTAGCTGGCAGTGTCGATCGACACATTGGCGCTGCCGGCAGTCGGCCTGGCCGGATCGAAGTTCAGTTGCGCCGAGAACTTCCTGAATTTGCCGTCGACCGGCACGTTCATCTGCTTCGTCGTCGCAACGACGCTGCTCTTCGACGTATCGACATCGGCGTGGGCGAGGCTGGCGCCAACCAGCGCCAGGGCGGCCGAGGCGGCGAGGGTGGCCACGGTGGACCTGGCCAGGCGCCGGGCGAGGGAGTAGGGGTTCGTTTTCATCGTGGTACGCATCCTATCTAACCCGTGTGCGTTGATTGCGCACTGCGGAGAATTTCATTGCCAACAGGCTGTAGCCAATCGTGCGCTCGCGTCATTTGAGGAACGGCACCATGCGCGCAAGCAGGCCGTCGCGATCGACGAACTGATGCTTGAGCGCGGCGAGCACATGCAGTGCGACCAGCACGAGCAGCGTGTAATTGAGCAGCACGTGGACCGTGCGCAGCGTGGCCTTGAGTGCCTGATCCGGGCCGATGATCGTGGGCAGCGGCACGACGCCGAGATAGACCACCTGAATGCCGGCCGCGGAACTGTAGAAGTAGCCGGACAGCGGGATCGCCAGCATCAGCAGATACAGCAAGCCGTGGACGAGATGGGCCGCAGCCTTCTGCCACATGGGCGTTGCGCTGGCGAGCGCGGGCGCGCGATGGGTGGCGCGCCACAACACGCGGATCACGGCGAGCGCGAAGACCGTCACGCCGATCCACTTGTGCCACGAGAAATACTTGAGTTTGGTCGGCGTGAAGCCGGGAATGTCGGTCATGATCCAACCGAGATAGAAGCCAGCGACGATCAGCAGCGCAATCAGCCAGTGCAGTGCGATCGCGGGGCCGCCATAGCGGTGATGAACGGGGAGACGGGAATCCATTCAGTCGTACTCGTGTTCGTGTTCTGGGTGGGTGCGTGGTCTTGCGCCGGTAAGTGCGGATAGTAGGGATGCGAGTAGAAGCTGAATAGCCGGGTGGACGGGAACAGATTGTTGTAGCGGTGATGCTAATGAATCCGTACTCGTTGCGAAGGAAGATCGAAGGGTAACGTAAAAGCGCAATGCAAGAAGGCGAAGCAGGAGGTTCGACGTCGATGCGCAGGCGGCCATCGGGCATGCAACTTGCCCATTCAGCGCCGGCGCCATGTGATCGATCGGGTATGCTGCACACCGGCGCTGCGTCCGGGCAGCCATGCATCGACTGGCCGAGCGGGCGCGCCACTGAACCAATCCTGGACGCTTCCTGTGAATTCCACTTTTATCTCCTGGGGTATTGCCGCGGCCGCGACGGCCGGCGTCATTACCCGTCCGTTCAAATGGCCCGAGGCAGTGTGGGCGGTGGCCGGCGCGCTTCTGCTGGTCCTGTTCGGGCTGTTGCCCGTCGGGCTCGCATTCGAGGCGATCGGCAAGGGCGCCGATGTCTATCTGTTCCTGTTTGGGATGATGCTGCTCTCGGAAGTGGGCCGTCGCGAAGGCCTGTTCGACTGGGTCGCGGTGCTGGCGGTCAACCACGCACAGGGCTCGCCGCGCCGGCTGTTTCTGCTGGTCTATCTGGTCGGGGTCGTCATCACGGCCTTTCTTTCCAACGACGCCACCGCGGTCGTACTCACGCCCGCCGTGTTCGCCGCAGCCAGAAAGGCCAGGACGCCGCCGTTGCCGCTGCTGTTCGTCTGTGCGCTGATCGCCAATGCCGCGAGTTTCGTGCTGCCGATCTCGAACCCCGCCAACATCGTGCTGTACGGCAATCACACGCCCGCGCTCGGCGCGTGGCTGATGCGCTTCACGCTGCCGTCCATTCTGTCGATCGTCGCGACTTACGTGTTGTTGCGCTGGACCCAGCGCGGCGCGCTGACGGGAACCTGTGAAGCGAATCTCGAAACGACCGCGCTGTCGTCAAGCGGACGCGTCGCGCTGGCCGGTATCGGTGTGACCGCGATCGTCCTGTTGACCGTGTCCGCGTTCGATATTGCACTGGGCTTGCCGACCGCGATACTGGGCCTCGTGACCGCACTGGTGGTGTTGATCCTCGAGCGCAAGTCGCCGCTGCCGATGATCCGCGAAATCTCGTGGAGCGTGCTGCCGCTCGTTGCGGCGCTGTTCGTGCTGGTGGAAATGCTCGATCACACCGGCGTCATCAACATGCTCGCCACACTCGCCCGACACGGCGCGCAGCACGACGAAGTGGCGAGCGCGGCATGGGCGGGCGGCGCGATCGCGCTCGTCAGCAATCTGATGAACAACCTGCCGGCCGGCCTGATCGCGAGCTCGACGGTGATGCAGGCGCACAGTCCGGAGCGTGTGATCGACGCGCTGCTGATCGGCGTCGATCTCGGCCCGAACATGTCGATCACCGGTTCGCTCGCGACCATCCTGTGGCTCAACGCCATCCGCCGCGAAGGCGAGGACGTGAGCTTCATGAAGTTTCTGAAGGTGGGCGTGATCGTGATGGTGCCGGCGTTGGTGCTGGCCTTGGGCGCGCGGCTTCTCACCGGCTGACAGCGGCGGCGCGCGACGTCTTTTAAGCCCGGGTGAAAGACGTCGCGCGGATATCGAGGCGGCTAGAGGGTCATCGCGGCGCTGCCTGTTGCGCCCGTGTGCGCGGCCTCGCATGCAAGGTTTCCTCGCGTTCTTCCAGCGCATGCAACTGTGCTTCCAGCCGCTCGATGCGAGCCCGCTGCGCGGGCATCAGCGAATGGCAGGACAGCATTCGCAAGCGGCCGCGCCAGTAGGAGAGGGGTATGCGATCGCTTGTGGAAATCTGCCGGAACACAAGTTCGAGGTGGGCAATCTCCCGATCCAGATCGTGATAACTCATGGCACTTGTCCGATAACAATACGGGGCAAACCGGGCGTCGCCACACCGCTTTTCAGCTCGCGCTGTGACGCGTGGCCGACGCTATTTCCGGGTCAGGTTCGCCTGATGCGAACGGTCGCGAACGCTACCACTCAAGTGTCCGCTATGTCTTCGGATTTGTCGCTCTCTTCCGCCCGCATGCCGATCGCGTTGTATTGATCCGATTGTTCGACAGCAGGTGCGGGCGCGTTCAGATCGGGGTCGCCCTCGGCTTCCAGCTGCCGTCTGGCCTTTTCCCAGTATTCGTCTGCACGGCCATCCGGCGAGGCGTCGTTTTCCCAAAGGTGGTAAGCGCGCGTGCGAATCCTGGCTTCCAGGTCCTCGTTCATGGTTCGGCTCCTTGAATTGATCTCGCCTTGCGGCGGTCGGCCGGCGGCTGGACTGCGCGTGTCGGAGTGTCTCCGGATACGGCGCGCGCTGTGGCGCCAGCATGTGTTCTTGCTGTTCAGCAAGCATCATTCCGCGCGATGGTAACTATCCGATGACAATTCCACGTGATGTACCGGCCGATTCGGACTTGAACAAGCGCGCCGCGGTTGACCGGCGCGGCTCGATGTTTGCCTCGATGTTTGCCTCGTTGTTAGCCTCGATAGCCGCCTGGTTCTTCCCGCCGATCCCGGGTCGCCGCATGCAGACGCCGTCTGCGCCACATGAAATGGAGTGGACGAGTAGACGTGTGCCGCATCGCCGGTTGTCCAATGATGCAAAAGCGGATTGGCTCGTGCAATCCGTTCCTCAGGGTTGACCAGTATTCGTCAGCACAACGGGCAATCCTCAGCCTTCTTGCGCGACGAGGGCTGCGCAATGTTCAGCCTCGCTCAAACCAGGCGTCCAGTCCCACGCGAAACGCCACGCCCGCGATCACCGGCACCGTCAGCATCAGGATGATGCCGAAGTTCGGGATTTCGTCGCCATACGTAATAGGTTTGTAGAGCACCACGAACGACACGATCGCGAACACGATGACGCCGACCGCAACCATCAGCAGATTGCGCACTGAAATCGGCATGACCTTGCGTTTCGCCTTGCCCGCGGCAGCATCGGTGGCACTGGGTGTAGGGACGTCGTCGTGTGGGGCAGACATGATGGTCTCGCGATGAAAAATGACTGCGTGAATGACACAGCGAACGGTGCGCACACTGCGCAAACCGCGATCAGCATCATACCAGGGCGTGCCCGCACCGCGGGAGCGCAACCGTAACACCAATATAAGCCGCATTAGCGCCGGCGGCAGGAAAAGAGGGTGCCGTATGGCCAGCAGGCATTGCATCCGCCTGCCAGGTTAAAAAAGAAGCGGTGCGGCTCCCGCTTCCAGGATGCTGATCAAACTGCGCGCGTTGCGCTGCCCCTGATCCTCGAAGCAGTTGTTGAAGATCACATGAGTGCGGCCCACGCGCGTTGCAATCGCACGTATCGGTTCAGCGAGTTCGGTCAGCTCGGCGTCGTTGTAGTCGTAATCGAAGCGTTCTGCGGCGCTCGCCGCGCCGGTCGCATTCCACGTCTGGGTATTGCGGCCGTGCAGGCGCACGAGCGCCAGTTCCGGATGCGTCGCTTCCCACACGGTGTGAACGCGACGGGTCACGTCCGGCGGCGCGTCGACGATCACATGCACGATCCGGTGCTCGCGCAGGAAGGCGAGCGTCCAGGCGGCGTGTTCTTCGGCGAACCAGGACTGGTTGCGAAACTCCGCGGCGATCAGATAGCCCACCATGCGCGCCCGGCATTCTTCGACGAGCGCGAGGCCGTCCGGCGCGCGCATGATCCACGGCGCGAACTGGAACAGCACCGCGCCAAGCCGGCCACTCGCGCGTAGCGGTTCGAGCGCTTCGAGATAGCGCCGCCATAGCTCGTCGCGAATCTCGCCGGGCATGTCGCGGTAATACACATTCTTCTTGCGCGGACCGGTCATGCCCTGCGGCAACGCCATCGCGATGTCGGGCGGCAATGCCTGCGGCGATGTCTGATGCCCGGTGAACAGGCGAAACGCCTTGAAGTTGAACGTGAAGCCGGCGGGCGTGCGCTCGGTCCATAGCTGAGCGTTGCTCGCTGACGGCATCGCGTAGTACGACGAATCGACCTCCACTAGCGGAAACTGCGACGCGTAATGGCGCAGCCGCGCCTCCGCGCTGCTGCAGCCGCGCGGATAGAAGCGCTTGCATGCAATCAGTGTCTTGTCGGTCCAGCCAGCGGTGCCGCAGCGGATATCCATGAGTTTTGCGTGGGGTGGTCGGCGCACGCCGCGTCAGGACGCGGCCTCGGTCTGGTCGATCCACGGTGCGAGTTCGCTGCGCAACTGGGCGATGTCGAGCGGCTTGCCGAGCACGCGCACGTTGGGAATCGACGCGCCGAGTTGCGCGCCGCGACCGTAGCCGGAGACCAGCAACACGCGGATCGACGGTTGCTCGCGCAGTGCGGCGCGCGCCAGTTGGTCGCCCGACATGCCGGGCAGCGTGAGATCCGTAAAGAGGATGTCGTAGCGATGCGCGGGCAGAAGCGGCAGCGCGGCTTCCGCGCTTGCGACAGCGGTGCAGTCGAGACCGAGCGCGCCCAGCAGGTCGTTAAACGCGTCGCGCGAATCGGGATCGTCTTCGACCAGCAGCACGCGAGCCGGCGCGCAGGCGGCAGTCTGTGCATTCGCACCGCCGTCTTTCCCGCTCACATCGACCACGCCCGTGCGCAGCACGCCCCGCACCTTGCGCGCGAGATCGTCGCGACGATATGGCTTCGACAGCAACGTGATGCCCGCGTCGAGCTTGCCGTGGTGAACGATTTCGTCGCGCGTATAGCCGGACGTAAAAAGCGTCGGCACTGGCGGCGTACGTGCGGCAGCGCGCCGCGCGAGTTCGACGCTCTTGATCTTGCCCGGCATGACGACATCGGTAAACAGCAGGTCGATCGGCACGTCGCTGTCGATGAACTCGATTGCCGCATCGCCGCTCGATGCGGTCAATATGCGGTAGCCGAGTTGCGCGAGCATTTCGACAGCGGTCAGCCGCACGTCTGCGTCGTCTTCGACCACGAGGACCGTTTCCCCGCCGCCCGCGGGCGCGGCGGTGTCGTCCATCGCCTCGGGGGTTTCCGGCTCGTCGCAGCGCGGGAAGAACAGCGAGACGGTCGTGCCGCGCCCCGGCTCGCTCTCGATTACGGTGTGGCCGCCGCTTTGCCGCGCGAAGCCGAACACCATGCTCAGACCAAGGCCGGTGCCGTGGCCGTCGGGCTTCGTCGTGAAGAACGGTTCGAACACGCGTCGCAGCACGTCCGGCGCCATGCCGGTGCCGGTGTCCGTCACCGAGAACACGACGTATGCGCCGGGCGACAGTTCGGGCTTGTCATGGCAGAACGCTGCGTCGAGCACGCGGTTTCCGGCGCGCACGGTGAGCGTGCCGTCGGCCTGCATGGCGTCGCGCGCGTTGATCGCGAGATTGAGGAGCGCGTTCTCCAACTGGTTGCGGTCGGCCTGCACGTTCCACAGATCGTCGCTGAGCAGCGTGTCGATCCGGATGGTTTCGCCGAGCGCACGACGCAGCATCTCGCTCATGCCGGCCAGAAGCCGGCGGGGATTGAGCACGGTCGGCGAAAGCGGCTGGCGGCGCGCGAACGCAAGCAGATGCGCGGCGAGTTTCGCGCCGCGTTTGACGGCGTCGGTGGCGGCGGACAGGCGGCGCAGCGTGGCCGGACTGTCGCCGGCGTCGGCGGCGAGCATCTGCAGATTGCCGTTGATGACCTGCAGCACGTTGTTGAAGTCATGCGCAACGCCGCCCGTCAGGCTGCCGATCGCTTCCATTTTCTGCGCCTGGCGCAACTGCTCTTCGGCGAACGCGCGTGCGGCGAGTGCATCGGCGACCCGCTGTTCGAGCGTTTCCGTCAACTGTCTGAGCGACTGCTCGGCCATCTTGCGTTCGTGCACGTCGATCAGCACGCCGGGAAAGCGGGTTGGCTCGCCATGTTCGTCGAACTCGCAGCGGCCGTTGGCCTGTACCCACAGATATTCGCCGTCGGGCCGGCGAATCCGGTATTCGGCGCGAAACGGCTGACCAGTGCGCATCGCTTCGACGGTGCGCTCCTCGTTGAGCGCCCGGTCGTCCGGATGGACCATCTGCACGGCGTCGTTCCGGTCGACACCTTTCGCGGCCTCCTCGACCGCAAAGGAAAAGGTGCGCGCAAAACGCTCGTCGCCGCTGACGCGCCCGGTACGCACGTCCAGCACCCACGTGCCCAGCACCGCGCCGGTGTTCAGCGCGAGTTGCAGACGCTCGTTGGTTTCCTGCAATTCGGCCTCCGCCCGTTGCCGCCAGCGCTCGGTGAGGACGCGCGCCGTGGTTTCCACGACCATTGCGATCACGCCGGCGGGCGCGCCGCTGTCATCCGGCACGGGGCTGTAGTAGAGGTCCATCCACACGTCTTCGGGGCGGCCTTCACGCAGCAGCACCAGTTCCTTGTCGCGATACGACAGCGTGCCGCCCGCAAGGCACGTGGTCATGACGTGGCGATTGAAGTCGGCCACCTCCGGCCAGCCGCTTTCCACGGGGCGTCCGAGCAGAAAGGGATGACGCCCGCCGGCGAAGACCGAATAGGCGTCGTTATAGATCATGTAGCCGGGTGTGTCCCACAGCAGCACGAGCGGCACGGGCGAAGCCAGCATCATCTGCACGGTGGCGGTCAGACTGCGTGGCCAGTGTTCGACCGCGCCGAGGCTCGTGGCGGCCCAGTCGAACGTGCTGATGCGCTGCGCCATCTCGCCGCGCCAGCCGGGGCAGCCATGATCTTGTGCCGGAAAGGGCATGTTGCGCTCCAGGAGATCACGTCAATGAAAATGTCCCTACTCTGCCGGCGCGCGCGAACGCAGAAACGATCAGCAGGAGGCGGGACGAGGCATCAGCCGTGTGCCGCGGGTCGGCACTCGAGCACGCGCGGCAGCGACAATTGTAGGCCACCGGAGCGCTCCAATGACGGGGCGCGCGCAGGCATGCGGGTTTCCTCGAAGATCGCGAAGCGCTGGCTCGGAAGTTTATCCGGCTGATAACCTATTGATCCGGTGGGCCAGGCGCGGTTCATGCTAGTCGTGCTGCACTCGCACAAACCATAAAGAAAGCCGACATGCCCAAGAAGAATTCGATCAGCAAGCTCCCCAAACCCGACGCGCGCCAGTCGTACCTGATCTCGCGCCGCAATGCACGCATGGCGCGCTCCGCGCATGCGTATGTGCGCGGCAATACCAGCAAGTTCTATGAGTGGCTCGACGGGATGGAGAGCCACGCGTTGCCTGAAGGGCCGGCAATCTGGATTTGCGGCGACTGCCATACCGGCAACCTCGGCCCGGTTGCGGACGCGCATGGGCGCGTCGAAATCCAGATTCGCGATCTGGATCAGACCGTGATCGGCAATCCCGCGCACGACCTGATCCGTCTCGGTCTGTCGCTCGCCGTCGCGGCACGGGGCTCCGATCTGCCAGGTGTGATGACCGTGCGGATGATGGAAGCGCTGTCGGATGGCTACGAACGCGCATTCGACGAATCCGCCGGCGACGCCGATATTCACGCGGAAAAGCCCGAGGTCGTGCGCCTCGTGATGAAGGAGGCCGTGCGCCGTTCATGGCGGCATCTCGCGGAGGAGCGCATCGAGGACATCAAGCCGAGTATTCCGCTCGGCGCGCGTTTCTGGCCGCTCGCGAAAAGCGAGCGGCGCGAGATCGAGACGCTGTTCGAGAAGGGGTCGCTCGCGCGCCTCGCGACGATGCTGCGCGGCGCGGGCGACGATGCGCACGTCGATGTTATTGACGCCGCCTACTGGGTGAAGGGTTGCAGTTCGCTCGGACGGCTGAGATATGCGGTGCTGCTCGATGTCGACGGAGCCGCGCTGGATGGCGACGACCTGTGTCTGATGGATATCAAGGAGGCGGTGCAGGCCGCCGCACCGCGTTACGCGGGTGTGCGGATGCCGCGCGATAACGCGGAGCGCGTGGTGGAAGGCGCGCGGCATCTGTCGCCGTCGCTCGGCGACCGGATGCGCGCGGCCCGCCTCGACGATCGTGCAGTGGTCATCCGTGAACTGCTGCCGCAGGACATGAAACTGACGATCGAGCAACTGACCCCGGAAGAAGCAATGAAGGCCGCGCGCTTTCTCGCGCTGGTGGTGGGCAAGGCGCATGCGCGGCAGATGGACGGAGCAGGGCGCAAGGCGTGGCTGTCCGAGTTGCGCAAGAATCGTTCGAAGACGCTCGATGCGCCTGGCTGGCTCTGGAAAAGTATCGTGGAACTGGTGAGCAGCCACGAGGCGGGCTATCTGGAGCACTGCCGCCGGTATGCGACGGAGCGGGCTGCAGCGTGATGCTTGACTGATCGTCCGGCGGCGTGAAGGTCAGACGCCGCCGGTGCACGGGAGAGCGTCGATCAATTCGACAACGACAGATACGGCGAACTGAGCGGCGCGGGCGGGAACGGCTGCGCGCCGGTCTGTTTGGTGAAACTGTAGCGCAGGTACACGGCAGCGAGCCATTCACGATATTCGTAAGCATTGCCGAGCGAAGCCGTCGCCCCGAACGCAAGTTGCGGCGCAAGCTGGTATTCGCCGACTGCGCTGATCGAATACGACACGCCGGTCTTGCTCTGGCCCGGGTATACCGCGTTGCTGTCCACCCCGTTGCCGACGGAACTGGCCTGAAATGCCGCCGCACTTTGCAGGCCGGGGTCGCGCGGAAAGTAGTTAGATGAATCCTGACGGTAATGCTGCACGCCGATCGAGGCCTTCACGTCATACGTGAACGCGCCGTTGCGGCCCGACCATTCGACCGGCAGATTCAGGATCACATACTGTTGTGGACTGAAGTAGCCGCCCTGGCCGTACGTGAAGTACGACAGGTTGTCCGTGTAATGCATCCACGTGGTGTTCACGCCGACCGTGAGCGTCTGGTCGGCGTCCTTCAGCAGGCGCGTATAGACACCGCCGCCGCCTTTGAACGCGTCGTTGCTCTGGACGTTCGTGCCCATGTAGTGCTGATAGGCGGCGTTGACGTACAGACCGTTCGTGCCGTCGTCCCAGGCGAGGCTGCCCAGCCCGCCGTTGGACGTCACGCCGCCCCACTCGAGGCCGGACGCCGCGTCGCGGGCACCCGCATAGGAAAGCAGGCTGTCCGTCACCGCGCGGCGTGCAACCGCCAGCGAGTACGACACCTTGTCGGTGATCGCGCCGTTGTACTGTGCGCCGCCGACAATGTTCGTTTGGCGAAAGCCGATCGGCGTCACGCCGACATCAGCGCTTAGTCCGCGTCCTTCATAGCCGACCGACAGGCCGACGCCGTTCGCGGTCTGGCTGCCATAGTTGTTGGTGCCCGCTTTCGCTGCCTGCGCCGATGCGGCGTTAGACAGCCCCGCGCCGAAACGCGCGAGCGTCGATACGTTGCCAGCCGCGCTGCCGGCGTCGAGCGTGACCGGCGTGGCCGTCACGATCACGTGACCATTGCCCGCCTTGATGCGCCCCTGGATCGGCGCTTCGATATCGGTGACGGACGACAGGCCGTCTTCGCCCGAACGGTTGCGGAATACCACGCCGCCCGACACGGTGCTCGATTGCTCGCGATTGACCTGCGCCAGTTCTTCCGCCACGCCAAGTGTTTGCGCATTCGCCACGTTGGCTTGCGCATAGTTGCCGCCGCCGTTAGCACCGGGCGTCTGCGGGTAATACGCCTGCGCGTAACCGGCAGGCGGTTGAGGGATGTAAGGCTGCTGTTGCTGCTGGCCGGCATAGCCCTGATTCGCGTACGGCTGCTGCGGCGGGTACGGCTGATAAGGCTGTTGCGCATAGCCCTGATTTGCATACGGCTGCTGCTGCGGATACGGTTGATATGGCTGCTGCTGCGCGTAGCGCGGCTGCTGTTGCTGCTGTTGCTGCTGAGGGTAGGGCTGCTGCGTGTAAGTCCGCGAACCTGAGGTGTTCTTCGACGTGCCTGACTTCTTGCTACTGGCGCGCCGCGCGGCCGATTCCGACGTGGCGTAGGGCTGCATGGAACCGGCGTTGGCCTGCGCTTCGCGCGCAGCAGGCGACATTGGCCACGGCGTCGCCGCGTAGCCATCCGGAGCGCCGTAGGGTTGCTGATACGGCTGCTGCTGAGGATAAGGCGCCTGCTGCGGATACTGGCCCTGCTGCGGACCGGCCGCGTAATAAGCCTGTTGCGGCGCCTGTTGCATCGGCTGCTGATATTGCGCCTGCCTTTGCCCCGGATAAGGCTGCAGCGGCGCGCCCGACTGGCTGGAACCATAGCTCTCCTGCCCATAGCCGCCGGTATTGACGGCAGGCGCCGCGTTGTACGGCATCGCGGACGGTGCGCCGCTCGGCGAGTAAGGCTGCGCGGGCGCGCTGTACGGAGCGACGTAAGGCGCGGGCTGCGAGGGCGGCGGAAAGTTCGGCACGGTCTGTGACGGCAAGGAGGATTGCGAATACGGAAGCGAAGCGCGCGCGGCGTTGGAACTGCCGCCGGCGAATGCGGCGTTGTCGGCGTCGGTTGCCGTGACGGTAGCGGTTTTGCCTTCGAAGGGGTTGGTGCCCGGCAGCGGCGTCGCGCCGATCCGGCTCATCGCCGCTTCCCAGCCGCGCGGCACGTTGCTCGCGGAGCCGCTGCGCTGCGCATTGGCCATCAGCGGCGTATTGGCCGCAACGAGCGAGCGCTGCAGATAGGTCGCCGCGAGCGACAGCTTGCCCTCGGCGCGATACATGCGGCCCACCGTGGCGAGCACGCCCGGATCGCCGGGTGCGGCAGCGAGCGCCTGTTTCGCGAGCGTCTCCGCATAGCCGAACTGTTTGGCGCCGACGGCGGCGGGAATCGCCGCCTGGATCAGCGCCAGGTCGTCGGGCTTGCGTTGCAGCGCCGTGCGGTAGCTGACGAGCGCATTGCGGTCGTCGCCGGCGCTCGAGTAGAGGCGGCCGAGCGCGGCTTGCAGATCGGGATTGTCGGGCATCGCCGCGAGCCACGGCGCGATCACGTCGTAAGCGCTGGCCAGGTCGCCGCGTTGACGCACTACGTCGCACTGCTTGATGACGATGCCGAGATTCAGGTTGCCGAAGTCGGTGCGCTGTTGCGGCGTCAGTGGCATCGACGCGAGCCGGCGCATCACCATGCCGAGTTCGGTTTCCTGTTGCGTGGCGGACAGGATACCCGCGTATTGCAGCAGCAGGTCGGTGTTGCCCGGCGCGGCATTCATCGCGCTGCGCACGAGACCGAGCGCGCGGGTCGGGTCGCCGGCCTGCTGGTAAGCGGCGGCGAGCACGCCGATCAGTTCGGGGCTCGTGCCGGCCACCGGTTCGGCGGCGTGCAGCGTGGCGAGCGCCTGCTGCGGCTGCCCGGCCTTCGCCATGCGCGTGGCGAGATCAGCTTGCTGATGTACCCACAGACGATGCTGCAAGACGGTCATCGCGTCGGTGCGCTGCGCGACGGGAATCCGGTCGAGTTGGGCCAGACCCGCGCCCCAGTCCTGCGTTTCCGCCGACAGCAACGCGCTCGCATACAACGCGTCGGTCATGTCGGGATGCGCGGCGAGCAGGCCGTCCATCATGCTGCGCGCATTCGCGACCGCGCCCTGCCGCACGTAAATGCGCGCGAGGTCCAGCCGCAGCCACGGGTCGTCCGGCGTGTTGAGCAGCGCGTCCTCGAAAAGACTGCGCGCGCTGCCGAGATCGCCGCGCGCCTCGGCGGCGCGCGCCTGCGCGGCCTGTGCCTCGCCTCGCAGACGGTTGATGCCGCCAGCCTTCGACTGCTGTTCGGTGTTCAGCTGATTGGCGAACTGCAATGCTTCGTCGCCGCGGCCTTGCGCGGCAAGCGCGCCGACGAGCCCGCGAATCGCATCGGGGTTGTCGGCCTGGCGGCGCAGCGCCATCCGGTACGCCTGCTCGGCGCCGACCGGGTCGTTACTGGACAGCAGCATTTCGCCGAGCAGCACCTGCGCGGTGACGTCGGACGGATTCAGCGCGATCGCGCGTTCGAATAGCGACTTTGCTTTCGCGAATTCACCATTGCTGCGCGCGCCGATCGCGTCGCTCGTGTAGGTCCAGTAGGTCGCGCTATCCAGCGCGGTTTTCCAGCGTGCCGGATTGCCGTTGCGCGACGCGCGTTCCAGATAGTTGCGGGCTTCGGCGAAATGCTCCTGCTTCAACGCGGCGATACCCATGCCGCCGAGCGCATCGGCGTCGTTCGGACTGTTGGCGAGCACGGACGCAAACTTCGCGCGCGCGGTGGCGCTGTCGTTGCGATCGAGCGCTGCGAAGCCGTCCGCGATCACCCGGCCGCGCGCGTCGACCGCCGAGTTCTGCTGCGCACGCTCGCGTGCCGCCGCGTCCTGCTGCACCATCGAGTCGAAGCGCGCTTTCACCGCGGCGTCGTCCGGCGCGGTCTGCAGATAGGCCTGGTAAAGCGCGTTGTCCGAAGGCCGCGCGTCGAGCCACAACAACGCCTGACGCCAGCTTTTCTTCGCGGACGCGCCCACGTTGCTGTCGCCCGCCAGCTTTTGCAGACGCGCGATGCCGTCGCGCCGCGTCACATCGCGATACGTCAGATGCTGTGCGTAAGCCAGCGCATAGCGCGGGTCGTCGGGATTGTCACGCGCCAGCTGTTCGAGTCCGCGGCGCGCCTGATCCCAGCCTTGCGGCGTCGCGGAGAGCGCCTGGTAGTATTCGAGCTGCAATTCCGGCGTGGCCGGCTTGCCGACGAGCGCGCGCTGATATTCCTGCACCGCGCTCGCGCTCTGGCCGCTTTGTGCAAGCCGCCGCGCGTCGTTCACGGTCTGGTCGCGCTCGCTCGATTCGCCGAGACGGCGGCCGAGTTCATCCATATTCGGATAGTTCGGCGCGGCCGCCTTCAGGCGCGCCAGATACTGCTGCGCGCCCGCACCGTCCTTGCGGTCGGCGAGCACCATGCCCATGCCGAATAGCGCGTCGGGCTGCTTCGGATCGATACGCAGCACCTTGAGCCACGCCTGTTCGGCGAGGTCGCCGCGCTGGTGCGACTGCCAGTACTTGCCCTGATCGATCAGCACGTTCAGCGGATCTTTCGAAGCCTGCGCAAGCGCATCCGGCGACACCGTCGCGACGCAGCACGCGGCGGTGACGCTCAGCGCGAAGCGCAGGGACAACGCAAGAGCGTTCAGTCGCATGCATTCCTCCAGCTCGGCACGAGGCGGCCTGCTTCGTCGAAACGATAGCGGCCGTCGATGAAACCCGTGCCGAACAGGCCCAGCACACGATCGTAATAAACCGGTTCGCGGCCCGGCACATTGGCGTCGAGCGCGGCGAGATGCGTGCGCGCGAGACCGAGGCCGTGTTCGTCGCCGAGCGACTTGAAGTACGGCGCGAGCGCGCCCCAGTAGCTCAACGGACCCTCGCCGCTTGCCGAGCCCGACGTGGAGGAGACTTTCTCGGGCGGAACGCCGGTCTGCGCGACCCTCGCGCGCATGCCGCCGAGCGACGCGAGCCACGGTCTGGCGAGCGGATCGGCGGCCGACGTCAGGCCGGCCCACAGATACACGCGAATGGCGTCGTAACTGCCCACGTCGCCGTTCTTCGGATCGACCACGAACTGGCCGTTCTGGAATGCGGCCCAGTCAGGCGAGAAACCTTGCGGCGCGGTGGTTTTGATCAGCCTGTACGCGCTGTCGGCAAGCTTCGCCCACGGTCCGCCCGGCGCTTCGTGCGCGAGCGAGCGCAGCACCGGCAGCGGCAGATAGCTCGGGTTCAGCCGCGTGACGCTGCCTTCCCTGAAGCCTTGCGGTCCGGGCAGCAGCATCGGGCCCACGCCTGGCAGCGTAGTCGTTTCCTGGCGTGCGATCTGCGCGGCGAGCGCCTCGCCGAGTTGCGTATAACTGGCTTCGTGCCACAGACGGCCCGCCTGCAGCAGGTCGTAGGCAATCCACAGATCGGAGTCGGACGCGGAGTTCGGGTCGAGCACGCCAAACGAGCCGTCCGGCTTTCTGCCCCATTGCCATGACGGCAAGCGCAGGTTTTGCGTATCGAACTGGTTGCCCGCGAGATTGGTGCGGGTCCAGTTCAGCAGCCGGTCGAACGTGGCGCGATCGTTCGCGACGAGCGCGAAGAAGAGGCCGTACGACTGGCCTTCGGACGTGGTTTGCTGGGTCGGCGTCGAGTAATCGATCACGCGGCCGTCGGCCTGGACGAAGCGTTCGACGAACGTGCGATAGCCGCTCCATTCGCCGCATGCGCCGGCTGCGGCGCCACTCTGCGCGACTTTCATGACGCTTGCGAAACCCGTGGAAGCCAGCAGTCCCAGCATCAGCGCCACGGCTGTTTTTCTGGTGATGTTCCGGTTGATTCGAACCCGCATATCGATCCTATTAGTCCCTCAGGCGACGCGCGGCAATCGAGCGCAGCGTCCGGTAGAACAGGCCCGCGATGATCAGCGCCGCGAGCACGCCGCCCAGCATCAGCAGCAGCGGATGCGACGACAGCGCCCAGCGCAGATACTCTTGCGGCGACAGATGGCCGACGTAATACGCTTCGCCGTTCGACGTGATGGTGACGGTGCGGCCGTGAATCACCGCCATCGCGCCTTGAATCTGCGGCAGCACGTCGGCGTCGAGCAAAGCGGCGGAAAGGTCCGCGTCGGACTGGCCGGCCGCGCTCACCAGCGCCACCGCGCTGCGGTTCTTCTGCAACGGCGATTCGAAGCCGGTCAGCAGCGCGTCGCCGTTCGAACTCACGAGCGTCAGGTCCGCCCGCGCGGGCGTGCGTTCGACACCGCGTTCGCCGTGCCACCAGTCTTCGAGCTTGAACACGATGTCCGACACCTGGAACGTGCGGGAGTCGCCGTCGCTCGAAAACGGCATGGACGCGGACCAGCGTTGCAGCAACGGCTGCTTGCCCGGCGCGCCGAGAATCAGCAGGTCCTTGCTGGCGTACCTGTCGGCGTCGTCGGCAGTGCCGACGGTCACGCCGGTCGCCGGATAACCCGTGGACGCGCCCATGCGGCCCATGGTCAGCAGATACAGGCTGTAGTCACTCGAATCGGCGTCGTTCGGCAGGATCACGGCGGTCTCGGAGAGGTCCGCCATGCGCGTGAACGGAAAGCCGCTGTTGGCGAACGCCGCCAGATCGGGCAGCGCCATGTAGTGCGGGAACGACGAGAGGTCGATCGTCGAATTCGGATCGATTGCGCCCACTACGTTCTGCAGCAGACGCCCGTGGCATTCGCCGGTGTTCGGAATGTCGTAGAAGAAGTGCAGGCGAAGCTGCGTGCGCGGCGTGAGCAGCAGCGGCGGAATGTAGACCATGCGGCTCGCTTCGGCGGTTTTGTCCGGCAATACGTGCGCGAAGTAATGGCTCAGTTCGAACACGGAAGCCGTCTCCGCCGGAATCGGCATCGCGCCGACAAAGCCATTGTTCACGCTGATATTGAGCGACGAGCGGTCCGTCTTCGGACGCACGGTGTAACGGTAGCGCAGATCGATGGGCGCGCCTTTGGTGTGCCACATGAACAGATCGGGCGGCACGCGCAGGTTCACGTGGACAGCGTCGGCGTCATAACCGGAGACGGTCAGGTCGCGCGCATCGGCCAGCTCGCCGAAACGCACGGCGCGATTGGTCGGCAGCCAGTTCGGCGCGTCGTACGGCGCGCGCGGCGCGAGTTCGTTCAGGCGGGTGATCGTCGCGCTCGGACCGGTCAGCGTGTTCTGCCCGATGCCGAGCGATTTCGCGGCGGTCTTCAGTTCCGCCTCGGTGCGGCCCAGCACGAGCAGCAGCTTGCCGCGCGCGGGCGCTTCACGGTCCACCACGGCGATGGTCGGGCCTGAGATGGCCGGAATCGTGACGCCGGCGGGGCGCTGGTCGTCGGTCGCGAACACCACGGCGTTGCCCGACAGCGGCGCGTTATCCAGCTGCGCGGGGAACAGCGCGCCGCGATAGCCGGCGAGCGCGCCGAACCACGAAGCGACGATACCGCCGGCTTCCAGCGTGCCGGGACCGGGCTTCTGCGGGAACACGAACGGCAGTTCCAGACGCCGCACGTCGCGGCGGTCGAAGAACGGTTGCGGCAGCGCGGCCAGATCCGGTTTGCTCGCGAGCGACGCGTAGGTCAGATCGAGCGAACTCGCGTTGCTGACCGTGGCCCACAGCGCGGAGTTCGCCGGGTCTTCGCAGCTTGTCGTGTAATGGCCGATCAGCTGCACGTTCAGGTGATTGAATTCGGTGATGAAGCGCGGATCGATCGACACGTCGCGCGCCACCAGGATGCCGGCCTGTTCGTGCGGCACGGGAAGCGTCGCCGCCACCTCGCCGTTCACCAGCACTTTCAGTTGCGAGAGATTCGAAAGCAGCGCGGGCGAGTAGCTGTACACCAGATGCAGGATGGCGCCCGTCACCACTTCGTCGCCGCGCACCGAGAACGCGACGCCGTTCTGGCCGTCGGTGCCGCGCAATTGCAGCGGGTCCAGCGCGCCGAGGTCGGCGAACGTGAGCGTCTGACGGCGCCCGCCCGGCACCAGGGTGCCTGGTTCGGCGGTAGTAGGGGTTCTGATGCCCAGCGCTTTCACCGACGACGCGGCAAGCGCGGGTGTCGGCGTGGCGAGTTGCGCCTGCGCGATCGTGTTCGGGTCGTACGGCACGGCGGGGCTCGGCGCGGGCACGTTGCCCACGCCGGTGGCGACGCGCGCCGGGGCGCCACCGGCGGCCGCGTTCGGCGGGGTCGCCGAGGTCGCCGCGGTCGCCGATAAGGCCGGCGCGGCCGTCGTCGTGACGCCGGCGGCGCCCGAAGCCGTGACGTCCGCCTGCGCGGCCGCAGCTGCCGAGGCAAACGGCGTCGCCAGCGCAGTTTGCAGCGCAAGCCAGCAGGCCACACCGCGCATCAGCCGCGGCGAGCCGGACCGCCCGGACAGGCGCGCACGCAATCCGGTCCCTTTGCGCTCGTCCGACGAGCGTTCAACGTTTCCCTTCGCCATCCTGTTGCCCATTGATCAGTCTTTGGTTTTTAACGTCTTGACGTCCACAGGACGGCTTTGCAGAGAAGTGCGAATGTCGGCGTACAGATGCTCGAACAACCCGACAATGCCGCGCGCGCCGACCGTCAACACGTGCGACAGTCCGCGCAGCGGCGTGTCCTGCTGACGGCCTTCAGCCCAGCCGGTCCAGGCGTCGGCGCGGGCAAACGTGGTCTTGACGAACTCGTACTCCTGTTCGCGGGTCATCGCCGAGAAACGCAGACCCACGCGACCCGGCGCGGTAAAGCCGACAGTGGCGGGGAACGCGTATTCCTCGTCGCCGCGAAAGAGCGACACGGTCACGCGTTCGTGCATCGGCACCTCGATCTTCGCGGGCAGCGCGACGCCCACGCCGCCTTCCGAGTAGTCGATGGTTTCGCACGCGAGCGTGCGCCCGGTCGAGAACTTCAGCATGACCGGCATTTTCATCGCCACGCGGTGCACCGCGCGAATCTGCCGGCGCTCGCTTGCCGCCGCCACGCTCGCGCCGAGGATCAGCATGTTGTAGACGGTCCAGCCGAGATTCAGCACCGTAGTGTTCACGATGCTGCGCACGTGCCAGTTCAGATAGATGTGCACGATGCCCACGCAGAAGCCGATCAGGTTCAGCAACAGCAAAAACAGATACGGCCGCGAGATCGCCCAGTCGAAATAGTTCTTCTCGATCTGGCCGCCCTTGGCCGTCACGTTGAACTTGCCGAGCTTCGGGTTTATCAGCGCGAGCAGAGTCGGCGCGGTGATGTACGACGCCAGTACCGACTCATAGACTTCCGCCCAGAACGAATGGCGAAACGAGCGCTGCATCCGCGAGTTGGTGATGCTCGCGTGCATCATGTGCGGCAGCGCGTAGATCGCAATCGTGCTGGCCGCGGCCTCGATCACGTGCGCGTTGAAGAACAGATACGACAGCGGCGCGGTGAGAAACACGAGACGCGGGATGCCGTAGAAGAAGTGCATCATCGCGTTCAGGTAACACAGCCGCTGGCCGATTTTCAGGCCCTTGCCGGTGAGCGGATTGTCGATCCGGAAAATCTGCGTCATGCCGCGCGCCCAGCGAATGCGCTGGCCGATGTGGCCGGACAGGCTTTCCGTCGCGAGACCGGCTGCCTGCGGGATCGCCAGATACGCGGTGGTGTAGCCGAGGCGGTGCAGCTTGAGCGCGGTGTGCGCGTCTTCGGTCACGGTTTCCACCGCGATGCCGCCGATCTCCTCGACCATGGTCCGGCGCAGCAGCGCGCACGAACCGCAGAAGAACGTGGCGTTCCACAGGTCGTTGCCGTCCTGCACGAGACCGTAAAACAGTTCGCCTTCGTTCGGCACTTTGCGGAACGTGCCGAGATTGCGCTCGAACGGGTCGGCGGAAAAGAAGTGGTGAGGCGTTTGCAGCATCGACAGCAGCTTGTCGCGTAAAAACCAGCCGAGGCCGATCTGCAGGAACGAGCGGGTCGGAATGTGATCGCAGTCGAAGATCGCGAGGTATTCGCCCTGCGTGATCTTCAGCGCTTCGTTGATGTTGCCGGCTTTCGCGTGGCGGTTGTGCGTGCGGATCGTCCAGTTGACGCCGACTTCTTCGCAGAACGCCTTGAACTCGGGGCGACGGCCATCGTCGAGCACGTGGATCGAGATTTTCTCGGCCGGATAGTCGAGCGCGAGCGCCGCGAAAATGGTCGGCTTCACGACCGACAACGGTTCGTTGTACGTGGGAATGAAGACGTCGACGGTCGGCCATTCGGCGCGCGACGCGGGCAGCGGCATGGGCCGGCGCTTGAGCGGCCATGCGGTCTGGAAGTAGCCGAGCAGCAGCACGATGGTCGAATAGACTTCGGCGGAGACGAGCAGCAGACCCCACGCCGCGTCGAGCGGATGCTCCCAGTACGTGGTGGCCGTGAGCCGCCAGAACATGTAGCGGCCCGACATGACAATGGAGAGCATGATCATCACCATCGTCGGATACCGGCCGGGCAGCCGGCGAAACCATAACGCGGTGATGAAACAGCAGGTCGCGAAGAGCAGTTGCTCGTAGAACGCGAGCGGCACCGTGAACACGAAGTACAGCATCACCAGCGCGAACAGCGTAACGATGCCGGTGACGATGCGGCTGTTCCAGAAGTGCGCGTTGACGAAACGTTCGAGGCGCGACGACTCCGCGCCGTCGAGTTCTTGCGATTGCGTGCTCATGCCACGTTCCTCGGGGAAACGGTGAGTGCGTCGATCGCCGCCATCAGCCAGTCGCCGCATACGCGGAAATCGCTGGCGGCCTGGCTGAGCGGATCGTAGTGAATCAGCGTGGTGTCGCACGCAAGCGCTTCGCTCACGCCTTCATCGAGATGGATGACGCCCGGGAACATCCTGCCGCCGAGCATCTGGCGCAGCACCTTGAGCACGTCTTTCGTGAGTTGGCGCGACTGGTCGATCTGGTTGATCACGTAGCCTTCGCCGCCGAACTCGGGACGCGGCGCGGCGTAAGTGGCGATCAGCCGCTCCATTTGCGGAATGGCCGCGTAAGAGGCGGCGTCGGCGAGCACGACGTTCAGCGCGAAAGTGGCCGCCGTCAGTGCGGTGCGCACGTACGTGGACGAACCCGGCGGCGTGTCGATCACGACGATGTCCGACGGGTCGAGCCGCAGGTTCTGCAGCGATTGCGCGAGCCAGCGCGGGTCCTGGTCGATATACGCTTCGAAGCGGCGGCGGTCGTCTTCGAGCACGGCGCCGTAGGGCAACACGGTCACGCCGTCCACGCCGTCGAACATCACGGTTTGCCAGGGGTCGCCGGTCAGCGTGGCGCGCGACAGGCCGTCGACGCTATCCAGCGGCACGCCGAAATGCAGACGCAGCGCGTTCTGCGGGTCCAGGTCGAGAGCGATCACGCGCCGGCCGCCGGCAGCCAGCACGGACGCGAGGTTGGCGGCCAGCGTGGTCTTGCCGACGCCGCCTTTGGCAGACACCACGGCGATGACTTTCATGAGCGATGCGGGCCGTCGACGAGCCACGAGTGAGATGGAGCGGGCGCGGCGGCGGCCGTGGCGGCCGGTTGAGCGGGGACGCCGCGCAGCCGGTCGAAAACCGACCGCAGTGGCGCGGATTCGCCGCTTTTCGGAGCGGCCGGCGCGGGCGCGGCTTCGGCCGTGTTCGCGAACAGCTTGCCGAGGATCGAAGCCGGCTGAAGTGCGAGTGAGTGTGCGGGTGTGGCAGGTGCAGCAGGTGCGGTGACGCGCGAGTGGGACGGCGTGGCGGCTTGCGCCCATGCCGGGGTGGCGCGGGGCGCTGCCGCGGTGTCGCGAGACGGCGCATTGACCGATGCATAGACGGGCGCACCAACAGGCGCATAAGCCGGCGCATAAGCCGGCGTATGAGCAGGCGTATGAGCAGGCGTATGAGCAGGCGTATGAGCAGGCGTAAAAGCAGGCGTAAAAGCAGGCGCATTAATGGGCGCATGCACGGGTGTACTAACGGGCGCATGCGCCGCCTGGGCAGGCTGCGCGAGTTTCACCGGGGCATCGGCCTCGTCCATGTCGACCTTGCCGAATCGCGATGCACCTTGTATCTCGGCGGGCCTCGCGACCGGCACCGCGACCGGTGGAATATCCCGTCGATGTGAGCGGGTGAAAAGCGGCGCCTTCGCGCGCGTTACCGAGGCGGCGTCTTTCGAGGTGGTGTCCTGACGGTCGACGGCGACGGGCGCTTCCGTGACCGGCTCACGGCGGGCTTCGCGCCGTTGTCCGATTGCGGGAATCTCAGGCTGGGTCAGATCAAGCGTGACCAGCAGCGGCCAACGCGTGCGCGCGGAACGCGCTTCGTTCTCGCGGCCGATCTCCTGGTACGCGCTGGCGTCACCGCCAAAGTGATCGAAAAGTTTTTCGATGTCGCTCGATGAACTCATTATGCCGCCGTCTTTGTTCGTGTCTTGCCTTGCCCCGATCCTGCATGTGCTCGCGGCGCTCAACCATCCATACTGCTTCACGCGCACCGGTCAGGCGCGTTCCTCTACTGCGTGACTGCTGTCGTGCCTCTTACGGTCCTTCTGCTTCGGGTCCTGCTTTGTGTTCCTTTGCGGCCGACGTCGGCCGGATCAGCGCGGATGCCGGCCCAGACGGAACTCGATGGCGGTGTCTTCGCCTATACCGCTCGTCTGCACAACCGACAAACCCTGCGCGCCGAGTGCGCTCAACCAGGTCTGATACGCGCCCTCGAGAAAAGCGGGCGTCCAGGTTAAAGCCGTCTTACCGAACGCCTGCAACGGCGCGCAGTAGTGAAGAATGCACAGCGATTGCGCTTCGTCCGCGAGTTCGACAAAGCCCCAGTCCATCTGCTGCCAGACCTGATTCAACGTTTCCTGCAGCGCGCTGGTCGAGCCGCAGTCCGGCAGCGGATGCGTGTGCGCAAAGCGAGTCCCGACGCGATGCATGAGCTGTCGCAGTTCGTCATGTCCGAGTTGCGCTTCGAACTCAGCGGCCAATGCACCTAGCATGCCGCTCCACTGTGGCGAGATCTGACGTTCCATCAGGTAATCGAGAATTGGGACCATGTTTTCCGGGAATGGGCTGTTCCATGCGAACGCCAGTAAGACGCTTTTCGAACAGCCGTGCGCAAATCAGTGAATCGGATAATCGCGCGTTGCACGCGGCTCAGGTTACTTTTACCGAGCTGTCTGTTCGCTCCGACACACTTCGGAGCAGTCTACTTAAGACATTAACTTTTAGCCACTTTCCGATCGTCCGCGCCAACGTGCGCGCGCGTCTCGCGCAAACACCCATTCCGGTCATGTGCAACGCGATACCGCGCCAGAGCCTTACGGCTATTACCTGTCTCTGACGCAATCGCAGCAGCGCTGACTAGGATAACGGTATCTTTTGCCAATTTTTTAGCCTAAGCGTTTCGTGGTAAATGCAACGTTTGCTTGTCCGTTCAACTAATTTGAGCGAGCTGTTCGTGGACTATCATGCGGCGGCTCATTGATTTTGTTGCGTCCCCAACTTTCTTTCGGCCGGCTAGACTCACGGGTTTATCCGGGTCGCGCGCAGAGCTGCACTTCGCGCACGACGAATCGCGCACGGTTTGCAGCTTGCCGTCGCCCGGGTGCCGCCGCCGCGGAAAACGATTACGGAAAGCCTTAAATAATTATCAGACGTTTGCCGATAAGACATTGGCAGATTGCCCGGAACCAGCCTGATTTCTATCAATATGCTTTCCATTTCGATGCGGCAAACGTCTGACTCCGGTTTTCGCGAGCGCTTTCACCTGCGCTCACTGGAGCATCAACGTCCACTTTCCACCATGACGATGGCCTTCACCATCGTCGCCTTTCTGTGCCTGAGTGTCGCGCGCCAGCTGGTCGGCGGTCCGGCCACTCCGCTACTGTGGCGGCTGCTGTGCGCGTTCGTGCTTGCGCTGCTCGTGCTGATGATTCCGCGTGCGCGGTCCACGCTGCTCTTCGGGCTGATCGGCGTCGCGTATCTGCAGGTGCTGGTGGCGGGATTGGCACTGAACATCGAAAACGTAGCGCAGCCGCTCATCTGGTTGTTGCCCGCCATGGTCGTGATCCCGGTCTGCGCCGCGCCGCTGTGGCTGACACCCGCCCATTTCATGACCGGCAGCGCGCTCTTCTATACGGCGGCGTTCGCGCTGCTGCTGATGGGCAAGCCGCTCCCTCACGATGCCGCCACTGTTGCGTGGATGTGGATCGTCGTGATCGGCATGCCTACTTCGGCGGTGTTTCACGTCGGCTTCTACCGCTTCCGCCGCAATCATTTCATGCTGGAGAGTCAGCTCTCGCAGCTCGCCGCCACCGATCCGCTGACCGGCCTGCAAAACCGCCGGTCGTTCGTCAAACATTGCGAACGTCAACTCGACAACCTCGCGGCCGACGCGCGGGTCAGCGCGATCTTTCTCGACATCGACAGTTTCAAATCGCTGAACGACCGCTTCGGCCACGCGACCGGCGACCAGGCACTCTACGAGGTCGCGCAGGTGTTGATCGGAGAAACCTCGGCCGGCGACAGCGTGAGCCGTATCGGCGGCGAGGAATTTGCCGTGCTGTCGGGCGGCAGTCTGAAGGGCGCGCTGGAATTGGCGGAGCGCCTGCGCGGCGCGATTGCCGCAATCGAGCGGCCCGACGGCTTTCTGACCGCCAGCTTCGGCGTGGCCGAGCACCGGCGCGGCGAAAGCATCATGGTGCTGCTCGATCGCGCGGACGAAGCGCTGCTGCGCGCCAAGCACTCGGGGCGCAATCGCGTGTGCGCCGAGCGCGCGCTGCCGTTCGAGGCGCGTCGGCTGCTGAGCGAAGAAGGGCAAGGCGCGGGCAGTGCGCCGCAGTTTCGTTGGGGCGACTATTCGCTGACGTCGCACTTCCAGCCGTTGTACAGCCTGTCGCATCAGAAGCAGGTCGGGTTCGAAGCGCTGCTGCGCGGCGAACAGGACGACGGCACGCTGGTGCCGCCCGCTGTGCTGTTCGCGCCGCAGCCTGCGAGCGACGAAGGGGCGCTCGACCGCGCCAGCCATGTCGTGCATCTGACGCGGGCGAGCGCGGCGCTGCCCGCCGACGCGTGGCTCTTTCTCAACATTCTGCCGGCCACGTTCATAGCCGACGGTTACGCCGATCAGCTTGCCGCGATCGCGCGCTCGGCCGGCCTCGAACCGGCACGGGTGATTCTCGAAATCCTGGAATCGCACGGCGGCAGTGTCGACGAGATGTCGCGGGCGGCGCAGTCGTATCGCGCGCATGGCTTCCTGATCGCCGTCGACGATTTCGGTGCGGGCCAGTCGAATCTCGACCGTCTGTTCCGGATTCGTCCGGACCTCGTCAAGCTCGACGGCGAACTGATACGCGCGACCGGGCACAGCAGCGCGCAGCCGATTCTGCCGAAGCTCGTTTCGCTGCTCCATGGCGCGGGCATGCTGGTGGTGGTCGAGGGTGTCGAAACCACCGACGAACTGATTCTGGCGGTGGAATCGAACGTGGACTTTGCGCAGGGCTTTCTGCTCGGGCGGCCTTCCGCCGGCGTTGCGCCGCCGGAGTCGGTGGGCCACCGGATCGACGATGCGTTCGACGTGATCGCGCGCGGCCGCGCGCATCGGCACACGTTGTTTGAATCCGAGGTGGCGCCGTATCGCACCGGCTTGCAGCACGCCGCCGACGCATTGCTAGCAGGCGTGCCGATGGAACCGGCGTTTGCGCCGCTCGCCGCGCTGGAGCGCTGCATCAGCTGTTTCATTCTCGACGACACTGGCAGGCAGATCGGCCATGAAGTGCCGGGGCCCGCATGGAGCAACGAGGGTGCGTCACTGCATCCGGTGGCGAATCCGCGCGGCGCGCGGTGGGATCATCGTCCGTATTTCCGCAAGGCGGTGTTGCTGCCCGACGTGCCGGTGGCGTGCAATCCGTATCTGTCGCTGGCGAGCGGGCGTCCTTGTATTGCCGTGACGCTGGCGATCCAGTTGGGCGACGAGCGGGCGGTGATCGGCGTGGAACTGGACTGGTCGTCGTCAGGGTTGCCTTGGCCCGCGGTGGAATGAGCCAATTTCGCATTGCGCGGCGGGTGTGCTGTCGTTCAATAGCCGCCCCTGACTGCCGCGATGGTCGCGCCTGCCGCCGCCGAATTTTTATACGACGCCGCCAGATCCGCCGCTGCACGGCTGAGTAAGCCCGTATCCGTTCCAACCGCCACGAAGGTCGCGCCCGCCGCGAGATAGTCGGCGGCGATGCCGGGGTCCGGCGCGAGCACGCCCGCTGCCTTGCCGGCCTCGCGCACCGTGTCGATGCCGTGGCGAATCGCTTCGCGCACGCTCGCGTCGCCCGGTTGGCCGAGCAGCCCCATCGACGCGCTCAGGTCCGAGGGGCCGAAAAAGACGCCGTCGATGCCGTCGACGGCGGCAATCTCAGGCAGGTTCTGCATCCCCTGCATGGTTTCCACCTGCACCAGCACACACAGTTCTTCAGACGCCCGGTTCAGATAATCCGGTACGCAGTTCCAGCGCGACGCGCGCGCCAATGCGCTGCCCACGCCGCGCATGCCGTGCGGTGGGTAACGGGTGGCTGCAACGGCGTCCGCCGCCTGTGCGGCGGTGTCGATCATCGGCAGCAGCAGCGTTTGCGCGCCGATATCGAGCAGTTGCTTGATCAACGCGCTGTCGCTGCGCACCGGGCGCACGACCGGATGCGAAGGGTAGGCGGCCACCGCCTGCAACTGCGCGAGCGTGCTGCGCACGTCGTTTGGCGCGTGTTCGTTGTCGATCAGCAGCCAGTCGAAGCCGGCCGTGGCCAGCAGTTCGGTCACGTATGCATCGGCCAGCGCGGCCCATAGGCCGAACTGCTGCTTGCCGTCAGCGATCGCGCGTTTGAATGGGTTGTGCGGTAAGGACATGTCCACTCGCCTAGATAAAATGCAGACCGATGCCGCCGAGCGGACCATAGTCGACATGAAACGTGTCGCCGGCGCGCGCGGGAATGGGGCTCGTAAACGAGCCGCTCAGAATCACGTCGTTTGCGTTCAAAATTTCGTCGTACGGAGCAATCTTGTTGGCAAGCCACGCGACGCCGGTTGCCGGATGGTTCAGGACGGCGGCCGCCAGTCCGCTTTCTTCCACCGCGCCGTTCCTGTAGAGCAGTGCGCCCACCCAGCGTAGATCGACATCCAGCGGACGCACGGGGCGGCCGCCCAGCACGATGCCGGCATTCGCGGCGAAGTCCGAGATCGTGTCATACACTTTGCGCGGCGCTTTCGTTTCGCGGTCGAACTGCTCGATGCGCGCGTCGATGATCTCGACGGCGGGCGTGACGTAAGCCGTTGCATCGAGCACGTCGAATAGCGTGACACCGGGACCTTTCAGCGGCTTTGCCAGCACGAACGCGAGTTCCACTTCCACGCGCGGCGCGATGAATCGGTCGATACGAATGTCCTGCCCGTTTTCGATGAACATGCTGTCGAGCAACGGCGCGTAGTCGGGTTCGTCGATCTGCGACGAGCGCTGCATCGCACGCGACGTCAGCCCGATCTTGCGGCCTTTGATCACGTGGCCTTCGGCAAGTTTGAGCTTTACCCATTCGCGCTGGATTGCATAGCCATCCTGAACGGTCATCTGCGGATAGGCCGCGGAGAAGTGCCGCAATGGCGTGCGTGTTTTCTCGGCGTGATCGAGTCGCGCCGCGAGTTCGCGGATAGTCTGTTCGTCTAGCATGGCGTGGTTCCGATGAGCGCTCGCTCGGGCAACGCGCTCAGGCTTTGAGGCGCGCGTGCAGGTTGTTGTGCTTCCACGTGCCCGCTTCACTGAATTCATTGATTTCCAGCGATAACGCGAGACCGTGCTGCTCGAATTCCCGCGCAAAGTGTTGTTTGATCGCGTCGAACAACGCGTCGCCGGTGGCTTTCTTCGCGGCCTCGGAGCGGCCCGCGCCAATCTTCAGATTGGCGTGCACGAATGCCGCGTCGGGGCGGCCGTCGGCGATGCTGTACGCTTCACAGCGCAGCGCGCGCACGCGAATCCCGCCGAGCGGGTAGACGCGCTCCTCGTTTTCGCGTTGTGCGTCGAGGCATTGCGCGAGTGTTTGGCACAATTGCCCGATGCTCTCGCCGGTGGCGAGGTTCGCGCTGTATTCCAGGGTGAGATGCGGCACGGTGAACTCCTTCGACTGGACGCTTAGACAGGCAGCGGCGTGACCGGGAAGATTGCGTTGATCTGCCCGGTGCCCGAGCTGCCGAAATAAGGTGTGATGACTTCAACCTTGCCGTCGTAACGATCCCAGCCGAGCGCGCCGAGCAGCATGGCGGTGTCGTGCATGCCGCCTTCGCCCCAGCATTTCTCGTTGTAGAGCGGCAGCATGCCGCAGAAGGTTTTCCAGTCGCCGGCTTCCCACAGGTCGACCACCTTGCGGTCCATCTGTTCGAGAAAGGGGCTCCATACCTTGTGCATGAACTGCTCGGCGGTGCCGTTGTTCGCAAAGTGGTGGCTGAGCGACCCGCTTGCAAGAATCGCAACGGTCCCGTCATAGCGCTCTTCGATCGCCTTGCGCACGGCGAGGCCGAAGCGCGCGCTCGTTTCGAGGTCGTGCCACATGCACCAGCCCGCGATCGACACGGTTTTGAAGTGCTGGTCGCCGTTCATGTAGCGCATCGGCACGAGTGTGCCGTACTCCATTTCCAGCGTGGTCTCGCTGTGCGCGCGGGTCTTTACGCCCATTTCGTTGGCGACTTCCGCGATCAGGTTGCCGAGCCCAACGTTGCCGGGGTACGCGTACGGCATGTTCCTGATGAAATGCGGCAGTTCGTTGCTGGTGTAGACACCCTCGAATTTCGGCGCGCAGTTGATGTGATATTCGCTATTCACGAGCCAGTGCACGTCGAACACGACGATTGTATCCACGCCGAGTTCACGGCAGCGGCGGCCGATTTCGTGATGCCCGTCGATGGCCGGTTGTCGGCAGCCTTTATGCGGGCCGTCGAGTTCGGATAAATACAGCGAGGGCACGTGTGTGACTTTTGCTGCCAGCGCGAGCTTGCCCATCATGGTCTCCAGTTTGTGCCACGCGCGCATCGCGCCGGCACCGATGGTTCAAACGCCCCAGCGCGGAATGTGGTGCGAGCCGAGCGACACGCACACGTTCTTCGGTTCGAGGAACACTTCGTAGCTCCACGTGCCGCCTTCACGGCCGACGCCCGATGCCTTCGTGCCGCCGAACGGTTGCCGCAGATCACGTACGTTCTGGCTGTTCACGAAACACATGCCGGCTTCAACGGCTGCCGCCACGCGCAATGCGCGACCGCTGCTTTCAGTCCAGATATAGCTCGACAGACCGTAGCAGATGTCGTTGGCGAGCCTGATCGCATCGGCTTCGTCGTCGAATGGAATCAGGCACGCTACGGGGCCGAAAATCTCTTCCTGCGCAATGCGCATGCGATTGTCCACGTCGACGAACACGGTGGGTTGCACGAAATTGCCTTTGCGCATGGCGTCGGACAGTTCCGGCGTGTCGAGGCCGCCGCACGCGAGCGTCGCGCCTTCTTTCGGACCGAGCTCGATGTAACTGCGCACCTTCGCGAGGTGGCCCTGGCTGATCATTGGGCCGACGATCGTCTTGTCGGCGAGCGGGTCGCCCACCGTCAGACGCTTCGCGCGCTCGATGAAACGCTCGGCAAAACGCGCGTAAATCGAGCGTTGCACGAGAATTCGCGAACCCGCGGTGCAGCGCTCGCCATTGTTCGAGAAGATCATGAAAACGGCGGCGTCGAGCGCGCGCTCGAAGTCGGCGTCGTCGAAAATCACGAACGGCGATTTGCCGCCGAGTTCCATTGAAAACTTTTTCAGCCCGGCGGTTTGCACGATGCGGTTGCCCGTGGCCGTGGACCCCGTGAACGACACCGCGTGAACGTCCGGATGCGCGACCAGCGGTTCGCCGGTTTCCTTGCCGAAGCCGTGCACGACGTTCAGCACGCCCGCCGGAATGCCGGCTTCCAGTGCAAGGTTGCCCAGCATCGACGCCGTCACGGGCGACAGTTCGCTCATCTTGAGCACGGCGGTGTTGCCGAATGCGAGGCAGGGCGCGACCTTCCAGGTCGCCGTCATGAACGGCACGTTCCACGGCGAGATCAGCGCGCACACGCCGACCGGATGGAACAGCGTGTAGTTCAGATGCGTATCGGTGGGATACGTGTGGCCGTCCACACGCGTACACATCTCGGCGAAGTAGCTGAAGTTGTCGGCGGCGCGCGGCACGAGCTGCTTGCGCGTTTGCGAGATCGTCTGGCCTGTGTCCTTCGTTTCGTTTTCCGAAATTTCAGGCACGTTCTTCGCGATCAACTCGCCGAGCTTTCGGATCAGCTTCGCACGCTCGGCGGCGGGTCTCGCGGCCCACGCGGGAAACGCGTCCTTCGCCGCGCGCACCGCCGCGTCCACTTGCTCCGCGCCACCGCGCGCCACTTCGGCGAGCACGTCCTGCGTGGCCGGATTCACCGTTTCGAAATAGTCGTGGGCCGCGGCTGCCTTGCCGTTGATCAGATGGTCGATTCGCATTGCATTGTCCTTCCCATGTAGGGCCGCCGATCAGTCGCGGTTGAAGTCCGCGTCCGATGCAATCGTGTTGACGAGACGGCCCAGGCCGTCGATCTCGCAAACCACTTCGTCGCCCGCATTGACGTTGACGATGCCTTCCGGTGTGCCGGTCAGGATCACGTCGCCGGGCGCGAGCGTCATGAAGCTGCTCAGGTATTCGATCAGCGCCGGAATGTCCGTGACGAGATCGCGCGTATTGCCATGCTGCTGGCGCGTGCCGTTCACGAACGTA
Source organism: Paraburkholderia sp. PREW-6R (assembly GCF_039621805.1). Classification (NCBI taxonomy): domain Bacteria; kingdom Pseudomonadati; phylum Pseudomonadota; class Betaproteobacteria; order Burkholderiales; family Burkholderiaceae; genus Paraburkholderia; species Paraburkholderia sp. PREW-6R. The sequence goes on along the minus strand of NZ_CP155074.1, from coordinate 1,442,193 downwards.
CGCAGTTCGAGCTGCGTAACGTCCTGCACGTCGGCCGCGTCGACGAACCAGGGGCCGAGCACCGTGCCGCCGTCGCGATTCTTCACGCGCAGGTTGGGACGGTAGTAGTTTTCGAGGTAATCGCGAATGGCGTAGTCGTTCGCGATCATGTAGCCCGCGACGTGCTGCATCGCATGTTTACGCTTGACGTTCTGCGCAGTCTGCCCGATCACCACGGCAAGTTCGCACTCGTAGTGCATGAAGGCGACACCGGCAGGGCGGCGTGTGAAGCCGCGATGGCCGATGACCGTGCCCGGTCCCTTCAGGAACACGAGCGGTTCTTCCTGCTTGTTGAACTGCAATTCCTTCGCATGTTCAGCGTAGTTCAGACCGAGTGCGAAGATCGTGCCGACTTCGATTGGCGCGAGCCATACCACTTCGTCCTCACGACGCACGCGGCCGTCCGCGAGACGGACACCGTTCGCATCAGGATAGGCTTCGTGAATCGCGCCGGCATACGCAACACGGGCGCGCATCATGGCTGTTCTCCATTGCGATGCTCAGCCCCGGCAAACGAAACTTCGAGCGGCGGCAGCGCGCCGATCGACAGCACGGCGGTGTCGCCGATATGGGCGACCGGCGAGCCGAAAGGCACGCCCAACGTAAGGACGTCACCGGCGACAAGCGTCATGAAGTCCGTCACGTCCGCGAGAAGTTGTGCAACGTTGCGCACCGACGACGCAGTGCTCGCGCTGAATGTTGGCTGCGTACCGATCTGCACGCGAATCTCCAGATCGTCTGGCGATTGAATATGACGCGCTGCAACCACGGCCGGACCGACGGCGCAAAAATTGTCGCGCGCCCGAAAGCGCACTGACGGCCGGTACACGCTCGCGTGCGGCACGCTCAGATCGGCGACCAGCGTATAGCCGGCAACGTAGTCATGCGCATGCTCCACGCCGACGCGTGTTGCAGTGCGGCCTATCACGATGCCTAGCGACGCCCCGACTTCCACGCCCAGCGCGTCGTCGGGCACGACAACACGCGAGCGGTGTCCGGCAAGCGTATTACGTGGCTTCAGATACAGCACCGGCGCCTTGGGCGGCGCCTTGTATGGCGCGGCATTCATCGCGTCGCCGAGCGCTGCGAGCGCCGCGCGGTCGTTCAGCAACACGCCGTAGACTGCGCCGCTCACGGGCGCCCGGCAGGCAACGCCGCCGGCGAGGAGCGCCGCAGCCGTGGCTCTGTCGACATCGCGCGGCAATGCGTCGCCGGCGGGATGCAGCAGATGATCGGCAAGTGCAAACATGACTGGCTGTCTCCGGGAGAAAACACTAACATGTTAGTAGTATTGCGCTTGATATGATCCGGGGTCAATAGTCTGTCGGCTGATCGCGGGTTTTCCCTTAAGTTTTCGACAGGTGTATTCATCCAACCTTCAACTATGTCTGCAACCGCTTCCACACGAGTTTTGCACCGCAACCTGCCCATGTTGCTGCTGCGCGCCAGGGAAAAAATGATGGAGCGTTTTCGTCCGCTGATTACCGCGCACGGTCTGACGGAACAGCAGTGGCGCGTGATCCGCGCGCTCGACGAGCATGGGCCGATGGAACCCCGTCACATTTCCGATATCTGCACGATTTCGAGCCCGAGCATGGCGGGCGTGCTCGCGCGCATGGAGAGCATGGAACTGGTGACGAAGGAGCGTTTTGCGGAAGACCAGCGCCGCGTGCTCGTGTCGCTGACACCGACGAGCGTCGAACTGGTGCGCGTGATTTCGAAGGATCTCGAAGCGCATTACCGTGCGTTGGAGCGCAAGGTGGGACCGGAGATCGTCGAACGCGTCTATCGCGCGGTGGACGATCTGATCGCCGGACTCGAAGACGAAGAGGGGTAAGCGGTCACTCGGGCCGCGTTCGTCGCGTTCGTGATGCGCGTGTCACCAGCCGTGAAAGCGGCGCCACTCGACGCTTGCGCCATCCGGCGACACCGCGTGATACTCGGGAAATTGCGCGCCGGTGGCGCACGCATGGTTCGGCAGAATGCGTAACTTCATGCCTAACGGGAAGTGCTGCGTGACGTCTTCCGTTGGCGCGCTTTCGTCGATGGGCGACAGAATGCCGTGCTCCTGATTTGCACCGCTGAGCAGATAGCCGGTCAGCGGCGTGCCGTTCAGCAGGCATGGCACGCCATAGCCGTAGTCGTGCGACTGTTTCGACGTGCCACGATCGCGGCTCATCGCCATCCAGCCCGCGTCGAGTATGGCCCAGCCTTTTTCCGGCTGATGCCCGATTACGGTGGCCAGTACGCTCAGCGCAATGTCGTCGAGCGCGCAGACGCCCACGTTGTGCATCACCAGATCGAACAGCACATAGACGCCCGCGCGCACCTCGGTCACGCCTTCGAGTTGCGTGGCGGCGAGCGCGGTGGGGGTCGAGCCGACGCTGACGGCCGGACACGCAATGCCCGCGTCGCGCAAACGCTGCGCCGCCCGCACACAGCCTGCGCGCTCCTGTTCGGCGAGGGCGGCGAGCGCATCGGGCGTGTTCAGTTCGTAGCTCGATCCGGCGTGAGTCATCACGCCGCCCACGGTTACGCCGTTCTCGTGCAGGATGCGCCCGACTTCGAGCAGCGTGTGCTGCTCCGGCGTGATGCCGGAGCGGTGACCGTCCGTATCGACCTCGATCCACACCTCGAAGGTTTCGCCATGCTGGTCGCCGAATGCGGCGATCGCGGCGGCGGCGGCCGGATTGTCGACGACGAGCTTCAGCTTGCAGCCCTGGCGGCGCAGCGCGAGCGCACGCGGCAGTTTGGATGGCGCGATGCTCACCGCGTACAGAATATCGTCCACTCCGGCGGCGAAAAACGCCTCCGCTTCCTTCAGCGTGGAAACAGTGATCCCGCGTGCGCCCGCAGCGATCTGCGCGCGGACCACGTCGAGACATTTGGTGGTTTTCACATGCGGACGGAACGCGACGCCAAGCGTGTTCATGTGCGCCTGCATGCGTGCGATGTTCCTCTGCATCCGGGCGACGTCGATTAACGCGGCCGGGGTGTCGATCTGTTCGAGTTTCATGCTTTCACCGGGGAATGAGATGAGGCTCGTGAAGGCCAAAGCGGCTGAGCCACGGGACCAGATCGTCCAGTGTGCGCGCTTCGACCTCGGGCCGCTGCGCGCCCGCCACGGGCGGCAGGCCAATGCGGTTATGCCAGTAAGTCCGCAAGCCGACCGCGGCCGTGCCGAACATGTCGTAACTGGAGCCGGCGACGAATGCCGCGTGGCGTGCCGCTACGCCGAGTTTGTCGAGTGCAAGCCGGTAGGGCAGCGGGTCGGGTTTGTAGACGCCCGCTTCCTCGGCCGTGACGATAGCGTCCCACCGGACCGGAAAGCGTTGCGCCGCCTGTGCGCCAAGGCGCGCCGAGCAGTTGGTCACGATCGCCAGTTTGCAGTGCGGCGCGAGCGCCTGAAGAGCGTCGAGCGCGCCGCTCCAGGGTGTCAGACCAGGCCAGTCGGCTTCGAGCGCGAGCGCGGCGGATTCCGGCAGGCCCACTTCCGTCGCGGCCTCGCGAACCAGTTGCTCGTACGCAATGTAGCGGCCGCATCCGTAAGTTTTTCGCAGATAGGCGGCGCGCCATGCGCGGCCGGTCTGCTCGGAGCCGGCCGCGCGATTCCATGATGTCCACGAATCGAGCAGCGCGGTCAGCAGGTCGAAGAGGACGGCCTTCGGAAAGGCGGAAGATGTGCAGGCGCTAGTCATGATCTGAAAGGCTTTGACGGTGAAACGATTATAAAGTCTCGCTGACCGCCTATTGTTCAGTTGGTCTGATTCATATATTCAGCGGCACTGAAACAAGCATGCGCGCGTACGGCGAAACATTGAGTGTCGTCATTTCCGCCACGGCGGCTGCGGTCTGAAACTGCTTTGCAGATAGTGCATGAACTGGCGCGTTCGCGCCGGCAGTCCGGTGCGCCGATGGGTCAGTGCAATCACATCGGCGTCTGGCGCTTTCCAGTCCGGCAGCAGGCGCACGAGTTTTCCTCTGGCGAGATCGTCGGCGACGTCCCATTCGGAGCGCAGGATGATGCCACGCCCTTCGCATGCCCACTGGCGGATCACGTCGCCGTCGTTGCAGCTGAGATGGGGCGCGACGCGCACGCTGCGGCGCGTGCGGCCCTTGCTGAACTGCCAGAGCGACACGTCTTCGCCGTTCTCGCGCAGCACGATGCATGGCAAGCCGCTTAAAGCGTCGGGCGACGCAGGTGTCCCCACGCGTTTGATCAGCGCAGGCGACGCGCACACGAAACGCCCGTTCGGTGCGATCGCATAGCCGACCAGGTTCGACACCGGCAACTCGCCGATATGCACGACAATATCGAAACGCTCCATCGCCTCGGTCAACGGCTGGTCCGATAACGTGAGCGCCACGTCGATATCGGGATTGTGTTGCTGGAACGCGGCAATCACGGGGGCAAGGTGACGCCGGCCAAAACCAAGCGGCGCATTGATTTTCAGCGTGCCGACTAGGCCGCCGCGACGCGCCTGCAAGTCCTCGAACAGCGAGTCGAACTGCTGCACGAGTTCCGCGCCGCGCTCGCACAGCAACGTGCCTTCTTCCGTGAAGCGCAAACGGCGCGCGGTCCTGGTCACCAGTTGCGTGCCCAGTTTCTTTTCGAGTTGCTGGAGCCGCTGGGTGACCGCCGATGGCGACAGCCCGAGCTTGCGCGCGGCGGCGAGCAGGCTGCCGCTGTCGCGAATGGTCAGCAGGAAGCGAATATCGGCGGAATCGTTCATGTGCGCTGCGTTGTGGTGCGAAGAAATGGCAGCTTAATGCGTTTGCGCAACGGGTTCCACTGCGCGTCGCCCGGCGCGTGCGTTGTCTGCGCCATTCAGGCAGGAGGTAAAGTGATGCCTGTGCCATGCTGCGGCATGGCAGCCGGCAGCATGCCCGTCGTTTGTTTCCCCTTTCGTATTGCTATTAATTGAAGAGAATGTCCAATGCCACCGTTATCTGGACCGTTGAATGATCCGTCGAACGCAACGGATCACGCCGAACGACAGGATGCGTTGAAACAGGCGATATTCCTGCACGCGGGCTGGCGCAGTGCGGGCACGTGGATCTGGTCGCGCCTGCGAGCGCTCGATCAGGTGACAGGGTTTTACGAACCGCTGAGCAACGTGCTTGCTGAGCTGAGCAGCGCCGACGTTGGCGCGTCGCGTCCCACGCTCACTTCGGGCCACCCACCGCTTGCCAAACCCTATTTCGACGAGTACCGGCCGTTTCTTCACGACGGCTCGCGCGGCGTAGCAGGCTACGACAGGCGCTTCAGCACGGATCGTTTTGGCAGCATACCGGACAGGGAATTCCCTGCATTACAGGCCTATCTGAGCACTCTGTGTCAGCACGCGGCGTCGCAGGGCAGCATGCCCGCATTCAAGTTCTGCCGCTCGTCAGGACGCTTGCCCTGGTTGCGCGACGCATTCCCGCACGCACTGCATGCGGCGGTGCTGCGCAATCCGGCATCGCAGTTCGCATCGGGTTGGCTCCTCAGTCAGCAATGGAGTAATCCGTTCTTCGTCGCCGCGCCGTTTCGCGTGCTCGGTCTGAATCAGGCGGAGCCATTGGTTAGAGAGGCAATCGGCATCTGTGACGTCAAATTGCCGCCGGTTCCCGTCACGTCGGAAGATGCCTATGCCATGGCGTGTGAACAGTACGCGCGCACGGCGGAAGGCAACAACGCGTACCGCGCTTTCCTCGCGCTTTGGATTCTCAGCGCGCTGCGTATGTCGCAGGGCGTCGATCTGTTGATCGATATTGACCGGCTCGGGCAGTCGCGCGACTACGCCACGACCGTCAGCGCGGCTTTCGCTGCGCAAAGCGGCGTGTCGCCCGACCTGAGCAGTGCGCGCGATCTGGTCGACGAAACGCGGCGAAGCGCGTCTCGTATGACCGGCATCGACGGGCGAGCAATGCGCGCAGTACATTCCGCGGCGCTCAGGTTTCTCAAGGCGCAGAACGGTGTCGATGCGAGCTTTGCTGAACTCGTCCGCGAAAAAATGGTGCTGGCGAACGAGTTGACCGACGCGTGGCGTTGACTCGCCTTCCAATACAGTTCAACCATGGAAAACAGTACAGTGTGGCGTGCTTTTACCCCGCTGTATCGGGCACAGGCGCGATGCCGTCGTTACAGTTTGCGCATCCCGACCGCGCAATTTCCGAACACGAGGTATGACGATGAACGCAGTGAACGAACAGGCGAACCTATCGGTGAAACAGCTAGGCCACTATATTGGCGGCGCGCCGGTCGCGCCGCAAAGCGGCCGTTTCAAGGACGTATTCAATCCCGCTACCGGTAAGGTGACTGGCTCGGTTGCACTTGCGTCCGTCGATGAAGTGAATGCGGCTGTGCAGGCCGCCAGGGCGGCGTTCCCGGCGTGGAGCGAAACGGCGCCAATCAAGCGCGCACGCATTCTGTTCCGGTTCAAGGAGTTGTTGAACCAGCATCACGACGAACTCGCCATGCTGATCACGCGCGAACACGGCAAGGTGTTCACCGACGCGCAAGGCGAAGTGGTGCGCGGCATCGAGGTGGTCGAATTCGCGTGTGGCATTCCCCAGCTGCTCAAGACCGACTTCACCGACCAGATCGGCGGCGGCATCGACAACTGGAATCTGCGGCAGGCGCTGGGCGTGGTCGCGGGCATCACGCCGTTCAATTTCCCGGTCATGGTGCCGATGTGGATGTTTCCGGTCGCGCTCGCATGCGGCAACACGTTCGTGCTCAAGCCGTCGGAGCGCGATCCGTCGGCGTCGCTGCGGCTGGCTGAACTGTTGAAGGAAGCAGGTCTGCCCGATGGCGTGTTCAACGTCGTGAACGGCGACAAGATTGCCGTAGATGCGCTGATCGATCATCCGGATGTGGCGGCGCTGTCGTTTGTCGGCTCCACGCCGATTGCCGCATACATTCACACCGAAGCGTCGAAGCGCGGCAAGCGCGTGCAGGCGCTCGGCGGCGCGAAGAACCATCTGGTGGTAATGCCGGACGCCGATCTGGACCAGGCGGTCGACGCGCTGATTGGCGCCGCGTACGGCTCGGCTGGCGAACGTTGTATGGCGATTTCCGTGGCGGTGGCGGTCGGCAACGTGGCGGACGCGCTGATCGAGAGGCTGGTGCCGCGCGTCGAATCGCTAGTGATCAAAAACGGCGAGCACCTCGACGCCGAAATGGGACCGTTGGTAACGGCCGAACATAAGGCGAAGGTCGTTGGCTATATCGACGTGGGCGTGGCGGAAGGCGCGAAGCTGATCGTCGATGGCCGCGCGCATCCGGTCGCGGGCGAAGAAGGCTTCTTCGTCGGCGGCACGCTGTTCGATCATGTGGGCACCGATATGAAGATCTATAAGGAAGAGATCTTCGGCCCTGTGCTGGCCGTGGTGCGCGTGCCCGACTTTGCGAGCGCCGTGGCGTTGATCAACGCACACGAATTCGGCAATGGCGTGTCGCTGTTCACGTCGGACGGCGGCGTGGCGCGTGCTTTCGGACGACAGATCCAGGTGGGCATGGTCGGCATCAACGTGCCGATTCCCGTGCCGATGGCTTGGCATTCGTTCGGCGGCTGGAAGCGATCGCTGTTTGGCGACCACCATGCGTACGGCGAAGAGGGCGTGCGTTTCTACACGCGTTATAAGAGCATCATGCAGCGCTGGCCGGACAGCATTGCGAAGGGCGCAGAATTCACGATGCCGGTGGCAAAGTAAGTCAGACCCCGGACGACGCGTCTTCTTCCGCCTCGCTCAGCACCGCGGCCTGGACGGCCGCGGCCGGGCTGACATGAGGCGGGGCCTGGCGCGGATCGTCGATGCTGTAGCGCAGCCGTCCGCCTTCGACATACACGCGCAGTTGCCGGTATCTGACGAGGTACAGCACGCCGACCAGCGCCGCCGCGATGCCGGATGCGGCGCCCACGCCAAGCGCCCAGCGCGGACCGAAATGATCGGCGACCCAGCCGACGACAGGCGCGCCAAGCGGCGTGCCGCCCAACGCAATGGCGAGCAGGATCGCAATGACACGGCCGCGCATGGCGGGCTCAGTGGTGAGTTGAACGAGACTGTTCGTGGAGGTGGTGAAGGTTTGCGTCGACACGCCGATCACCACGAGCACGAGGCCGAACAGCACGTAATTCGGCATGAGCGCGGCGACCGTGCAGCCGACCCCGAACAATGCGGCGGCGCCCAGCAGCAGCGCCATGCGCGGCTTCGCTCTGCGAGCGGCGAGCAGTGCGCCGGTGACCGAGCCGATTGCCATGGTCGAACTCAGCATGCCGTACTCGCTTGCGCCCGCATGGAACGCGGTGACGGACATGGTCGAAATGAAGATCGGGAAATTCAGACCGAATGTGCCGATCAGAAAGAGCATTAGCAGCGCCGCTTTGAGATCGGGGCGCTTCCATACATATTTGAACCCCTCCACGAAGCTGCCGCGCGTACGCACCGCGCGCGGCTTCAAATGCAATTCGTTCAGTCGCAGTAGTCGTAAAGAACACAGCACCGCGACGAACGACAGCGCGTTGATCAGAAACACCCACCCGGTACCCACGGATGCAATCAATAGCCCGGCGACGGCCGGCCCGATCATGCGAGCGGCGTTAAACGAAGTGGAGTTCAGTCCGACCGCATTCGACAGATCGTCCTCGCCGACGAGATCGGAAACGAAAGTCTGACGCGCAGGTGAGTCGAACGCGGTCACGCAGCCAAGCAGGCCGGCAAACAGGTAGACATGCCACAGTTTCACGAGCCCGGTGACGCTCAGGAGGCCCAGGCAAAGCGCCAGCGCGCCCATTGCCGCCTGTGTGCCGAACAACAGCTTGCGGCGGTCGAAATGATCCGCCGCATAGCCGGTTAGCGGCAGCAGCAGCATTTGCGGACCGAACTGCAGCGACATGACGATACCCACGGAGGTCGCGTTGTGATGCGTCAGCTCCGTGAGCACGAGCCAGTCTTGCGCCGTGCGTTGCATCCACGTACCCACGTTCGAGACGATCGCGCCACTCGCCCAGACGCGGTAGTTGAAGATGCGCAGCGAACGGAATGTACCGGTTAGCAAGGGATGTCGACCTCAGCAACGTGACACGGCGCGCAAGCTCGCACGCGCCTTCATGCGCGCGACCTGTCGAGCAGTTCGAGCACGTCTTGCGTCATGCCGGTTTCGCCGAGACGCGGGAAGATGCGCGTGATGCTGTTGTGATGCGCGTCGTTGTGCAGGTCGGTCATGGCGTCGGTCACGAGCGTGACATTCAGGCCGAGTTCGTGCGCATGACGCGCGGTGGATTCGACGCCGATGCTGGTGGCGACGCCCACGAGCACGATCTGCGTGACGCCTTCGCCCTTCAGATACGCGTGGAGGTCCGTATTCGTGAACGCGCCCCATGTGCGTTTCGTGACGAGATGATCCGACGGTTGCCGATTGAGTTCAGGCACGAGATCGGTGAAACCCGGCGGAAACTCGCCGCCGCGCGCCTGGTCTGCGCGACCCGGCGCGCCGCCCGCGACGTTCACCAGTACGACGGGCAGCTTGTGACGGCGAAACGCGTCGGCCAATTGTGCCGAACGCTGGACCACGTCAGTGGTAGGGTGCGCGGTGGGCAGCGCAACAATGCCTTTTTGCAGATCGATGACCACCAGTGCGGTTTTGGGGTCGAGCGTAGTGATTGGCATGGTGTGCTCCTGTAGGTGACGGTGCATGAGTGAGGAAACGGCGGCCCGGGTCACGACCGGGTCCCGGCAGCGGACATTGAGCGCTTACGAGTCGACGAGGCGTTTCAGCAACGCGATGCCTTTGGCGAGTTGTTGCTGCTCGGTGGCGGAAAAACGCGTCTGCATGGTTCTGAACAGCCAGTCTTGACGTGCGGCGCGGCTTGCCTTGATCTTCTTGCGAAAGGCTGGTGTAAGCGACAGAACGGTTTGCCGGCCGTCGGTCGGATCGGGCGTGCCGCTGACCAGTCCGGCTGCTTTCAGAACCGACAGCGTCTCGCCCATTGACTGTGGCCGCACGCCGTGCGCGCGCGCCAATGCGGTGACCGTGGCAGGCCCCTCGCGTTCCAGCAGGCCGAGAACCTGCGTTTGCGACGGCGTGAAGTCGCCGACGTGCGACTCTTCGCGCAAGCGCCGGCGCAACTTGCCGATTACCACGCGCAAGTCTTCCGCCACGGCGTGCAATGCATCGACTTCCACCGGGGAATCGTTCTTGCTCATGCTGAACCAGATAAGAAGGTTACCTTCAAAGGTTACCTTTGCATCGTTTCGCAGTCAAGATACCGGGATCAATCACGCCGCATGTCGGCATCGACGATGCGATCCAGTCCATCAATCACGCGTGCCGTGCCTTTCAGACCTCTTGCGTTCCGGTAGTGCTTAACTATAGTGTCGAATATCACCGTCTTGGAAAAGGGAGGCGATCATGAGTGAGCCGTTCCGTCGACCGTCGCTGGGCGCGGCTGTCTATTACGACGAACCGTTCGCAGCGCTTGACTGGCTCGAAGCCGCATTTGGTTTCGAGCGGAAAATGGTGATTACGGATGACGAAGGTCAACTGGGGCACTCGGAAATGCGCTTCGGAGACAGCTACGTCATGATCTGCCGCGCCAGCTTTGAAGATCGGGCAAGCCCGGCGGCGCTGGGCGGCAGGAACACGCAGTCGGTTCATGTGCAGTTGCGTGACGGCATCGACGAACACTATGCCCGTGCTCGTGCGGCGGGTGCTGTCATTACGCGCGAACTGGCGGACCAGTTCTACGGCGACCGCGTCTATGCGGCGCGCGATCCGGAGGGACATGTGTGGAGCTTCGGTCAGACTGTGCGCGAGGTATCGCGTGAAGAGGCGCAGCGCGCAAGCGGCTTGAACATCGAAGGGTGGGTATAGCCGCATGGCGCTGGCGACTCGCGCATCGCTCGATCGCACACTTGCCGCGCCCGCTGACCCGAACCGGCGGCAGGTGGTCGATCGGCTGGGCCGTCACCCGGTGCGTGCCGGCGAACTCGCGCAGGCCACCGGTTTATCGCCTCAGGCGATGAGCCGACGTCTTCGCGTCTTGCGCTCGAGTCACCTGATCGAAGAATCGCATGACAGCGTGGATGCACGGGTGCGCCCATACGTGCTGCGCGCTTTACCGACGAGCGAACTCAGGGCATGGCTGGAAGAAACCGAAGTACTGTGGTCGAGCCAGTTGCTCGCGTTCAACGCGCACGTGGAGAGCCGGGCGTGAGCGCGCGTGTGCAGGTCTCGGTGCAAGCCGGCACTCTTGCTGCCGTTACTTTCCGGCTTGCTACACCGGACGACGCGCAGGCCATTCGCGCGATCGAATTCGAAGCGGGGCAGCGCTTTCTCAGCGTCGGCCTCGCGGGTATCGCGGACGCCGCGCCAATGGACCTTGACTTCGTCAATCGCAAGATTCAAGCGTGCGAAATCCTGCTTGCGATAGATGTGAACGCAACGTGTGCTGGCTTCGTAATGTTCGAAGCGCAACCGGCGTGTTTTTACGTGCAGGAACTCGACGTGCTGACCTCGCATGCAGGCCGGCGTATCGGCGCGGCGCTGATCGAGCAGGTCGCGCAACTCGCGCGCGAACGAAAGAAGATGCGACTGAGATTGTCGACGTTTCGCGATGTGCCGTGGAATGCGCCTTACTATCGGCGCCTTGGCTTCCGCGATATGGCGGAAAGCGAATTCGACGCGGCATTGATCGCGCTGCGCGATGCACATATTGCACGTGGCCTCGACGAATCCAGACGCGTTTTCATGCAACGCGATCTCGTCCAGGCGAGGGATGATTGACGCCGCTAATTCCAGTGTTGCACACGGAGATAAAAAACGCGGCGGACCTGGCCGGACCGGGTCCAACCATTTCCGCCGCGTTATTTTTGCTATCCAGACGGGACGGCCATCATTCATCAGGCCGCCTAACCTCCGCTGCGCGCGTTTATTCCACTGTTTCCAGCGTCGGGTAATCGACGTAACCCGTTTCGCCGCGTGCGTAAAACGTGGCCGGATTCGGTTTGTTCAACGGTGCGTTCGTTTCGAAACGACGCACGAGATCCGGGTTAGCGATGAACAGTTGACCCCAGGCCACTGCATCCGCTTCGCCCGCGTCGAGTACCTGCTGTGCGGTTTCCTTCGTGAATTTTTCGTTCGCGATGTACGGGCCGCCGAAAGCCTCCTTGAGCTGCGGACCGAGGCGATCGTCGCCCAGCGCCTCGCGCGCGGCGATGAACGCGATCTTGCGCTTGCCCAGTTCGCGGGCCACATAGCCGAACGTGCCGGCCGGGTCCGAATCGCCCATGGTGTGCGCATCGCGACGCGGCGCGAGATGCACACCGACGCGGCTTGCACCCCACACGCCAATGCATGCGTCCGTGACTTCGAGCATCAGACGTGCACGGTTTTCGATCGGGCCGCCATAAGCGTCCGTACGCTGATTGGTGCTGTCCTGCAGGAACTGGTCGAGCAGATAGCCGTTGGCGCCGTGCACTTCGACGCCGTCGAAACCGGCAGCCTTTGCGTTTTCCGCGCCTTTGCGGAAGGCTTCGACCACGTCGGCGATTTCATTGAGTTCGAGCGCGCGCGGCGTCACGTATTCGCGTTCCGGACGCACGAGGCTCACATGACCCTTTGCGGCAATGGCGCTCGGGGCGACCGGCAATTCGCCGTTGAGGAAGATCGGGTCGGAAATCCGGCCGACGTGCCACAGCTGCAGGAAAATTTTGCCGCCCGCTTCGTGCACAGCCTTGGTCACGAGCTTCCATCCCTCCACCTGTTCCTGTGACCAGATACCCGGCGTATCCGCATAGCCGACACCTTGCGGCGTAACGGAAGTCGCTTCACTGATAATGAGGCCGGCGGTTGCGCGCTCGGCGTAATAACGCGCCATTAACGCGTTCGGCACGCGGATTTCGCCGGCGCGTTGACGCGTGAGCGGCGCCATGATGATGCGGTTCGACAGTGTGATGTCACCGATTTGCAGTGGGTCGAAAAGAGTCGGCATAAAGATTCACCTTTGGCCGCGGGCTTGGCCCGGCCTGATAAACAGCACGAAGAAATGGCGAAAGAAACGCGGCGATGCAACGGATCGCTCAAAGCCTCGCATTCATGTGATCCAGGAACGCCTGGATCACTGGCTCGTTGCGCTTGAAAAACACCCATTGACCGACGCGTTTCGACGTGACAAGTCCCGCGCGCTGCAACGCCGCGAGATGCGCCGACACGGTGGACTGGGACAGACCGCAGCGTGCGTCGATCCTGCCTGCGCATACGCCGTAATCCAGCGGCAGCTCCTGGTCGGCGAAATGCGCGCCGGGCTCGCGCAGCCACCCGAGAATGTCCCGGCGTACCGGGTTGGCAAGGGCTTTGTGGATCGCGTCGATATCGATCGTCTTTGCGGTGTGTTTCATGGTCGTCAACAACATGCAAGTTCGCGCGCCGGATGGTGCGCAAATGCGTGCATCGCTACAGAGCGAATCATATATCGTAGTTTAACGATATGCACGATGGCACTACTGGGCCTGGGGGAATGGGTTATGGCGTGCGAGGCAGGTTTTAGCTTATGTTGTTACAGTCAGGGGGCCATTCAGATTTTCACTGGGACGCCGTAAACCTGTCAGCGGGCACGCCGGTTAGACGGGGACTGATTAGCGACGACATAAGCACGCGCTGTCAGACGGTACGAACCGGCACGTGTCTTCCGAAATGAGCAATGGAAAGTGCGACCCCGCAGCCGACGGCAACTTTTACGATGACCGTCTAACACCCACGTTCATCATCTGAATTCGAACGGATATGCAAGGTCTGACGGATGGCACCGACTAGAAAAGGATTCGATTGTGCAGCGCTTGAGGACCCGGCCGTACATTTGTCGTTGGTATCGACAAACGACCAGGGTGGGGGCAGCGCCGCAGTGACGGTTACCGAGCAAACGCCCGGTTCGACGGCGGGTGGTCAGCTGGACCCCAACGAGGCATTGATGCAGTTTCTGTATCGTGCCCCAATAGGCCTGCTCCAGATCCAGGCCGACGGAGTGATCGAGATGATCAATCCGATGTCGGCAAGGCTGCTCATGCCGCTGTCGTCGAACGGCAGTCTGGACAATCTGTTCGATGTCCTTGGGACAGTCGCGCCGCAACTCCGGCAGATGGTACTTGCATTCAACGAAGCCTCGGGTTCGATATGCGACGCGATGCGCGTGGAAACGCCCGCGTCGGGTGACGACAACCGGCCTTTGCAGGTTCTCTCGGTAAGCCTGCTCAAGCTGGACGAAAGCCGGCTGATGGCAATGGTCAACGACGTCACGAGCGAGGCGCTGCGTGAACAGTCGGTGTTGAACGCCAGGCTAGGGGAGGCAGCACGCCTCGACAAAGTCACCAGGATGCCGAACCGCACTTCGCTACGGGAGTTTGTCGAGCGCGCGATCGAGCGCCAGGGTGAGGACCCCAGTCGCCAGTTCTCAGTGCTATTCATGAACTGCGATCGTTTCAGGCAGATAAACGATTCACTCGGTCATGCGGCTGGCGATCAGGTGCTCGCACAGATTGCCCGGCGGTTGCAGACCATCGTGCATCCGTCTGACGGCGAAGACTTCGGCCGCGGCAGTGAGAGAATGGCCGGGCGCCTGGGCAGTGATGAGTTCGTCGTCGTGCTATGCGATGCGAACTCGGAGTCGGGCGTCTGCGCTGTCGCACAGAACATTCTCGACGCGTTGAGTCTGCCGTATCGCGTTCAGGATCGGGAGTCGCGACTGAGCGTCAGCATGGGCATTGTCCTCGTTGCGGCTTCGAATCAGGACGCCGATACGGTACTGCAGGAAGCCAGTATCGCCATGGTAGAGGCCAAGCGCAGCGGCGGCGCGCGTTTCGTGCGTTTCGAGCCCTCCATGCACGAACGCGCGGCCCGTCGAGGCGAGCTGGAAAACGATCTGCACCGTGCCATCGTCGAGCGACAATTTTTCGTGGTCTATCAGCCGGTCGTGGCGCTTCAACAGGCCGGCGACGAGGCCTGTCGGCCGCCGTACAGCGCAGGGGTCGAGGCGCTGGTGCGGTGGCACCATCCGGTCAGGGGCGTCGTGCCGCCCGTCGAATTCGTCGGCGTCGCGGAAGAATGCGGCGCTATCGGCGCACTGGGGGAATTCGTCCTGTCTACCGCGTGTCACCAGTTCGTCGCCTGGCAAACCGAATTGGGACGCACGGCGCCGCGCCTGCTTGCGGTCAATCTGTCGCGGGCTCAATTGAACGATGATGGTTTCGTCGCGATGGTATCCCGCTTGCTCAAGCAGAGCGGGATGCCGCCGCGCCAGCTGCAGCTCGAAGTGACCGAGAGCCTCGCTGCGCAGGACGAATCCGTCAGGGCGAAACTGCGGGAGCTGAAAGCACTGGGCATCACACTGGCGCTCGATGACTTCGGCACCGGATACTCTTCGCTTTCCAGTCTGCATCAGCTGCCAGTCGACACCGTCAAGATCGATCGTTCATTCGTCTGCGAGGCGGTGACGAGCCCGCATCACCGGGTGCTTATTGAAGCGACCGTACGAGTGGCAGCCAGCCTGAGCATGGGAACTGTCGCCGAAGGCGTGGAGACCGACGCGCAGGCAAACGTCGTCCGCTCCCTGGGCTGCGAGAAAGGTCAGGGGTATCTGTTCAGCAAACCACTTCGCGCCGAAGATCTTGCTGCGTGGTTGAGCAATTCAGATCAGTGAACTGACGCCAGAGAGATCATGTCGGCAACATGCAAAGTGGAGCACGAAGCCGGATGACCGCTGGTGTGAGCGGCCGATCAAGTTATCGTGACGCCTGCCGTTATAAGAAAGAACAAATAACCGTGTTGCACATCGGAGATACTAAATGAACCAGGAAGCAATTCAGACCGAATCGTTCGGTTCGGTTTCGTTTGATCAACTGTCGGCGGCGGACGAGGGCACGCTGGATAGCCTTACTTTCGGGGTCATTGGTTTCGACCCGGCTTACATTGTCACGCACTACAACGCGGTCGAGTCGACAAGCGCAGGCCTTAGAAAAGCCCACGTCATCGGCAGGCATCTGTTCGAGGAGGTGGCGCCGTGCATGAACAATTTCATGGTCGCGCAACGCTTCGAGGACGAATCTGAACTCGACCAGGTGGTGCCCTATGTTCTGACGCTACGCATGCGGCCCACGCCGGTACAACTGAGACTGCTCAAGTCCAGCCGCAGCGACACCCGATTTCTGCTGGTCGAGCGAAAGGACGGCAAGTGACCTCCCCGGGTGGTGTGGATTTTTCGCTCGAGGCGGAACATGAAGCATTGCTGTCGTTCGTGTATCTGTCGCCAATCGGGATCATTCGCAGCGACGTGTCCGGCACGGTAGACATGCTGAATCCGCTCGCCGTGCAACTGCTGATGCCGATTTCTGGATCACGCGGGGTCGGCAACCTCTTCGAAAGTTTGAGTAGCGTTGCGCCCGAACTCCGCAACCTCGTCTCGAGTTTCAAGGCAGAAAGAGGGCCGGTCTGCGAAGGTCACCGGATACAGCTGACGCCGGTTGGCGAGCGCTCGACGGTGCTGTCCTGCAACGTCATCAAGCTCAACAGCGACACCTTGATGACCACGCTCACCGACATCACCCGCCAGGTCGAGGCCGAGCGCCGCGCCAGACAGCACGAGTCATGGCTGGCTGGTATCTACACGAGCGTCAACGACTTCACCTTCTTTACGCTGGATGCCGCCGGCAGGGTCGACAGCTGGAACAGTTCGATCGAGGAACTCACCGGCTATGCTGCTGACGAGGTGCTCGGTCAGACGCTTGACCGGTTCTATGCATCGGACGAGGCCGATCCTCATCGCTGCCCGGAGCACATCGCATTGAGCCGCGAGGAAGGCTGGCACATTCAGGAGTGCTGGTGCCAGAGCAAAAGCGGCAGGCGCTATGCTGCGCAGATTCTGGTCGCTGTGTTGCGCGAAGAGGATGGCGAATGTGCGGGGTATTCGGTCGTTTTGCGCGACGTGTCGGAACGCAAGATTTCAAGCGATGAACTGACGCGCCTCCTGACGACGGATCACCTGACGGGCGCTGTCAATCGCGCGCACTTTTTCAAGCTTGCAGAAAAGGAAGTCCAGCGAGCAAAACGCTTCGCGAAGCCGCTGTCCTTTGTGATGATCGACGCCGACCACTTCAAGCAGATCAATGACACAGCGGGGCATCAGGCGGGAGATCGTGTTCTGACGCGGATCGTACAGGTAGCCCGAGCCGGACTTCGGTCGATCGACGTTCTGGCGCGCCTTGGCGGCGAGGAATTCTGTTTGATGCTTCCGGGTACATCCGCCGAAGAGGCGTTCGTCATCGCCGACCGGGTTCGTCAGGCCATTGAGAACACTTGCCAGGACGTTTTCGATGCACAGGTGAAGGTAACCGTGAGCGCGGGTATAGCGTCTCTGACGAGCCCGGGCGACTCGCTCAACGACTTGATAGGATGGGCGGACAAGGCGCTCTATGAGGCGAAGTCATCCGGTCGCAACTGCGTGAAGGCCATCTGAGCGGAGCTAGCGAGTCCAGCTCCGCTAGCCTGTCAATTGCTATCGCTTACAGGCTGCTGCCGGTCGCGGCTTCGAACACGAAGTCTTTGACCAACCGCCGTGCGTCGTCCGCAATGCCGCTGAATTGCGCACCCACCATGATCTTTCCATTAGAGGTCCTGACGTTGCGCGCGACGCAGTTCAACAGAATCGCATGCGCTCGTCCACCAAGACCGAAACGAAGGGAAAGCTTGAAGTGCTCCCCTTGTTCGAGCGTGCAATCCTCGAGCTCGACACCGACACCGTTCAGGCTCAGATTGTTCACTGTCGCCGAGAATCCCGCCGTGAGCGCATCGTTTCGCAACAGCCGAGCCGGCATGTCGACCGCGACGCGGAAGTGCTGCCGCACGACGTGTTTGGTGACGGCTTCAGGATAGTGCAGGAAAGTGATCTCGAACGGTGTCTGCGTGCTACTCGCGACAGTCGTTCTGAACGTGTACAAATTACGGCCGATCAGCAGCTTGGCATCCAGTTCGGTGCCTTGCTGCAGTGGCTCATGACCCTCCGGCAGCCGCACCAGCAGGCTTTCATCCTTGACCATGCCGACGTAATGCACGGACAGGGGCGCCTGCCCGTTCACAGGCGTGAGCAGAAAATTTTCCGGCTGCGACCAGATGGCGGGAAACGCGCCACCGCTCGCGGCAGGCTTGCGCACCGGTTCACGGTTGCTGGTGGAGATGAGAACGGGTTGCTGACCCTCCTGCGTCGACCGGCTCTCGCGGGAAACATCCTCGCGAAAAGCGCCTACATCGAACAGACGAGCGAGTTGCGAGGAAGTCTGAATGACTTGCCCCTTGCCGAGCAAAAGCTTTCCCGCGGCCGAATACACCGGAAACGCAAGCGGATTGTCGAGCGATATTTCGTGTTGGGACACGCGCACCAAAGCCATTTTTCGCCGCCGGTTAGAACCATGCGCTCACGGAATCGCACTCGAACGGGAGTGCGGTGTGGTCTGAACTAAGTTGGCGGCAGTATGCGAACTTTTAAAAGATTTGAATAGAAGGGCAAACGTTTTCGTGTCAATGAAATGTCTTTATCGCAGGTGGTGCATCATTGGCGAAAGTTCGGAAACCCTTTCTTTCCTTTTCTTTCCGACGGTACAACTTCCCGGTTGTCGATGGCCATCGCGTTCGCGCGCGCTGCGTCCAACGTTGATTCGCTCTGCCTTTAGCGCTACCCTGAAACCGTTCATCGTCGTCGAACGCTGCTCAACCCGGGGAGAACCCTTTCGTGAAGCAAGCGTGGACTTTCTCTTGCATCTTCGCCCTGTGCGCTGTTCTTGGAGGATGCGGCAAGGACGGTTCCCGAACCGCCGCGCCGGAGTCCGGTGCCTCTGCGAGTGCGGCGTCGGAACCGCCCGGAATGCCCGCGAGCGGAGCAGCGGGCGTCTCAGGTGCATCGGGTTCGCAGGCGCGCGGCGTGCTCGTTGCCATTCCCAGGGCGCAGTTGCCGGCAGAGGCAACCGAGACATTGCGTCTGATCAAGGCGGGCGGTCCTTTCCCATTCGGCGAGGACGGTGTGCTGTTTCGCAACAGCGCGGGATTGCTGCCGGAGCATGCGCGTGGCTACTACCATGCCTACACCGTTCGCACGCCGGGCACGACGGATCGTGGGCAGCGACGCATTGTATGCGGCGGGCTGCGCAAACAGACCGGCGACTGCTATTACACCGAGGACTATTACGCCAGTTTCAGGCGCATTGCAGAGTAACGCGGTCAGTTGTCTCCACAACCACTGTCAGTGCCCATCACTTCTCCAGCGCTGTGCGCAGGCGTGCGGCGGCGCTGGCGTCGCCGCGCTGCTGCAGCACCTCAGCCATCTGATGCAATTGTGATGTGCTCAGGCCGACGTTCAGGCTGATCCGGATGTGCGCCTGCAATTGTGACCCGACACCGGACAGTGCAGCGAGCGCCCCGACCGTGGCCAGTTCGCGGCTTTTCCAGTCGAGGTTGTCGCGCTCGAAAATGTCGCCAAAAAGATGAGTCTTCAAGAACGTGTCGATCGCCGGCGCAAAGTCGAATAGCGGCCCGCTTACCGGCGCGCCGGCCAGTTTCGTCTGATTCGCGGTGCCGGCAGCGAGCAGCGCATCGCCTTGCGGAATTGCGCGCCGCGGATCGCTGCCGGTCGCATCGTGAATCCCCCGGTCGCGACGCGCGTCGGTCACTTTCATCAGTTGACCGAGCGCGTTAAGACTTCTGGGAAATCCGGCGTACGCATAAAGCTGTACAAGCATTTCTTTGATTTCGCCAATTGCCAGACCGGCGTCCAGTCCTAGATTCAGCGCGTCATCGAGACGGGGCAGGTCGCCCGCCGCTGCAAAGGCGGCAATGGGTGCGATCGCTTGTTGTTGCGTGGAAAGTGTCTCTTCGCGAGTCATTGTTTCGTGATCCTGTGTTGTTTCTATGGATGGGGTGTCGGCAGCGCTCATCGATGCGAATGTCATTGCGATCAGCCCCGATAGAAGTCCCACGAGCGTGCGTTGGCGCTGGAAGTTATCGACCGCCATGTGCCGCCTTCTAATGCATAGGGCGAATCGCATCGATCAGTGCAGGCGTCGCCTTCGGATCGTGCGGTGTGATGGGTGGCCGCCGCCCGACATCATGCTACTCGTGCGCTGGCCGCGAATACATACCGGCAGACTGCAAGGGCTCTTCGCCGGTATTCATGAATCGGTTTGCTGCGCGCGGTCTCGCCCTCGATCCCGTTGATCAGGCAGGCTTATAAGGGTGTGTCGATTTGAACGAGTAGTCGGATCGCGGCGTCCACGATGACCGCCTCGCATCGCATTGAAAGCAACTATCCATTCGGCGCGATGCAGTTGCGCGCGCAACCACATCGCGCCGGCGTGATTTTCAATCGCCGGCTGACCGCTGTTGCCACTGCATCAAGCCGTCGGTCCTCCAAAATACTGGTAGCTGCCCCACGAACTGCCGCTATTCATGAAGGTCGCGATCGTGTAGGGGTCCACCGTGCAGGTGCTGGAGGCCGCATCCGTTTCCGGTGTGCCGTTAAGGTTTGCGAGGGTTCCGTCGGTGCCGGTCTGCACATGCAGCAACCGTTGAAACGCCGCACGGCTGAAGCCTTCGGCCGCTTGCCGGCCGCTGCCCATCTGATCCTGCGTTGTGCAGGGATCGGCGAGCGCGCTATAGACCTCACCGCCAAAGCTCACCCATTGCGCGAGGTTAGCCAGTCCATTTGGAAACAGCGAAGCAGGATAATAGCCAAGCCAAATCCAAGGCCCGGACTCGTTGTTGTTGAAGCCGAACCACCAGTTACCCTGAAACAGCTGGAATTTGATGCCGATTTCCAGCTGCGACGGCGCGCCCTGCGTGCTGCTGCCATTGATGCGAATGCCTGGAAAAATGCTTGCGTGGTATTGGACCCAGCCGCCGTCCAGCCGGTTGTAGCCGCCGATATTGTTGCCGTCCGCGCTATAGCCGTTGGTGGTGTAGTACGTGAACAGATGGTTGGCCGAATCGCCGTTCAACGTGCGATCCACGGTCAACCCGGCTTCGATCGAATGGGTATGTGTGGCCTGATAGTTTTGCAGCCATGTCTGCGAAATCGAATGATCGTCACCGGGCGACGAGGGTAGGTCCACCGCGGGATCCCACACATTCAGCCATGCGTCGCAGCCGTAGTTGTTGATCGTGCTCGAACTGGTGGCGTGGAAGTAGCCGGCCGGATTCGGGTCGGTCGGCTGTCTGTTCGCGCGGTTCATGTTGACCAGCAAGCCGCCTTTTTTCGAAAGATACCGTTCGAGCGTCATGCCGTGTGGCACCTTGTCGAGATTTGGCCTCAGGATGGGCACATGTCCCGCCGGCCCTGCGGGTCCGGTATCGAGCGACGCAGGATGAGTGCGCCGCTGAGCATCGAGACCGCGTTCGGCCTCGACAGGCGGCGGCGGTTGCGCAATCTTTTCCGAGGTTTGACTTTCGATCGGCACCCAATCAATCGTCATGCCATGCTCAGTGGTGGTCGTGGTTGTGATCTTCAGCGAACGTTGACGCGTTTCAAGCCATTGGCTCAGTTGCGGATGAAAGACTTTTTGCTGCATGTCATACCCCTGATCGAGAGATGGGCGGATTGGTGAAGGGCGATTGCGAACCCTGCTGGCAGCAGCGCCGGCAGGACAAGCCCCCATACGTACTCCGACGAGGCAAAGCGTGCGCATTAACGGATACCGATGCTTGCATTCGGAGGGTTTCGTGTCGAACCCTTGCATCGTTTCTTCTGTTTGTCATCAGCAAGACGAATGCGCGAGCGCCGTTTTCAAGCTGCGCGTACGGAGGTGCGCGGCGACGCCGTCGTGCCGAAGGTGAGCGCCGTGATTCAACGGCCGGCGCCGTCGCCATCATCGGTTGGGAGATGCCTTTCGTTTTTCAGGAGATGGGCAGAAAGGTCAGATCAGACCGATGGGAGAAAAAGTGCAGCCACGACCGCGACCGTCATGCCCACGGCCGACATGGCCCAGAGCGCGTAACGCCACGGCATGATCGTTATCAGCAGAGAGATTGCAGCAGGAATCGCAGACATCCCGAGGTCGCCGGAAAAGTTTTCGATGCTAAGCGGTCCGCGGGCGTTGCCTCCATCAATGCGCGACACTGCGCCCGAGGGGAGGCCAATATTGCGCGCTCGAGCCGAAGCCCGAGAGGGCGAGTGTGATGCTCAAGCGAGGCAGTGTTACGGACGAGTGCCGTGACTTGCGCTGGGTGAAGGAGCTGTTACCGGCCTTTCATAGTCCAGGTTGGCCCGCCACAGCCTATACCTGACGTAAAATTGAATCTTACGGGAGAAAAAGTCACTTCACGGGCAACGGTCATGGTTTCAGACGGGTACATGGAAAAAGACGCGGACAGGTTGCCACCGCTGAACGCGCTGCGGCATTTCGAGGCGGTGGCACGGCTGGGAAGTTTCGCGGCAGCGGCGAGCGACCTGCACGTTACGCACTGGGCAGTCGGCAAGCAGATCCGGTTGCTGGAGGACTGGTTCGGCGTTCCGCTTTTCGAGCGCCGCTCACGCGGCGTCGTTCCAACCGACGAAGGCGCTGCGCTGCTCAATGATGTCAACGGCGCGTTTGCGCGCCTGAGCAGTTCGGTCACCAGGCTGCGCCGCGAATCCGTGACACGTCGTATCTCCAGTGTCGTCCGCGTGAATGCGCTGGCGAGCTTCGCGTTGTGCTGGCTGATCCCGCGCCTCGCCGATTTCCAGGCTCGCTATCCGGACATCGATATACGGCTCTCCACCACCTCGCGCCGGTTGCGTTATGTCGGCGATGCCTTCGACGTCGGCGTGCGTTCAGGACCGGAGGATGCGGCCGGACTGATGTCCACGACGCTGATGCCCGACGTGCGCGTGCCCGCTTGCAGTCCGGTGCTGCTGCAGCGCAGTCCGATCAGGACGGTCGCCGATTTGCGCAGTCATACGTTTCTTCACTCGACGAGTACACGTACGGCGTGGTCCGACTGGCTACGGCAGGCGGGTGCGCCAGGTCTGCGAAGCGCGCGCGATCTCAACTTCGATCATGTCTTTCTTCAACTCTCCGCAGCCGCCGAAGGCCTTGGCGTGACATTGGCGTCATTGCCGCTCATCGAGCGCGAGATCGCCACTGGCCGTCTTGTGTGTCCGTTGCCGGAGCCCGCGTGGCGCGGGCCCGATTACACGCTGGTCGTCAATGCCGAGCGCGCGGACGACAACGCCGTTATGGCATTCAGACAGTGGATCATCGCAATGGCCGCGCAACATCCGGTAGAGCCTGCCCGAAGCGAGCCTGCGCGCAAGGTCGGTCGGATGACGGCACGCGGGAAGCGACCGAAAAGCCATTCCTGATTGCATGCGCAGGCAAGCGCAGGTTCAAGCGTGATCGCAATCGTCAATCCTACACTTCGCCGGATGACAGGCACGGTGGCCCGCTCGCGAGGTGTCGCCGCAGACACTCAAAACCGGTGTGTCATCCCCAGCGCCACCAGAATCTGCTTCGTTCCAGGTTCGGTTACGGTGACACCGGGCCAGCTGACGGTCGCACTGCCGTTGTTCTTCATATAGCCCGCGCGAACATACAGGCTCGTCCGTTTGGACAACGAATGGTCCGCACCGAGCTGAAAGCCGGGCGTGTTGTCATGCACGCCACGAACGTCGCGCTGAATGGCGGCGACTTCGATGACGTCCGCAGGCGTCGCCTGAATTGTGGCGCCGAGTTCGGCGATGCTGAGTGAGTGTCCGGTACCGAGCAGCGCTGCCAGCGACCTGGACGGCGCGTCCGACGCGCGTTGATACGAATAATTCAGCTGGAAGTTAACGATGCCGATCTGGTAAGCGAGCGCCGCAATGAAGTGTTCGGTGCCGAGCAAGGCAAGGGGCGCGGGCAGTGTTGCAACCGTCTCGCGCCCCGCATGTTGATTCACATAAGCGAAACCGGCATACAGACCGTAGCCCGAATAACTCGCGCCGACATTCAGCATGTTGCCGCTGGTTGCAGGGACGGGCTGGGTTACCGTCGCCGAGAACGCGTACATGCCGAAAAACTGCAGGCCGCGATAGTTCGGCGACTTATAAAGAACCGAATTGCTCGCACGCCCGGAGTCGTATTGCGTCGACAAGGTATTGCGATCGACCGCAAGAACATCCGCGGAAAAGGGCGACAGCACTTCGTTCGCGCGGAACGGATCGACCGGATAGGCGATGCGGAAACTCGGCTCGTACTGACGGCCGAATGTCAGCGAGCCGTATTGATCGTGACTCAAACCGACCCACGCCTGCCGATAGAAAAGGGCAGCGGTATCGGCAAAGAAAGTACCGTTATTCAGATTGAAGCCGCTCTCGACGTCGAACTGGGCTTTAAGGCCGCCGCCCAGATCTTCGTCGCCCTTCAGTCCGAACAGCGATCCTGTCGAGCCGCCGCTGCGTCCGGAATACGAATGACTGCCGCCGTTGTCAAGATATTGAACAAATGTGTCTGCGACACCATACAGCGTCACGCTTGAATCGGCCGCCGCCGCGCCGCTTGCGGCCAGAATCAGCGTGGCGCCACACATTCCCTGACTGATAAAACGCATGCATGTCTCCTCTTTTATCGTCCTTATCGTCCGTCTCGTCCTCCGACGACGGATCGAATGGCTCAGTCATGTCCACCCAAGGCCGGGTTGACACACTGATTTGACGGCATCTGCATGGTTAAAGCCATTGCAATGTTCGTATCGCAACGTTGCACATAGTGCATGTCTACGCGGGCGGCACAGAAACGGTCGCCGCGCTCGCAGGCAAGCGCCGGCATCCTTTGGAAAGCCTAATCGCAACAGGCGTAAAAAAGCACGCCCCGTTCACGCGTGCGACGTTCGAGCCCGAGCGTGTCGATCGCGAGGGCAGCGGGAGCAACCGCGGCGCGGTCTACTACGTGTGCAGAATGCCTTGAGCCGCCTCGTTCGCGTCGTTGAGCACCCGTTCGGCCAGCGCGAGGGCGGAGCTCGCCGCGGGTGAATGTGTGCGGTCCGCGAGATAGAAGAGCGCGAATTCGAGACCGAGCCGCTGCGGATTCGTGAGTTTGATAGGGGCAAGCCGCGCTGCCTCGAGGTCGTGTCTGATCGCGGAAGCGGTGGCGAAGAGCACCGCGTCCGTGCGCGCCACGACCTCCTTGAGCACGTTCACGTCATTGCATTCGACCTGCAGCGCGATCTCTTCGTGAGAACGGATTTTGAGCAGCCGATGCAGCGCGTCTTTCATGAACGGGGGCAATGTCACGGAGACGAGCGGAAATTCGCGCAGCGCGGCAAGCGGCACGGAGCCGCGCGCGAGCAAAGGGTGCCCGGGGCGCGCGAACCAGCACCCGCCATGACGCGGTAGCCGTCTGAGGGTGACGTCCGGCGTGACGGGTGCTACCCGTCGGTCGGTCACGAGAAAATCGATCTGCTCGGCGCGCAGCTTTGCGAGCAACGCTTCGCCGTCGCCGAGTTCGACTGATACCTTGATCTTTGGAAAGCGGTTCGATATCTCGACGAGCAGTTCGGGCAGCAGAACCACTGCGGCGTAAGGCCCGAGCCCGATCGTAACCTCGCCGAGTTCATGGGCTTTCAGCAATTCGACGTCGCGAAAAAAGCAGCGTGTTTCGAACAGCACGCGCCGCGCCCGTTCGACGAGCATCCTGCCCGCTGCGGTCACGGCCACGCCGCGTGCCGCGCGATCGAAGAGCTTCGTTTCCAGTTCTTTTTCGAGTGCCTGAATACTGCGGCTCAACGCCGGTTGACTCAGGTGGACGCGCTCCGCCGCGCGGGCGAAGCTGCCCTCTTCAGCTAGCGCGATCAGATGGCCTAGCCTGCGTGAATTGATCTCATGCATCTATTGCAACGTCTCCGGAATGAGATTGCACTTGTACCATCACGGCCGACCAACTCAAATAGGCACAAACCGCAGCCGCGCGCGATGAGCGGCAAGCGCCACCCTTGATGCAGTCCGCTCGTTTCGCATGGCGGCATCGGGCTACGCGGCATGTTCAATGTCGGAGTGCAGCAACGCCGCGGACGTTTGATCCGCGGGCTTCGAATGCGCTTGAGCGGGGGAGATTCAAAAAGCGGGAGAGAACGTGAGGGACGTGCGGGAAGAATCGATTCGAACTACTGACCGGCGCTCGCAGTCCCGGGAAAATGCGTTCTCGAAGAAAGCGCAGTGTCGCATGCAGATGGCTGGCTGACACCTGCACGCGCGGTTGCATGGATACCGCCCGGGAAGCGGCCTCGCGCGTTACGCGCCTTTGCCAAACCTTCCCGCATTCGGCCGATTGACCACCATGCTGGGTTCTCGCCAGTTCGGTTCGAGTCCAACGAACTTGTCGAAGTACGCAATGGCGAGGCTGGGTTCTTCCAGCAGGTTCTCGCGAAACGATTTCCAGAGCGCCGGTTGCGCATTGACCTCGTCGAGCTTCAGCTCGATTCCGCATTTCTGCCGCAGCGTCTGCTTTAAAAGTTCGAAACAGAAATGCGTGAGCATGTAGCCGGCGGGCCACCATACGGGGGTATTGTCCGGCGAGACAGAAGCGAGCGAGAGGGCCGACGAGAGAGCCGACGATCCCGCCGACGCGTCCGTGGCCACATGCACCACACGCCTGTGCAGCAATTCGCGCAACAGCGCGCCGAACGAAAACTGGAAGTAGTCCGGTTCGTTCCAGTCGCGATAGTCGCGATTGCTGAGGAGAACGTCGAGCCACGCGAAAAAGGCCGTGGTGAAGTTGCGGTCGTCGATTTCAAGCCGCACACGGTAACGCGACAGGTACTCGTCGCAACATTGCTGCAACAGGTTCCGGCAGGGCGTCAGTTTCTGCACCTGATCCCAGATTCCCATTCTGGTATTGGTGACTCCGCAAAGCACGTGGCTCATTCGTCACTCCGTGGGTCGCGTTTTTCAGCAGAGATGCGAGACGACATGTTCGATTTCGGCGGTCAAAGCCCGCAATGCATCACGGTCCTTCAATGCCCGGCGCAATGCCTCTTCGCGTGCGCCGATCACGTCGGCGAAAAAACGCACGGCCGCGTCCGGTTCGGTGACCATGCCGCTCGTGAAAATGTTCCGCGCGAGCGCCGCGACGGATAACGTCAGAAACACATACGCGTTGGGTTCCGTGATGAGCCACCACGGCGCGCTTGCGTCCGGCAGCGCATCGAAGCGCGTGCTGCGGATAGGTTGCGCGTCGATCAGCGCCAGCACGAGCCGCGCGCAGGCCTGGCAGAGCGCGTGACGCCATTGCGAACTGTCCGCGCCGACGCCGCTGCTGCGCGCCGCGCCCGGTGCGGCCAACGCCGATTCGACTTCTTCGAACGCGCGGCTGATCAGATGCTCGAAGATCAACACATCGGTCGCGCCGCATTGCATGATCATGCGCTTCGCGGCGGCGTAATAGCCGGTCGCGAAAATGCGCGTGTTTCTGGAAGCGCCCTCGGGCGGAAAAAGATAGGTGGTCAGCGACTCGAGTGGAACGGGGGATTTCCAGTGGTCCTGCAGCGGCGGCATCGCGTGACCAGCGAAAGTCTCGGCAGTTTCGATCAGGTCATCCGCAAAATGCGCGACCGATTCGAGTGACAGCCGCCCGCTCGGTCTGGCCCGTTGTGCGAGCGGCGTTCGCGCGTTGGGTGGACGGTCCGGCTTCACCTGCCCCGGCACGTTGCGAGCCGCGTAACGTATCTGACGGGCACAATCGCGCAGCGCAAGTCCCAACTGGCTGATGTCGCGGCTCAGATGTTGAGGCGAGGGCGTTTTGGGTTTCATCGACGTCTCTTTAACGAAACATTTGAAGTTAAGATAGCACAAGTGTTCAGTGAACCGACCGTCTCAAACCGCTTTTCCCATGATAGGAGCGTAGCTTGCCCAAAGCGAGTGTGGCGACCGAGAGCGTCGACAATGATGAGCAGAATCCGGCGCGGCGATTGCGCTTGCGCGCCGCGTGGATGTATTTCGTCGAAGAGATGACGCAGAACGAAATCGCCCAGAAACTGGGGATTGGACGCGTGACGGTCGTGCGTTTGCTGGCTGCCGCGCGTGAGCGCAGCGAGGTCAAGATTTCGATCGGAGACCGGCTGGCGGAATGCGTGGAAGCGGAGCGTCTACTCGAGCGCCGCTTTGGAATCAGCGAGGCGATCGTCGTGCCGCTGTCCGCGCGCGGTGCCGACGCGACCGGCCCGATCAGCGCGGCGACGGGCGCGTATGTGTCGCAGCTGGTCCGCCCTGGCATGCGGATCGGTGTGGGCTGGGGCCGCACGCTCGTCAGCTCCCTCGCGTTCATGAACGAGCGAACCGTGGATGACGTGTCGGTCGTGTCGCTCCTCGGCGGCATCATGAAAGCACGCCGCTTCAATCCAGCGGAATTCGCGTGGCGCTTTGCGTCGCTGTTTCAGGCGGATTGCTATCTGATGACCGCGCCGCTCGTCGTCGACAGCGAGGAAACGCGCCGTACGCTGATCGAGCGCTGCGGCCTCGGCGATATTTTCGAACTGGCCAAGTCGCTGGACGCGGTCGTGATGAGCGCGGCCGGCATGGGCGCGGACGCGACGTCGCATCAGTCGAAATTCATCAGCAACGCCGACCGCGCGTCCGTCATCAAGGCCGGCGCGGTCGGCGACGTGCTGTTCAATTTCTTCGACGCGCACGGCGAGTTGATCGACCATCCGATCAACCAGCGTGTGATGTCGGTGCCGCTCGACATCGTCAGCAAGGTGCCGGTGCGCGTACTGGCGGCGGGTGGCGCAAGCAAGGTTCACGCACTTGCCGGTGCGCTGAAGCTGCTCCGCCCGACCGTGCTGATCACCGACGAATACACCGCGAAAGACGTCCTCAAGCTGGCGGGCGCGCCGCAGGCAGTGTGAATCCGCAGCGCGGGGGCGAAGTGTGGCCGAGCGTCTGGCCCCACGTGTGGCCCGACGTGTGGCCCTTACCCTGACGCCGTTACAAACCTGAGAAGCCGCGCGCGCAGCGTTTCTCTCAGCCTGCACACCCTCCCGCCGATGCGCCTCCGCTTGCCGCGACACACGCCGGCAGCCTGACCTGCCAGATCCTTCCTCCGCACGCTCCCTGCACCGGAATCCGGCACGCCGTTCGCCTTCCCGTGCCGCATTGCCGCTCCTGAAGCAGCGTTTAAGCACTTGCCACCAAGGGTATTCCTTACCCGAAAAAACGGCCGTTTCTGCGAAACCGGTCTTGGGTTTTTGGTGAACATAGTGCTAATCTGAAAAACATAAGTTCTCATCTCGGGCCGCGATTGGGTTTGCCGCCCTCGTTCATTTGTCGCGCTGAATGCGCGGTATTCGTGGAGACATGCACATGCATAACATCACCCCGAGCGGCCTCGCGGCCGACCTCGAAAAGCGCGCCGCAACGGGCCGTCCGATCCGTATCGGACTGATTGGCAGCGGCGAGATGGGCACGGACATCGTCACGCAGGTCAGGCAGATGCATGGGCTGGAAATCGGCGCGATCGCTGAATTGCGGACAGAGGCCGCCTGCGCCGCCGTCAAGGTCGCGAACGGTGCGGACTCGGGCTATCGCATCGTCGAAAGCGCGTCCGGTCTGTCGCAGGCTATCGACGCGGGCCAGATCGCGATCACGCAGGACGTCGACGCGGTATGCACGAGCGAGCAGATCGACGTGGTGATCGACGCGACCGGCAAGCCCGCCGTCGGCGCGCAGATCGGCCTGATGGCGATGGAGCACGGCAAGCATCTGGTGATGATGAACGTCGAGGCCGACGTGACGATCGGCGCCTATTTGCGGCGCGAGGCCGAGCGGCTGGGCGTGGTGTATTCGCTCGGCGCCGGCGACGAACCGAGTTCCACGATCGAACTGATCCAGTTCGTGAGCGCGCTCGGTTACCCGATCGTCGCGGCGGGCAAGGGCAAGAACAATCCGCTGAACATCGACGCCACGCCCGAGCTCTACATGGAAGAAGCCACGCGGCGCAATATGAACCCGCGCATGCTGGTGGAGTTCGTCGACGGGTCGAAGACAGCGGTCGAAATGGCGGCAATCGGCAACGCGACCGGGCTGACGCCGGATGTGCCCGGCATGCATGGCCCGAGTGCGACGCTCGATGAACTGCACGACGTGCTGTGTCCCGTCGAAGACGGCGGCATTCTTTCGCGCAAGGGCGTGGTCGATTACACGATCGGCAAAGGCGTCGCGCCGGGCGTATTCGTGGTCGCCGAAATGGCACACCCCCGCTTGCGCGAGCGCATGGAAGACCTGAAGCTCGGCAAAGGTCCGTACTACACGTTCTATCGCCCGTATCACCTGACAAGTCTCGAAGTGCCGCTCACGTGCGCGCGCTCGGTGTTGTATCGCCGCGCGGACATGGAGCCGCTGCCCGTGCCGGTCGTCGAGGTCTGCGCGGTCGCCAAGAAAGATCTGCAGCCCGGCGAGCGGCTCGATGCGATCGGCGAATACACGTACCGCGCGTGGGCGATGAGCGTCGGCGATGCACGCGCGCAAGGCGCGGTGCCGTGCGGGCTCATTGAAAACGGCCGTGTCACACAGCCCATCCGCAAAGGCGAACTGCTCACCTATCGGAACTGTGCGGTGGACGCCACGTCGCCGATCGTCGAGTTGCGCCGTCGTCAGGATGAAATGGTGTATGGCCAAGCGGCCGTTGCCGCGTGACGCTCAATCGTGCTGTATCGGAGAGACAAACATGAATGAAGTCGTCGAGCCGTCCGTCAGTTTGCCGGCTGCTTTGCCGGCTGTCCTTGGCCGGCATGAGCCCGCGACACTGCGCGAGGCGTTGCGCAAGATGATTCTGGTGCGCCGTTTCGAGGAAAGTGCCGAGCAGGCCTATATGCGCGGATTCATACACGGCACCATGCACCTTTCGATCGGCCAGGAAGCCAGCGCGATCGGCGCCACGTTCGCGTTGACCGATGCCGACTACATTACCTCGACCCATCGCGGACACGGCCACTGCATCGGCAAAGGCGCGGATCCGAAACGGATGTTCGCGGAGTTCTTCGGCAAGGAGACCGGCTATTGCCGTGGGCGTGGCGGCTCGATGCATATCGCCGACGTCAGGCGTGGCAATCTCGGCGCGAACGGGATTGTCGGCGGCGGCATGCCGATCGCGGTCGGCGCGGCGCTATCGGTCAAGCGTCAGAAAAAGGATTCGGTCGTCATGTGCTTCTTCGGCGACGGCGCGAACAACGAAGGCGCGTTTCACGAATCGCTGAACTTTGCGGCGATCTGGAAGCTGCCGGTGATCTTCGTGTGTGAGAACAACCGGTACGGCATGTCGATGTCCGTCGAGCGGTCCACGGCCGTCGCGCACGTCGCGCAACGCGCGGTTGCTTACGACATGCCGGGCGTGACCGTCGACGGCAACAGCTTCGTGGATGTCCTCGACGCGAGCGAACAGGCTATCGCACGAGCCCGCAAAGGTGAAGGGCCGACGCTTGTCGAATGCGAGACGTACCGTCTGCGCGGCCACTCGAAGAGCGACCGGAACCGCTACCGCACGCGTGACGAAATCGAGGAGTGGAGCGGGCGCGACCCGATCGTGCGATTCGAGCAGGTGCTGCTGCACTACGGATTGCTCGACGAAGCCGCGCTCGCCGCGATGCGCGACGAGGTCGAAGCCCAGATCGAGGAAGGCATCGCATTCGCGCAGGCGAGTGCATCGCCTGCGCCCGCCGACCTGACACGCTACGTGTACAGCGAATCCATTGCGTCGGGTCCATTCGCCGGAGACGTCAAATGATGGAAACAATGACAACCGCTAAAGCGCCTGCCGCGACGGCGACGACGGCGGCGACGACGACGGCCGCGGTTCGACCACGCGAGCTCACCTATGCGCAGGCCATTCAGGAAGGCATGGCGATCGCAATGGAACGCGATGAGCGCGTGTTCCTGATGGGCGAGGACATCGGCGTGTATGGCGGCGCGTTTCAGGTGACGGGCGATCTGGTCGAACGTTTCGGCGCAGACCGTGTGATGGATACGCCGATCTCGGAACTGGGCGGGGCGGGAATCGCAGTCGGGGCGGCAATGACCGGACTGCGGCCGATCTACGAATTCCAGTTCTCCGATTTCGCGACGCTCGCGATGGAGCAGATCGTCAATCAGGCCGCAAAAATGCGCTTCATGCTGGGCGGCGAGGTGTCCGTGCCGCTCGTCATGCGTTTTCCCGCGGGTTCCGGAACCGGTGCGGCGGCGCAGCATAGCCAGAGCCTGGAAGCGTGGTTCGCCCACGTGCCGGGACTCAAGGTGATCCAGCCGAGCACACCGCATGACGCGAAAGGCCTGCTGCTGGCCGCGCTGGAAGACCCGGACCCGGTGATGATTTTCGAGCACAAGCTGTTGTACAAGAGCAAGGGGCCGGTGCCCGAGGGCTATTACACCGAACCGATCGGCAAGGCTGCGATCCGTCGCGCTGGTGCCGACGTAACGATCGTCGCCACGTCGATCATGGCGATCCGCTCGCTCGAAGCAGCCGCGATACTCGAACAGGAACGCATCGACGCAGAAGTGATCGATTTGCGCAGCGTGCGGCCAATCGACCGTGTCGCAATCATTGCGAGCATCCGCAAAACGTCGCGGCTCATCTGCGTGTACGAGGGCGTGCAGCAGTTGGGCGTGGGTGCGGAAATTGCCGCGATTGCGTGCGAAACCGAGGCTTTCGACTATCTCGACGCGCCGGTGATTCGTCTGGGCGGCGCGGATTGTCCGTTGCCGTATAACCCGCAACTCGAGAAAGCGGCGGTGCCGCAGGTCGACGACATCGTAGCGGCGGCTCGCCGGATCGTCGGCGGGAGACAGTGATATGCCGACCGAAGTGATCCTGCCGCGCGTCGATATGGACATGACCGAGGGAATGATCGCGGCATGGCATGTGAACGAAGGCGATGAAGTGCGCGAAGGGACGCTGATCTTCGAGATCGAAACCAGCAAGGCGACGATGGAGATCGACGCGCCCGCGAGCGGTGTGATCCGGCAGATTAGCGCGCCGGTCGGCAAGACGGTGCCGGTGGGGACAGCCGTCGCGTGGATTTACGCGAGTGGCGAAGCGTTGCAGGAGCAGGCTGCAACAGCACCATCAGCACAATCAGCGCAACACGAAGCTGCGCCTTCTTCGCCATCTGCGCGATCCGTGCAACCGGAAACGGCTTGCGACGAAGCTTCGTCCCACACCGGGGCGGCCATCGCAGATCCGGAATCCGGCGGTCAAGCGCCGCAGCCGCTCAGGGCAACGCCTGCCGCGCGGCGTGTTGCCCGTGAACGCGGGCTGCGGCTTGCGAGTGTCGCGGGCTCGGGTCCAAACGGGCGCATTGGCGAGCAGGACGTGTTGCGCGCGCACACGGACGCTGTGCGAACCGCGAGCGGTCCGCTTCCCGCGGCCGATCGACTGCATGCCGTGTGGCTGCGCAAGGGTCCGGCCGCGCCGCTCGTGATGTTGCACGGATTCGCGGCCGAGTCGAATAGCTGGCGGCCGTTCACGCACGCGCTGGACCGTGCCGCCGAGGCGAATGTCGGCATGCTCGGCATCGATCTGCCGTGTCACGGAAAGTCGTCGCAGGTCGCCGCGAGCTCGATCGGCGACATCGTCGCAGCGATCGAACGTACGCTCGCGGCCGAGGGCGTCGATGAGTTTCATCTGGTCGGCCATTCGCTCGGCGGCGCCGTCGCGCTCGCAACGGCGGCGGCTTTGCCGCGCGGCGGGGTCCGCTCGCTGACCCTGCTCGCGCCGGCGGGGCTGGGCGCGGAATGCAACGGCGCGTTCATCACGGGAATCACACGGGCGGCACGCCGCGCGAGCCTCGTTGCGTGGCTCAGGCAACTGTTCGCCGATCCGTCGCGGCTCGACGATGCGTTCATCGCCACAGCAGAACAACAGCTTGCGAGCGCGGAAGTTCGCGAGCGGCTTGCGTCGCTGGCGGAGATTTTCTTTCCGGACGGCGTCCAAAGCCTCGATCTGCGTGGCGCGCTGGACCGCATCGACATGCCGGCAAGAGTCGTGTGGGGACTGCAGGATCGCATCATTCCGGCACGTCACGCCGAGGGTTTGCCGGGCCGGATCGGCGTGCATCGTTTTGCGCAGGCTGGGCATTTGCCGCAGATGGAAGCACAGCAGGAAGTGGCCATGATCGTCGCCGAAAACATGAGAAGCGCGCAACCCGGGAGCAGCCGGCCGCAGGCAGCGGTAGGATGACGCAGGGTTGCGCGCGGCAACTCCGGTTTGCGCGCGGCGACGAAGTGCGGCCGGCGGCGGAATGCGAGGCTTCGCGTTTCTCCCTAGTCGAGGCGGGATTGAACACTTGTAAGATTAGAGATTAAAAAAGTTCAAACAGAAAAGATGGAGAGAGACGGACGACTGCGCTGCGCCGACGGCGTCGCGGTAGTCCCACATAATCAGGAGACGACGATGGACTATGTGCGTGGTGCTTTGCTCGCCTTAGCCGTGTTCTGGGCGATGCAGGTAATCGGTTCGTGGTATCAGATGCGCCGCTATGGCGATGCCGTTCGCGATACGGCAAGCCGCTGGAAAGGCGGTTTTCTCGGCGTCGGTTCCTGTAAGGTCAAATTTGGACGAGGCGCGATTGCCATTGTCGTGCTGTCCGCGGACATGCGCATCTGCCAGTTCCTGAGCATGTCCGGCCTGACCGTCTTCTCACGGTTCCATCCGCACGAAGGCTACGCGGGTCTTTCCATCGACGAGTTTGCCGCGCAACTCACCGGCACGCGACTGCGACGCGCGATCGTGCGAGCCGCAACCGATGCACTCGACCGGGCGCGGCACGCCGCCGAAGCCCCAGCCTGACTTCCCGTTTTCTCAAGCAGCACATCTGCTCTGTGTGTCCGGCTCCGTTCGGCCCGCGCCGGGTGAAGCTTTTCTCGATCGCTCGATCGTATTGGTTGGTCTTGGAGATTCGCCATGTTCATGCTCGATTGGCTTACGCATCTCGCTGAAGGGTTCATTGGCATTTTCAACGCGGGTGGCAAAACATTCATTGGATTCGTTACCGGCATCCTGCCTACGCTGATCGTGCTGCTGACCGCCGTGTACACGATCATCGCGCTGATAGGTGAGCACCGCGTGCAGGGACTCGCGCGCTTCTTTTCGAAAAACGTGATCACCCGCTATACGTTATTGCCTCTGCTCGCAATGTTCTTCCTGACGAACCCGATGGCTTACACCTTCGGCGTCTTTCTCGAAGAGAAGCACAAGCCCGCGTTCTACGATTCGGCCGTGTCGTTGTGTCATCCGATTACCGGACTCTTCCCGCACTGCAATCCCGGCGAACTGTTTGTGTGGCTCGGCGTCGCAGCCGGCATCACCAAGCTGGCCGAAAACCACGCGGCCACGTTTTCGATCCCTAAACTGGCGCTGTTCTATCTCGTTGTCGGCCTGTTCGTGAACCTGCTCAAGGGCATTCTCACCGAAGCGTTGACCCGCCTGCTGGCTCACCGCGAAAAAATCGAGTTGTGAGCACGGTTGTCACCGGCTATCCATCATAGACATAGAGGCACCTGAAATGGACACGAGAGCATACAGAGCCGTGAAAGTAGTGCGGGGTCCGGACGGATGGGGCGGCCCGCTGATCATTCAACCGACGGCGGAGCGCAATAAGATCGTCGCGGTGACGGGCGGCAGCATGCCGGAGGTCGCCAGACGGCTCGCCGAGCTGACGGGCGGCATTCTGGTCGACGGCTTCCGCAATCCGCCGCTCGAATCGGAAATGGCGGCGGTGGTTATCGATTGCGGCGGCACCGCGCGCTGCGGCGTATACCCGCGCAAGAAGATCCCGACGATCAATCTCACGTCGGTCGGGCAATCCGGACCGCTTGCTCAATTCATTACCGAGGACACCTATGTATCGGGTGTGACATCTGAAAGTCTGTCCGCCGTCGAGGATGGCGAGCCGGCTTCGTTTGCCAGCGTCGGTGTGGTTTCGCCGGCAACCGTAAGCGCACCGGCGGCATCGGCAGCGGCGGCGCCCGCGGCCGGCGAATCATCGCGCGGCATGATCGGCTTCATTACCGCGATCGGCCGCGGCATGGGCGGCGTGGTCAACGTACTGTTCAACAGCGGCCGCAAAGCGATCGACACGGTCATTCGCAACGTGCTGCCGTTCATGGCCTTCGTCACGATGCTGATTGGCGTGATCAATTCGACGGGCATCGGCACCGGTCTCGCGCATCTGCTTTCGCCGCTCGCCGGCAACATTATTGGCCTGATCGTGCTGTCGGCGATCTGCGGACTGCCGTTTCTGTCGCCCGTGCTGGGGCCCGGTGCGGTGATCGCGCAGGTGATCGGCGCGGCGATCATTGGTCCCGCCATCGGCAATGGCACGATACCGCCGCAGATGGCGCTGCCCGCGCTGTTCGCGTACGACACCCAGGTAGGCTGCGATTTCGTGCCGGTCGGCATGGCGCTTGGCGAAGCCAAACCGGAGACGATCCGGATCGGCGTGCCGGCCGTGCTGATCAGCCGTCAGATCATGGGACCCATTTCAGTACTGATCGCGTGGGCGGCGAGCTTTGCGCTGTAATGCGCGCGCTGCGACGATCGGACGTTCGGAATTACTCCCTTTTTCAAGTGTGGATGCGACGATGAATTACTACAAGACGGTCATCACCGAGGTGGGTCCGGAAGTAGCCGATCTGCTCGAAGGCGGCGTGCTGATTCTGTACGCGGACGGCGCGCCGCCGGAACTCGCGGAGGTGTCGGTGCTGCATCGCGTAGAAGCGGCGCGGGCCGATGCGCCGGAAGTCGGTACGCAATTGCGTATCGGCGAGATCGGCGCAGTGGTGACAGCCGTAGGGCCGACCGCGTGGCACAAGGTCAACGAACTGGGGCACGTGGTCATCAATTTCAATGGGTCCGCGGTCGCGGAGCGGCCCGGCGAGATTTGCGCGCAGTCGGTCGATCCCGCGGCGCTGCTCGCATGCATGCACAGCGGCGTGGTGATCGAAATCGCCGATCGGTGAAGGCTTGTGAAGCGCGCTGCGCCGTGAACCGCGCGACGCGCGGTGCGGACCGGCATATGCAGGGTCGTCTGAACGCAAGGAATCCGTCATGTTGGAAACCGCAGTTATCGTAAAGGTGGACGAAGGTCTGCATGCCCGGCCGGCAACGCAATTCGCCAAACTCGCGAAGGAGTTCTCGTGTTCGCTTCAGGTCTTTAGGGGCACGGCGAGTGCCGACGCAAAGAGCGCGGTGAAGCTGATGCTGCTCGGCGTCAAGCAGGACGACCAGATTCTTCTGCGTGCCGACGGTCTTGACGAGACTGTCGCGCTGCCGCGCCTGATGCAGTTCCTGTCCGAACCGTCTGCCGGCGTAATGGTGGTGCATAAAGAGAAGGAGGCCGAAGTAATCCGGTTGAGTGAAAAAGCGACTGCCGCGCTACCGGCCGGTCCAGCGACGGCCGTGCGCGGCGTGCCCGCCAGCGAAGGTTTTGCATGCGGGGATGCAATTGCCTATCTGCCGGAAGCGTTGCGCGCGACGCGGCAGTTCATCGAGCCGCACGAGGTCGCGGAGGAACTCGACCGGTTCGCGACGGCGTTCAACGGCGCGATTGCCGTCATGAGCCAGCAGTTCGCGTCGATGCAGTGCCACAAGGACATCGTCGAAGCATTGGCCGACGTTGCGCAGAGCGACGAATTTTCCGGTGCGGTCAAACAGCGGATCGTCGCGGGATGGGACGCGGCTGCCGCGACGTTGCAGGTGGGCGAGGAACTCGCCGCTTCGTTCCTTGCGATGGAGGACGAATACCTGCGCAGCCGCGCCGACGACATCAGGGGTGTCACGCGCCAGGTCGTGCTGCGGCTCCTCGATCGTGAGGACGTGAGCCTTGCGTGTCTGTCGAAGCCGTGCATCGTGCTGGCTGCCGAACTGACGGCACTCGATTTTGCACGCGCGAATCTCGCCAACATCGTGGGACTGGTGTGCACGAAGGGAAGCGCGACCTCGCACCTCGCCATCATGGCGCGCTCGCAAGGCATTCCCGCCGTGCTTGGCCTGCCGGTGGCAGAGGACGAGTTGCGCGCAGTCAGGCGGGTGGCACTCGACGGCGCGCGGGGCGACGTGTGGTTCGATCCGTCGGCCGAGCGCGAAGCGGAATTCGCGGTCCATATCGCGCAGGACAAAAGCCGGCGCGCGGCCTTACAGGTGTTTCGCGACGTCGAACCCGTGACGCGCGACGGCCGGCGAATCGAAGTCGCGGCGAACCTGGGCGCGTTATCGGAAATCGACGCGGCAATCGAAGCGGGTGCAATGGGCGTGGGTCTGTTTCGCACTGAACTGCTGTTCATGGACCAGCGCGTGCTGCCGGACGAAGACGAGCAGTTCGGGATCTATTCGCGTCTGGCAGAAGCCTTCTATCCGCGGCCCGTCGTCATTCGTACGCTCGATGTCGGTGGCGACAAGCCTGTGCCCGGCATCGAATTTCCAAAGGAAGACAATCCGTTTCTGGGTTGGCGCGGTGTGCGCATGTGTCTGGATCGGCCGGACGTTTTCGTTCCGCAATTGCGTGCGCTGCTGCGTGCGTCGGTCAAAGGCAACGTGCAGGTGATGGTGCCGATGGTCGACGACGTCGACGAAGTGCGCCGCGTCAAGGCGCTGATCGCGCAATGCGCGCAGGCTTTGTCCAGCGAAGGCGTAGCGCATGCTTTGCCGAAGCTGGGCATCATGATCGAGACGCCTGCTGCCGCGCTGACCGCCGATCTGCTCGCGCCCGAGGTCGATTTCTTCTCGATCGGCACGAACGACCTCACGCAGTACGTCATGGCGGTGGACCGCATGAATCCAGGTCTCGCCTCGCTGTACCGCACGGATCATCCTGCCGTGTTGCGGGCCATCGGCATGGTCTGCGAGGCCGCCAGGAAGGCGAACATCGGCGTGGCAGTGTGCGGCGAGGCAGCGGCGAGGCCCGAGATGATTCCTGTGCTGATCAATCTCGGCGTGACCGAGTTGAGCATGAGCCCGTCCTCGATATTGCGGGCAAAGCAGATTGTCAGCGAGCTTTGACAGCCGGCGGAAACGCGTACCGCCTTGACACGCGTTTGCGCGGTCGAGCATCAACGCAGTGAAATCTGTCCGCGTTGCAGATAAGCGAGCACGTCCGCCATTCTTCTGCTTTGCGAGGGGACCATGGGGTATTGGTCCAGTTCATTCAATGGAACCCGGGCAATCTGGGTGGATTCTTCGTCGTGACGCAAGGTTTCCGTCGAGCTGGTCGCGGATAACAGCACTGAGAATTCGCGCCGCACTTCTCCGTCGCTATAGGCGATCAACGTTTGCGGATCGGAATACACGCCGACAATGCCATTGACGGCGATAAGCGCGCCTGTTTCCTCCAGCACTTCGCGGTGCGCGCAGGTCTCGACCGATTCGTCGAGTTCCATCGTACCGCCCGGCATGCTCCAGTAGCCGCTGTCGGTTCGTTTGACGAGTATCAGCCGTTGCAAAGAATCCAACACGGCGACCGAGACTGCGGGCTTGAGTGAATTCGGCCGTGGCGCACACTGCGCGGCGCGCAGGTCGAGCCGTCTGGCGAGCAACGGTGTTTCGGCCCATTCCGCGATTTCGCAGGGTACGTCCGGCGTTTCCGCGCGCTCAGCTGCCGGACATCTGATGAACAGAATCCGCGTGGCCTGCTTGAATCGCTGAATGTACGGCGTGCCGGCTTCGATCATGTAGAAGTCGCCTGCGACGAAACGGTGAACGTCGCCGCTGTCGAGATCCCGGCACTCCGTCATGCCGCCCAGTACGTAGCCATACTGTCTTGCAGACGTCTCCCGGCGCGCGGATTCAAAAGCCGCCGACGGATAGTTCGAGATGCCGATGTCAAGAGTGTCGTCGTGAATGGCGGCGAGCAACTGCGGCTCGGACATGCCGCCTGCGAGGTACTGGCGCGTAGCCGCTGCCAGACTCGCTTCGATCTGTGCGCCGCCGAGTTTGAATAAACCCATCTTTGCTCCTTCGCTGTCCCGCTTCGCCCGGATGACCGAGACTGTGTGTCGCGAACCGGACGGCGGCCATTTCGTTACGCAGTGTCATGCCGTGCCGCCTGAACCCCGAGGTCGACGGCCTGGTTCAGTTCAGCAATTGACGGAACTTCCACCGCTTCGGGATGGCGAGCCACGTTCCCTGGTCCAAAGGAAATGATCCAGACTGGTTCTACAATATAAACCGGTTTCCCGTCACAATGCTTCGCATGCCAGCGAACCTTGGGTGCCGAGTTGACGACGCGCTGGGCGTCGACCGGAACGAACGGAGAGGCGTGGCCGCACCTGTTACGGAGTTTTCATGTACATACCCGCTCATTTCGACGAACCCGATACCGCCGTGCTGCATGCATTGATCGCGGAAAATCCCCTGGGCATGCTGGTCACGCACGGCAGCAACGGCCTCGACGCCAACCACATTCCGTTCGAACTGAAAGCGGACGAAGGACCGCGTGGCGTTCTCCACGCACACGTGGCGCGCGCGAATCCGGTCTGGCAGGACGTAGCGAATGGAGACGAAGTGCTGGTCGTGTTTCGTGCGGGCGATGCGTATGTGTCGCCGACCTGGTATCCGACCAAGCAGGAGACGCACAGGCAGGTGCCCACCTGGAACTACCAGGTCGTGCATGCGCACGGGCGCGTGACCATCCGCGACGACGAGCGCTATGTGCGTGGGCTGGTCGCCCGTCTCACGCGCACGCACGAAGCGTCGCTGCCCACGCCGTGGAAGATGACGGACAGCCCCGCCGAGTTCATCGATACGCTGCTTAAGGCGATCGTCGGTGTGGAGATCGACATTACACGGCTGGTGGGCAAGCTGAAACTGAGTCAGAACAAGGAGGTGCGGGATATGGCCGGCGCCGGCAGTGCGCTCGCCGAACGAGGCGAGCGCGTCATCAGCGAGGCCATGCTCGAACGTGCCGGGCAAAAGCGTGCAAAGGAAGCAGGCAACTAGTCAGGAAACGAACCCGCCAACCAACGTCCCGTCAGACCGTCACCACGATCTTGCCGAACTGGCCGTTGGTTTCCAGATAACGGTGCGCGTCCACCATCTGGTCGAAACTGAACGTACGGTCTATCACCGGTTTGAGCGCGCCGCTTTCGAGTCCCTTGAGTATGTAGTCGACCGCCGCCTTGCGGCGTGTTTCATCGCCGCTCGTGAGCCAGATGTTGTGCGCCTTGACCGTGAGCATCTTGCCGATCATCTCCAGCACGGGTAGCGGCGTGACTTCGTCGCTGAGCGCGCCGTAGATATACGCAATGCCCTGAAACGACAGCGTAGCCAGCAGCTTGGCGAAGTTCGGGCCGCCAACCGGATCGAAGGCGACGCGAGCGCCGTTGCCTCCGGTGATCCGCATCACTTCGTCGACGAGATCGGCTTCGTCCGTGACCACCACGTGGGCGGCGCCCGCGTCGAGCAATGGCTGCTTTTTGGCGGCGGTGCGCGTGAGCGCAATCGAGGTCGCGCCGGCATAGTTCGCAAGCTGGATGGCAGCGAGCCCGACGCTGCTGGAGGCCGCCGGCACGATCACGAAGTCGCCCTGGGTCACTTTCGCATCTTCGATCAGTGCGCCATAGGCCGTGACGAACATCATCCATACCGACGCCGCTTCCGTGAACGACAGT
Organism: Paraburkholderia sp. PREW-6R; assembly: GCF_039621805.1. Classification (NCBI taxonomy): domain Bacteria; kingdom Pseudomonadati; phylum Pseudomonadota; class Betaproteobacteria; order Burkholderiales; family Burkholderiaceae; genus Paraburkholderia; species Paraburkholderia sp. PREW-6R. Next base: position 1,400,536 of record NZ_CP155074.1, on the reverse strand, counting down.
GACGACGGATGTTTGACGACGGCGTAGTCCGGCACGACGATCACTTCGCCGTAGGTGCCGTACTGATTCATCGAAAAGGACGGAATGACGCTGACCACGTCGCCGGGCGCGAACCCGCTGACGCTGCTCCCGACTGCATCCACTGTTCCCGCGGCTTCATAGCCGAGGCCGGCGGGGAATTTGACCGGCTCGATATAGATGTCCTTGCGCCACATCGACTCCGCGCGGTTGAGTCCGATCGCTTTGACGTGAATGCGGATTTCGTTCGGGCCCGGCTGCGGCACGGTCGTCTCGACGAATTCGAGTACTTCCGGCCCACCGGCCTGGTTGAACCTGATGGTGCGTGACATGCGGATCTCCTGCGTTGATTCAGGGCCGAGGCTAAACGACTGACATTGTCCACTCGGTTGGTGCTTCGGACGGGTATGCGGGAAGTCGGTGTGATGCAGACAATACGGCTAATCCGGATTCGACGAGAGGTGGCGTCCAGACGCAACCAGGTTCGCGTCGCCCGATGCGACGAGCGCCTGCGCCGTATCACCGTCCAATCCGCCTGCTGCGATGATAGGGCCGGAAAAGTGTGGACGCGGATAGGTCGCCACAACCGGCGAGTGTCCTTCATGCAGCGTATCGTCGCCTTTGATACGCGGTTCGATTACGGGAAGATACGCCAGACCATCGCTATGCAGCACTTAGCCACGTAGCTGCAAGTGGCTTTCGGGTGGGTGTCGGAAGTGCCGTCCCATTCGCCCGACGGCGAGATGCGCACGCCGACGCGCCTTGCGCCCCAGACCGGGATCAACGTGGCCATGATCTTTCGCTGCTTTAATGATATCGAGGTAGGCGCGGGCCGATTCAGGTTGGAAGCATGACCTGGGGCGGAGCCGGAAACCGCTTCGATGCGCAGAGTGTCGTCACGTCGCGGTGTGGGGGGCAAGCTGGCGGCGACGGGATAAACGAAAAGCGCCTTGATAGGCGGGCGCGTATGCATGCGAGGCATGTATCGCGATCTGCGCTCCGACGCTAAAGCCGTAAAAGACGCGCGCGCCACTCGACGATCACGTTGCCGCGTCGCATTGGGTGCGCGCGTTGGCTTATCATCGGCGAACATGTCCCTTTAAGCCGAGGTATCGATGATTGATCGCAGCATGGTGACAACCGCCTTTGAACTTCCGGGTTATCGCGCGGAACGTTCACTCGGCGTCGCTCGGGGCATCATCGTTCGGTCGCGCTCGGTGGTCGGCTCGATTGGCGCTTCACTGCAAACAATCTTTGGCGGCAATATCACGCTGTACACATCGCTATGCGAACGCGCGCGGCAGGATGCGTTCGAGCGCATGCTGCGCGAAGCGGATGCCCTCGGCGCGAACGCCATTATCGGCATGCGCTACGACGCGACGGAAATCGCACGCGGCATCACCGAAGTGCTGTGCTACGGCACGGCTGTGCAGGCAATTCGTGGCTAGACGGTGGGCGCCTGAGCGGTAGCGTCAGGAGACATCGCGCGGGCCAAGCGCGAAATCTACGTGCATGACGCGCACGATGACCTTCATCGCAGACCGGAACGAATGGAGATGACCATGATCCTGTCAGTCAGTCACTCGCCGAGCGCGAGGTTCAGGCGCCTGCGCAACATCTTCGGCTTCTTGCCGGTGAACGACGGCGCACGCGCGCAGGCGCCAGGCATGGACGCATCCCCCGACGCCGGCCCGGTCAGCGGCGCGGAGATCTCACGGGCGCGCCGGCTGTTGCAGGGCATCGAATCGGTGCGCGTACGGTTCCCGACCGAATTCCACGACGTGCTCATGCAGGCGGAAACCGCATACGCGAAAAGGCGGTGGACGCGGCACGTCGATCGCATTTTTTCAGCGTGCTGGGATGCTCGAATCTGTCGTGCGGCGAGGCAACGCGAAGCGGGCGGCGCACGTTGGCCGCGATGAAGTGGGCCGGGACGTTATGCAAGCAATACAGTGGACGGTCGTCGTCAGTCACCGGTTGAAGGTGCTTGATGGGCGGTGGTGAGCGTGGCCACGCTGACCCGCTGAAGACTGCGCGACGGGGTGGCCTGTCTGATTGCGAAGGGCCTGCCGGCGGCGGGCTTCCAGCACGAGCCCGCTTATCCACAGAAAATGTTCACATCCCTGTGGACAACTCCCGGTCAATCGCGCCAACTGATTGAGCGCAAGGCGATTTGTTCGCCAGCATGCCGTTCACGCGGCCTACGTCCGGCGCGTCGGCCAACAGTGCAAAACCCGCTCACTCCACCGGCGACGTCAGCAGCGAAACCGGCACACCGTGGCAACTCACCCGCTCAATCAGCGCCGCGCCGAGTTCGCCTTTCGACTGTCCGCTCGCACCGGCTAGCGTCACAGTCTTGTCCACCCGCAGAATATTGATGGGCCACGATGGGCGCGACAGCCGTTCATGCGCAAACGCGCCGACCCACAACGGCTCGGCCGATACACCGTCGCCCACTGCGTAACCGCTCGGCCAGAAGCGCAGCACGTCGCGTTCGTCGCGCGTGTCGCCTGGCCGCATGAAGACGAGCGACGAAGGCACACCGTTGTTCAGCTTCGGCAACACGGGCAGCGACACCGCCGCGACGTTCGGTGAAGCGAGCGAGAGCAGGCTGTGCGCGGACACGTCCGTGCCCTCGACCCAGCCTTGCGCGCGGAGTTGCCCCTTGATCGAATCGGCATTCGACACCCACTGCAACGTCAGCGGCTCCTTGCTGTCCCCGTCCATGTCGGAGCGATAACACGGCAGATGCTTCCACGTCGAGAGCGTCCATTGTGATTGCGAAACCAGCACGGTCGGCGGCTTTCGCGCGCTGCCCGCCGGCGGCGCGGGGTCCTGCACGCCGAGCTGAACGGCCACGCTGACCAGCACGACCACGAGCACGACGGCAGGCATCAGCGTGCGTGCGGGCGGCGTTTCCGGATGCCGCCAGATCGCGGACAGCGACACGAGCGCGACCCAGATATAGGCGAGCGCGGCGCCGCCGATCGCGTCGGACACCCAGTAGCGGCCGAAATACAGCCCCGCGAGCGCGATGATGATCACGATCACCGTACTCGCCGTTGCCACCAGCATGCCCTCCACGCGTCCCACCCGCCGCGCGAGCAGAAAGGCCAGAAAACCGTACACGACGACGGCTGCGGCAACGTGGTCGCTCGGGAACACGTAAGCGCCGGCCATCATCTCGTCGGGCGCGGCACGGCGCATCGCGAACTGCAGCGCGAAGATCAGCAACTGGGAGAACACGACCGCGGCAAGCCAGTAGCCGACCGTGCGCCAGCGCCGTTCGAGCGACATCCAGACGACGACCGTCACGACCAGCGCCGTCAGCGTGACGACGCTGCCGAGCGTCGCCAGTCCCGCAAGCACGCTGTCGCCCCACGGCGTGCGCACGGATTGCAGAAAGTGATAGACGGACAGATCGACCTGGGTCAGCGGATCGCCGCTCACCACGTCCTGCAACACGCCAAAGAACAGCGCGCCGGCGACCAGCACGATGAGCGTGGTGAAGAGGATCGTGCTGGCGTCAGGCGTCGCCGGATCGAGCAGTTTGCGCGCGAGGCGGCCGAGCGGCCCCGGATGCCGGCACGCCCAACTGCCGAGATTGCGCCCTGCGGCGCTCGACCACGCGTTTGCATGCGAAAGCAGAAAGCGCATCGCGCGATAGCTGACCCAGATAATGGCCAGCAGCATCGCAATGATGACGACGAGGCGGAACGACACCGCGCCCGCGAGCAGCACCGAGGCACCGAACACCACGCCTGGCAGGATGTGCGCGGGCGCCCACAGCAGCGCCGACAGCACATTCATCGCGTAAAAACGCGTGGGCGGCATGGCGAGCATGCCGGCGACGACCGGCACGATCGCCCGCAAAGGTCCGACGAAGCGGGCGAGCACCACGCTTTTCGCGCCGTGTTTCTTGAAGAACCGCTTGCCGGTGCCGAGTACTTCGGGGTGTTTGCAGAACGGCCAAAGCTGGACGATGCGATCCTTGTAGCGACTGCCGAGCCAGAAGCTCAGTCCGTCGCCGGCAATGGCACCCACGATCGCCCAGACGACGACCCAGCCGAGGCTCAGCGAGCCGGTGCCCGCCAGAGCGCCCGCAAGAAACATGGCGGTGCTGCCGGGAATGAAGGTGCCGATCACGGCAATCGCTTCGAGAAAGGCCGCGAGGAAGACGACCGTCAGTGTCCACGCCGGATGACCAGCCAGTTGATGCAACAGGTGGATGTAGGCGTGCTCCATCGTGGGCGATCAGCCATTGTGCCGTGACGGTTGATCATAACGCGCGATCACGCTCTTCATCTGTTTTGTATGTCGCCCGTGCCCGCGTTTTGCGATGTGGCCTGCGGCTCGCGGCGCGACGCCGATCGCGCCGTGACAGGTTGGCCGTGGAGGAACGGCGCTTGCGCGGGTCTTACTGATTGACCCTGGCGTGTCCCGTGCGTCACGCGGCGGGCGGCTAGAGGGTGAAGGAGCGGACTATGAAGATCGTCACAGGCAAAATCGTAGGCGCGGCATTCATGCTGGGAGTCGCGTCAGTGGGATGGGCGCAGACCGGCAATGTCGGTGGAGGGACCGGCTCGGTGACCGGAGGCGAGGCTGGTGCGGTGAACGCGCCTGGCGTCTCGACGGGATTGGGCGCGGGCGTGACCGCCGCACCGGGTACGGTGCCGGGCGCGGCGCGAGGCGCTGCGGGCGGTTCTGCCGGGACCGGGGTGCCGGCAGTGTCGGGTTTGCCCGGTGGTGCACGGGCAGCCCCGGCGCTCGGCGATATGCGCGCCAACGGCACGAGTCTTAACATGAACCCCGATCCGCGAGCGCCCAATGTGACCGGAAGGCCGGCGCCTGCGCGTTAGTGCTTCAACGCGCGGCTGCTGTTGATGCGGCAGCCCCGGCGCGCAGCCGTGGCGCCGTCAACATGCTTCGTTAAACGAAGTAAATTGTTTGTGTGCTGCGGACGACGCTTGGCTTCGCGCTACTAGCTGGCGTTCTGGAAGTCGCGGGGCAGAGATTAGGCGCAGGTGCAGTTGCAGGTGCGGACGAGGATCAACGGCGAAGCGGTTTGCGTCGGCTGTCCGATCCGCCGCCTGACCAGCCGCCCGGAGTGACGCGTCAGCGACGCTCAGCGGTTGCCGTCGAGCAGGTCGCCCAGCATTTCGTCAAAAGCGGCTTGCGCGTCTTCGAGTTCCTGAAGCGCGGCGTCGAAAGTTTGCAGCGCGAACTGCGAGGGCTTGCCGCTGCCGGCCGGCGGGAACTGCGACTGCAGAGAAGTGAACGCTGCCTTGACACGTTGCGTGGCGCTCAGCACGCGTTCCATTGCTGCCGCTTCTTCGGCTCGCGCCTTGTCGTGATCGATGTGATCCATGAAAACTCCGTGATCGTGTGTCGGCTCGCGCCTGATTAAAAGTGGGACTATGCCACGTCCGGCTCAGGACAGCGGCAACGCGCCGTTCGCTTTCACCTCGCGCAGCGACAGTGCCGATTCCACCGACGTCACGCCCGGCAGGCTGCGCATCTGGTCGCGCATGAAGCTGCCGTAGTCGTCCAGGTCGCGCGCGACCACTTGCAGGATGTAGTCGGCGCTGCCCGACACGTTGTGGCACGCCAGAATGCGCGGGATTGCCTGCACCTCGCGCTCGAAGCGCGTGGCCACCGCACGGTCGTGCACGGCAAAGCGCACATAGACGAACGCGATCACGCCCAGGCCTAGCGCGGAGCGGGACAGCATGGCCCGGTAGCCGTCGATGAAGCCGTCGTTTTCGAGCCGCTTGAGACGGCGCGCGCACGGCGTCTCGCTGAGCCCGACTGTTTCGGCAAGGCGAGCATTCGACATGCGCCCGTCATGCTGAAGCGCGGCGAGGATCGCCCGGTCGGTTTTATCGAGTTCGGCTGTCATGATAGTGAGCGTTGATGTGGTTTTGGCGGAAAACCTGCGAACAGAGGCGAATCTTAGCGCATTGCTCCAATTTGATAAGTCCGAGCCGGGAATTACGCCAGCAAACACTCCGTGGCTAGCGGCAAGATAGAGCGCTGAAACAGGAGGATTTCATGATTTCCGCGCATGTGCTGGCTCTTTTTATCGCTGCGTTATTCGTCGTTTATGCCGTGCCCGGGCCTGACATGGCACTCGTGCTGCAAATCAGTATTGGCCGGGGCATTCGTAGTGGTCTGGCCGCGGCCGGTGGGCTCGGCATTGCGCGCGCGACACACGTCACGCTGTCGGCCTGCGGTGTGGCGGCACTGCTGCGCAACGCACCGTGGCTTTACGACGTGGTGCGCTACGGCGGCGCGGTCTATCTGGCGTGGGTGGGCGTACAGATATTTCGTTCGCCAGTGTTTGCGTTGCCGGCGGGCGGCGCGTCACAGCCAACGTCGCACCCGACAGGACCAAACCACAAGCAGCCGCTGCGCGCTGCGTTCGTTAAAGGCCTATTGACCAGCCTGCTTAATCCTAAAGCGCTGCTCTTCTGTTCGGTGCTGCTGCCGCAGTTCGTGCGACCCGAAGCGGGTCCTGTCGGCTGGCAGATGGTTGAACTGGGCGCGGTATTGCTCGCAATCGGCGCGTGCTTCGACACGTTGTTTGCGACAGGCGCCGCGCGCATAGCCGGATGGTTGCGCGCTCATCCGTTGGCCCAGACGCTACAGCGCTGGACTTTTTCGGCGGCGCTGATCGGTTTCGCACTCAGGCTCTCGCTGGAATGACGCGAGCGGCGCAATGACGCTGCCGCGTCCGGCTACTTCTTGAGCTTGTGCTCGCGGCGCGGCCGGTCTTCGATAATCTTGCGGCGATGTTTGTCCTTCATCTTCTTCCAGCTCTTGCACTCGTCGCGCGTGCGCAGACAGCCAATGCAGAAGCCAGTTTTGCTATCGAACTTGCAGATGTCGATACAAGGTGAATCAATGCTCATGACGGGTGACAGTGGAAAAGACAATACAAAAAACTGTCGCACGCGCCATGCCCACGCGCCAAGTGATTGTGTTAATAAAGGCGATAGCGCGCCGTGCGCAAGCCACGGCCGCCTCTCTGTCTCGCATCGGGGCCAATGAAAACATTCCTGCTTTATGCGATTACCGCCGTCGCTGAAATCGTGGGCTGCTATTTGCCGTGGCGCTGGCTCAAGGAAGGTGGTTCGGCCTGGCTACTGGTGCCGGGCGCGCTGAGTCTTGCGCTGTTCGCGTGGCTGCTGACATTGCATGGAACCGCCGCTGGCCGTGTTTATGCGGCCTACGGCGGTGTGTATGTGGCTGTCGCCATTGCGTGGCTGTGGTGCGTGGACAAGGTGCGGCCCACGCTATGGGACGCGGCTGGCGCGGCCCTTACGCTCGCCGGCATGGCGATCATTGCGTTCCAGCCTCGCGTGTGATTGCCGGGGTTACTTCACCGTACCCAGATAATCGAGTTTGCCGAGTTCCACGCCGTTGTGACGGAGAATGTCGTACGCCGTCGTGATGTGAAAATAGAAATTCGGCAGCACGAAACCGAACAGATAGGACATGCCCGTGAACTCGATCGGACCGGTGCGCATTTTGAGCGTGATCTGGCGCTCTTCCTGTCCGTCGATCTGTTGCGCGTTAAATTCTTTCAGATAATCAATCGTCTTTTGAAGGCGGGCATGCAGTTCGTCGAAAGTCTGTTCGACGTCGTCGAATTTCGGCGCTTCGACGCCGGCCAGACGCGCGGCGCAACCTTTGGCGGTGTCGCTTGCGATATAGACCTGGCGCACGAGCGGCAACATGTCGGGCGCGAGCCTCGCCTGGGTGAACACGGACGGATCGATCTGTTTCTCCGCAGCGTGGGCCTGGGCCTTGCCAAGGATGGCCTGCAGATTCGTCAAGCCGCGAATCAACACGGGCAGAGATGCTTGATACATGGAAATGGGCATGGGGTTCCTCTAATGCTTTGATCGCGCGCGCGGAGGGCGCGCAAGGCAATGCAACGGCTGGATTGCCGCTGCAGCATCATAGCGCTTGCTGCGCGCGGTGCGCATGGATGCGACGCCGGATTAGCCATTCGGACAACTGCCGCGCGTGCCGGAACTGTGGTCGAATGCATGGGTCGGACGCATTGACGAAGCGCTTGAAACAGCAACCTGCCGCCGGTTGCCAGACAACGGTCGGGCAGATGCGTGCTGCGTTTTGGGTCCCTCCCGCGGCCCGCGCCGTCACGCCAACAGGAGAGTCGAAACCATGGTCAATAAGCATCCGCTGCCGGGAAGCGAGCGTACGGTAGAACAAGGTTCGAAGGTCGTTGGGCAATGCGATCCCACGGAACGGATCGAGGTGTTCGTGTTGCTGCGCCGGCAGAAGCAGGCGCAGTTCAACGCGTTGATGGGCCGGATCGAAGCAGGCGACCCGAGCGTCAAACCGCTGTCGCGCGAGGCGCTCGCAAGCGAGTACGGCGCGGACCCGGCTGACCTCGCGAAGGTGAAGGCGTTCGCCACGGCGCACGGCTTGACGGTGGTTCGCGAGGACGCGGCGGCGCGCTCCGTCGTGCTGGGCGGCACGATCGCACAGTTCCAGGCTGCCTTCAGCGTCAAGCTGGAACACTACGAGCACCATAGCGTCGGGCAGTTCCGTGGCCGTACGGGCACGATCAGCGTGCCGGACGACCTGAACGGGGTCGTTGAAGCCGTGATGGGGCTCGACAATCGTCCGCAGGCGCGGCCACATTTTCGCATCCGTCCGCCGTTCCAGCCGGCCAAAGGCCAGCAGACATCTTTCACGCCGCTGCAGCTCGCGTCGCTTTACCAGTTTCCGCAGGGCGACGGCAGTGGGCAGTGCGTCGGGATCATCGAGCTGGGCGGCGGTTATAACGCGTCCGATCTGAAAACCTATTTCGGAAGTCTCGGCGTGCCGTCGCCCACGGTGAAGTCGGTCGGCGTCGATCAGGGCAGCAACCAGCCAAGCGGAGACCCGAACGGGCCGGACGGCGAAGTGACGCTCGACGTCGAAATTGTCGGCGCGATCGTGCCGGCCGCGACCATCGCGGTGTATTTCACGCAGAACAGCGACGCCGGCTTCATCGACGCGGTGAGCCGCGCGGTGCACGACACCATCAACAAGCCGTCGGTCATCTCGATCAGCTGGGGCGGCCCGGAGTCGAGCTGGACGAGCCAGTCGCTGAACGCGTTCAACAGCGTGCTGCAGTCGGCCGCTACACTGGGTGTGACGGTCTGCGTGGCCTCGGGCGACAGCGGCTCGAGCGACGGCACGAGCGGCAGCGAGGTCGATTTCCCGGCGTCGAGCCCGTACGTGCTTGCCTGCGGCGGCACCAACCTCACGGCGTCGGGCACGTCCATTGCCCATGAAGTCGTGTGGAACGACGGCGCGCAAGGCGGCGCGGGCGGCGGTGGCGTAAGCCGCGCGTTTCCCGTGCCGGCGTGGCAGAACGGCTTGTCGGCCGCGTCGACGAAGGGGGCGAAGACCGCGTTGACCGGGCGCGGCGTGCCCGATGTCGCGGGCGACGCATCGCCGCTTACCGGCTATAGCGTGCTGATCGACGGTTCACAGACGGTGGTGGGCGGCACCAGCGCGGTCGCGCCGCTGTGGGCGGCGCTGATTGCGCGGATCAACGCGACAGCCGGTCAGCCCGCCGGGTTTATCAATCCGAAGCTGTACAAGGCACCGGGCGCCTGCAACGACATCACGCAGGGCAACAACGGGGCTTACGCGGCGGCAACCGGCTGGGATGCGTGCACGGGGCTCGGCAGTCCCAATGGTCAGAAAGTGGCCGCCGCACTATAGTCACTCACTCGCACCCCCGAGCCGCATCGTCTCGGGGAGGCGGCGCACAGACGTACAAGAGCCGTACAAGAGACGCGCAAGAAACGTACAACGAGAACGAACCCATGGAGCGATCATGACGAATACCGAGTCAGCTTCCGTTACTCCGCAGTCGCCGCACAATTCTCACGCCACGGCCACGCAGGCAGCCGCGAGCGCCGCGCATCAATCCGGCGACCAGCCGTTCTTCGATCCGGTTGCGTACGGCAACGGCCCGGACGACTCCGTCACGGCAATCGACGAAACTGCAGCGATCACGCATCATTCGATCACGATCGGCGGTCACAAGATCGACTACACCGCGACGGCGGGCCATTTGGTGATCGTCGACCCGAGCAGTTCGCAGCCGGAAGCGCGAATGTTTTATGTCGCGTTCACGCAGGACAAGCAGAAAGAGGAAACGCGGCCCGTGACGTTCTTCTATAACGGCGGCCCGGGGTCGTCGTCCGTGTTCGTGCTGCTCGGTTCGTTCGCGCCGCGCCGGATCAAGACCTCGATGCCCGGCTTCACGCCCCCCGCGCCGTACGCGATGGAAGACAATCCGGACAGTCTGCTCGACAAGAGCGACCTCGTGTTCATCAACCCGGTCGGCACCGGCTATTCGGCGGCGATCGCGCCGAAAACGAACCGCAATTTCTGGGGAGTGGACCAGGACGCCGATTCGCTCAAACAATTCATCAAGCGTTTTCTGACGAAGAACAATCGCTGGAATTCGCCGAAGTATCTTTATGGGGAATCGTACGGCACGGCACGCAGCTGCGTGCTGGCGTACCGGTTGCACGAAGACGGCGTGGATCTGAACGGCGTCACGCTGCAGTCGTCGATTCTCGACTATACGCAGGCGGGCAACCCGGTGGGCGCGCTGCCTACCGCCGCCGCGGACGCGTGGTACCACAAGAAGCTCGGCATTGCGCCGCGGCCGACCGACCTCGGAACGTTCGCCGAGGAAGTGGCGCAGTTTGCCCGCACCGACTATCTGGCGGCGCTGCGCAAATTCCCCGCCACCGATGACGCTACGGTCGAAAAGCTGAGCGAATACACGGGAATCGACAAGGCCACGCTGATTGCATGGAGCCTGGACATTACGTCTTACGACAGCCGCGGCAATTCGCTTTTTCTGACCACGCTGCTCAAGTCGCAAGGGCTGGCGCTCGGCGAGTATGACGGACGGGTGACGGCCATCGGCACCGGCATCGCAGGCAAGATCGACCCGAATTCCGGCGGCAACGATCCGACCATGACAGCGGTGACGGGTGTCTACACGACAATGTGGAACGTGTACCTGAACGAGCAGCTGAAGTACACCTCCAATTCCTCGTTCACGGATCTGAACGATCAGGCCTTCCAGTATTGGGATTTCAGCCATATCGATCCGACGGGGGCGCAGAAGGGCGTCGACAGCAAGGGCAATGTCATTCTTTACACCGCCGGCGACCTGGCCGCCGTGATGGCACTCAATCCGGATCTCAAGGTGCTGTCGGCAAACGGTTTTTTCGACTACGTGACGCCGTTTTACCAGACCGTGATCGATCTGCAGCAAATGCCGCTCGTGAGCCAGCAAGTCCGTGAGAACCTGTCGGCACGCTTCTATCCGTCGGGACACATGGTCTATCTTGACGCGGGGTCGCGCACCGCGTTGAAGGCAGATCTGGCGAAGATGTACGACACCACGGTGTCGAATACGCAGGCGCTTGGGCGGATTCGGGCGTTGCAGGCGCGCACGGTGGAGAAGAGGTAAGCGCGGAGTGCGCAGAAGCGGTATTACGCGCAAGGGCGCGTCGGGCAACCGGCGCGGCTCGTCCGATGCAGCGCAGGGCCAACAGGCGGGCAGGTCGTGCGCTAGCACGTGAGGCAAGCGCCGCGATCGGCCATGTCAAACACGCGCAGGCGTACGCCTGCGCTGAGCCCATGCATAGGATGTCGCCTTTTCACGCCTCCGCATTTTGGATGTGTTTTAATTGTCTTGCGAATAAGACTATTGCGCGCCCCGCCGGCGCGCCGACGAATGAACGCAGGCATTGCAGAAGAGCGTCGCTTCCAACCTTCAAGCGACGCAACCAGCAGTAGGGTCAACACTTTCATGCGAGTAGGCGCCGGCCGGTGTCGCCGCGCGCGGCGTTTGCTAAGCGCGCGTCTCGCCTGTCTGCTCGGTCTTGGCGCATTGTTCGCGGCATATGCAACGGCCGCCTGTGCGCAAAGCGCCGGTATGCTCGATAAGCGCGTCACACAGCAATCGGTTAGCGAGACGATTTGTCGGTCGGGTTATGCGGATTCGGTTGCGCCGCCCTTCAGCCATGTGATGGCGCAAAAGGACCGCATGCTGGCGGCGCGCGGTATCGACGCGGACGAGGCGGCCGATTTCGCACTCGACCGGCGCGTGCCGATCGTTCTCGGCGGCGCGCCGGATGCGTCGGCGAATTTAGGTCTGCTGCCGTGGGCGGGCAAGCAGGGCGAACGCCGCAAGGCACGCGCAGCTGTCATGCTCAGGCGCTGCGTGTGTGAAGGCAAGTTGAGTCTCGCCGACGCGCAGGCGGCAATCGTCGGCAACTGGTCAGTCGTTTATTCGGGTTTTGGCCAGACGTCGTGCGACATTGGCCGGCTCGATGTCGCAACCGGTGAAGACGGCGACCGCCATGACCGCAGCGGCGACCACGATGGCGCGCCGTGAGATCCGCCTGTCTGAGCGCCAAAGCGCCCGGCAGCACGGCGAACGCAAGTGGCGAGTGAATTCCCCCCGAAGTACTTTTAGCTATTTTTTACCCCGCTTATTCAGGTAGAGTGCATTAACGGAGCTTTCAGTTCCGTATCTGACGTCACTGTGCCGCATCGTTTCCTGGCCGCTCGCGGCTTTGAAGACAGGACGAAATTCGAAGGGGAGATTTGAATGATCGCTTTCTATCTGTCATTGGCTGCATTGGGCGCCGCGGGTGCCGCACTCATCCACGAAATGGCGGCGGCTCGGGCACGGCAGCGCGCCGCACGCGTGCGGGTCGGTTCAGGCAAAGCAAACCGTCGCGAAATGCGCGGGTAGGTCGTATGAACCTGATCGTGCGCAATATTGGCGAGTCGTGCAGCGAGCAGGAAATCCGCGATTTCCTACATAATGAGCTTGGACATTACGCAAAGAGCATCGACGTGGCGAATGCCGGCAAACCCGGCGCCTATGCCACGGTCGAACTCGACGCCAATGTGCCCTATGTAGGCGATATCATTGCGCGGCAGATCAACGGCAAGCATCTGGGCGGCTCAGCGCTCGAAGCAAGCGCGGATCTTTTCAGCGACGAGCCGCCGCCAGCGCACTGAGTGCAGTCAGGGCGTTCGTGTGTCTGGCCAGTCGAACGGCGTGTAGGGCAACGCGCGCTTGTGGCGCGTCACTTCGTAGTAGCGCATGATGACTTCGTGCGCTGCATCGCTCACGGGCTTGCCTTCCAGAAAGTCGTCGATCGCCTCGTACGGGACACCGTAGGCGTCTTCATCCGGACGTTGCGGGCGCAACATTTCGAGGTCGGCGGTCGGCACTTTGTGCACCAGTGCTTCAGGCGCGCCCAACTGCTGTCCCACAGCACGCACGCGCCGTTTGTTCAGGCCGGCAAGCGGCAGGATGTCCGCGCCACCGTCGCCGAATTTCGTAAAAAAGCCCATTACCGACTCAGCCGCATGGTCCGTGCCGATCACGACGCCGGCCCGCGCACTCGCCACGGCATACTGCGCAATCATTCGCTGGCGCGCCTTGATATTGCCGTGAACGAAATCCTGTTGCGAGTCGTCGGAAAACAGCAGGCCGCTTTTATCCAATGCTGCGAGCATTGCATCCGCGGCGGGTTTGACATCAATGACAAGATTTTCGTCCGCGCGAATAAAGCGCAGCGCTTCCTGAGCGTCTGCTTCGTCTTTCTGAATGCCATAGGGCAGGCGTATTGCGACGAAACGCGCATCGTACTGAGCGGCGCGCAGACGTTCGACCGCAAGTTGCGCGAGGCGCCCGGCGGTTGTCGAATCGATACCGCCGCTAATGCCAAGCACATACGTTTTCAGCCCACTGCTGCGTAAGTAGTTCGCCAGAAAATCTACCCGGCGCTCGATTTCGCGCTCAGCGCTGAAGTCGGCGCCCACATGCATTTCCGCCGCGATGCTGGACTGGCGTGCGATTGAGTCCGGTTGCGTCATGATTGATTTTCGCTCCTTGGGCATTGCGCAGTTTCAAGATGAAATGATTGGCACGGGCACGCGACAGCTTTGCCTGCACGCTCACGAGCGTGCCAGCACCACGCCGGCCAGCGCAACTATGAAGCCCGCGATCTGCACCGGCAATAGGGTCTCGCCGAACCCCACGAACCCTTCCACAGCGGCAAACGGCGGCGCGAGGAACATCAGCGCGGTAGCGCGCGCCGCATCGCCGCGCCGGACCATCCACACGAGCAGCGTCACGCTCGCGCCCGACAACATCACGATTCCCCATGCGAGCGAAGCCCACAGCGTCGCCGAGGCAATCCAGCGATGTTCGCCGAGCGCGAGCGCGAGCGCGAGGACCGCCGCGACGAGCGCCGCGCCGAAGTTCTGTACGGCGCTCGCGCTGCGCAGGTCCGCGTTTGCCAGCGACGTCTTCTGCAGCAACGTGCCGGCGGTGATTGCGCCGACCGCCACAAGCGAGATCGTCACGACGAGCCAGCCGGGCGCGTTGCCATGTGCGACCGGCGCAGCCGTCGACGTGAGCTTGGGTTCGAGTACCAGCACGACGCCCGCGAGGCCGAGCGCCATGCCCGCCCAGCCGCGCCGTGACAGCCGCTCGCCGAAGAACGGCGCTGCGACGGCGGCAGTGGCAAGGGGTTGCAGCGCGCCGAGCAGCGCCATCACGCCCGCGCTCAGCCCCTGCGCGACGGCCCAGTAGCCGGCGCCGAGGTAGATGCCCTGCAACAGCGCGCCTGCCAGCAGATGCAGGCCCAACGCGCGGCCGCGCGGCCATGCGGCGCGCGCAGCCAACGCCGCCAGCGCGAATATCAGTGCGGTGCCGGCGAAGCGCGCGAGCAGGAACAGGTTGGGGTCGGCATAAGGCGTGATCGCGCGGGCGACGACAAATCCGGTTGACCATAAGACGACGAATACGGCGGCAATGAAGAAGGCGAGCATGGGGTGCGTCGGGCGGTTGAAAAACCGTCATCTTGTCGACGGTGGCGTGGCGCGTCTTGTTCGAAGCTGCACCGGCGGGAAGCAAGTAGCGATCCGCGCGGCCAGCGGCCGTCCCTGCGCTGGGCAGCCCGCCTACCAGATGAGCAGCACCGTCCCTGCGCCGAGCAGCCCCCCGCACACTGCGCAAGCCCAGAGCAGCACGCGTGTGCGGCGGTATTCGCGGCCGATGTCCGCGAGCATTTGCGCGTTCTGGCGCGGCGTGCGTGCGCGATCGTGTTCCTGCTGCAGGTAACGGACCGCGAGTTGCGGTACACGCGGCAGCATGTGCGCGAGATGCGGCAGTTCACGTGAAATGCGCTTGATCCAGCCGCGATGGTTGACGTCGCGTTGTGCGATGCCGGCTAGCACGCCACGCGTGATAGTCCAGGTATCGACGCCGGGATGCAGCGCGCGCGCCAGCATCTCCGCCTGATGGAACGAGCGCTGAGCAGTGGCGAGGCGCCCCGGCACCGCGCCCTCGAAAGGATGCACCGCATGCAGCAGATGATGAAACAGCGAACCTGCCGAGCGGTCCTCCGGCTCGGCCGCGAAATGTGCTTCGGCGCGCGTGCGAAGCTCGGCCTCGAGAATTTCCGCGCGCGTGTCGTGCGGCACGTGGCCGGCGGCGCGATGCATCTCGGCGAGTCGTCCGTAATCCTGGTCGAACAGCGCGGTGGCGCCGTGCACGAAGAACTCCCGCTCGCCCGTCGACAAACTCGACATGATCGAAAA
Source organism: Paraburkholderia sp. PREW-6R (assembly GCF_039621805.1). Classification (NCBI taxonomy): domain Bacteria; kingdom Pseudomonadati; phylum Pseudomonadota; class Betaproteobacteria; order Burkholderiales; family Burkholderiaceae; genus Paraburkholderia; species Paraburkholderia sp. PREW-6R. The sequence goes on along the minus strand of NZ_CP155074.1, from coordinate 1,384,834 downwards.
TTCCGCCAGCACGAGACGCCCCAACGTGTCGGGCTCGATGCTCACGCGCACGCGGCGCGCATCGAGCGTCGCGTGGAAGAACCCGTGCTCGAAAGCCTGCTCGGTCACCACTTCGACGATGTGCGCGGCGAGCGGCGCGAGCCGGACGTGATGCGCGTGCAGGGCAGGCAGGTCGTTTGCCGGCAAGGTGCTGATGCGCTGCATGGTCAGCGTGTGGTTCGTGCACAGATCCCAGATCACATCCGGGATGACGATGCGTTTGTCGCCGTCGAAGTGATGGCCGGTCTGACTCAGGTTCGCGGCTTCGGCGCGCAGATCGAAACGGCGCAGCACGTCGTCGGTGAACGATTGGGCGAGCGTGCGCAGTTGCAGGCGGCGCGCGGTGCGCGAAAACTTTTCCAGCCAGCGCGCAACCCAGCGCAACAGCGCGAGTTCGTCGCCGATCTGCTGAAGCTGGGCGACGCGCACCAGTTTGACAGCCACGTCGCGATGCCCGTTGACCGGCTCCAGAAGCCGTGCAAAGTGCGTCTGCTCGGCAAATCCGCTGCGTACCGGCACCAGATCCAGCGCGCTGAACAGCGTGCCGAGCGGTCGGCCGAAAGCGCGCTGCAACGCCTGCTCGGACTCGGCCGGCGACAGCGGCGCTTCCATGTGGTCGATCGCGTCGATCGCGTCGTGTAGCGTTGCGCTCGCGAGCTCCGGACGTTGCGCGAGCGTTTGGGCAAAGCGGGTCGCAAGCGGGCCCAGCGCCGGCAGCAGATCGTGCAGACTGTCGCCGCTACGGCCGGATGCGTGCACCCGGCCGATCAGTTCGATCATCCAGTGCAATTTGTGATCGGCCGGCGCGGCCAGCCAGATCAGGCGTGCACCGTAGCGCAACGCGTGGAACAGCAGTGATAGTCGGCGAAACAGTGGCGGCATTAGCAGTCATGTCGATGCACCGCGCAAGCTCGATGAAAGTCGGTTGCGCGGCAGGGCGTTCAGGTTAGCAGGTAAGGGCGCCGTCGGGCACATTCGCGCGTCGTGCGTAATACAATACGCCGGCCTTCCTGAACCACGGCGAAACCGAGGCGTGCCGGCTCCCGGCCCACAACAGATGCTTGCAGAACAACGTCACCAATACATCCTGGCGCAAGTCGCCAAAACGGGCGCGCTCTCCGTGGCCGAGCTGGTCCGCGAACTGAATGTGTCGCGCGAAACGATCCGCCGCGACCTGAACGCATTGGCCGGACGCGGGCTACTGGTCACCACGCACGGCGGCGCGCTATCCAGCGACCGGCGCGAGCCCGACCTCGACACGCGTGAAGCGGCGAACGCCGGCGCGAAGCAGGCAATCGGCGAACGTGCAGCCGGGTTCGTGCCGGACGGCGCGTCGCTCATCATCGATTCGGGCAGCACCACGCAGGCGGTGGCGCGCGCGCTGCTCGACCGGCATCGGCTGGTGGTGTACACGAACGACTGGCGCATCGCGCTGCTGCTCGGCCGCCGCAATGACAATCGCATTACGCTGCTCGGCGGCGAATTGTCCGATATCGAAGACGCAACGTTCGGCCTCGACACCGTTGCGCAACTTACCCAGTATCACGCGGACTTTGCGTTCATCGGCGCGGGCGGCATTTCGCCGGACGGCTATCTGACCGACTACAGCCGCATGGCCGCCGAGGTGCGCAGCCGGATGATCGCGGCGGCCGACATGGTGATCGTGGTCGCCGACCATTCGAAATTCGGCCGCGCCACGCCGGTGCGCATCAACGGCATCGAATCGGCACGTTATCTGGTCACCGAGCTTGCGCCGGAAAAAGCGATCGGCAAGGCGATCACCTCACATGGTCCGGAAATCCTGATCGCATAAAAGTAAGGCGGTTGATGGTGACCGAGCCCGGCGACGAAGAAAGCGGGATTGGCCAATATTGGCGAATTGTGGCTTTTTTTGGAATTTGCCAGAATCGTCACGGCGTTGTCATCGAAAACTGTGATCCTTGCCTCGCCCAATTCAGGCATGACCAGCGGCGACACAGTCACAGGTAAGCTGCAAGTCACGCTGAAGAGATGCAGCGAAGTTGTCGGCAATCTGCAATTCCACGGTTCGCGCCAGCGGGCCGTCCCATACGAATGCGCACGACGACTGGCTGCGGGGCCACCCGCAAGCGGCGCGCGCTACCGCCGTTCAATGACAACAGGTATCGGGGTATCCCGACCGTCTGGTTTTTTGCCTTTCGGAGATAGCAACATGACAAAGACGAATTCCCTTCACGCGACGGCTCGCCTCGCGCGCAAACTGCTGCCGGCTCTGGTTGCCGCCGCGGCGTTCGGCGGCGTGGCGATGCAGGCTCATGCGGCCGACGCAGTGGTGCTGTACACCGCCGACGGCCTCGAAAATCTGTACAAGGATGTGCTGCCGGCCTTCGAAAAGAAGGAAGGCGTGAAGGTCAACATCGTGACGGCGGGTAGCGGCGAAGTGGTGAACCGCGCAACGATCGAAAAGGACCAGCCGAAGGCCGACGTGCTCGTCACGTTGCCGCCGTTCATCCAGCAAGCCGATCAGTCCGGTCTGCTGCAGGCTTATCAGAGCGCCAATTACAAGAACGTGCCCGCGATTGCCAAGGCGTCGAACGGCGCGTGGGCAACGTTCGTGAACAACTACTTCTCGTTCGCGATCAACCCGGACGTCACGAAGAACCAGCCGAAGACCTTCGCCGATCTGCTGCAGCCGGACTTCAGCGGCAAGGTCGCTTATTCGAACCCGGCCACGGCGGGCGACGGAATGGCCGTCATTATCCTGACGTCTTCGCTGATGGGTGAAGACAAGGCGTTCGACTATCTGAAGAAGCTTGAGCAGAGCGCCAAGTTCCACACCAAGGGCACGGGCTATCTCGACGTGCTGCTGTCGCGCAATGAAATCGCCGTCGCCAACGGCGACCTGCAAATGGATCTCGACGACGCCGCGAACGGCGGCCTGTCGCTCAAGCCGGTGTTCCTGTCGGCGACGCCCGGCGGCCAGCCGACCACGTTCCAGTTGCCGTACGCGATCGGTCTGATCAAAGGCGGCCCGAACCAGGCCGAGGGCAAGAAACTGATCGACTACCTGATGTCGACGGAAGTGCAGGCGAAGGTGCCGGACATCTTCGGCATTCCGGGCCGCACCGACGTGCCGCTCGCCGGCAAGAACGGCGAAGCCGTCAAGCAGGCGATCTCGGGCGTGAAGCTGATTCCGGTGGACTGGAATCAGGTCATGACGAAGAAGGCCGACTGGACCACGCGCTGGAAAAACGACGTGATCGGTTCGTCGGGCAAGCAGATCGAAGTGGTCAAACCGAAGTAAGCAGTCATGCCTCGTTGCTGAGCACGTGAGCGCGTCGGTCACGTGCTCGCGCTGCTGCAACTGCAATACAGACGGCGCCTCGCGTTTCGCGCGAGGCCTGTCGGCTTTAACCCCGTTGGAGGATGAACCCGGTGAATACGGCCAGTCTCGCTCACCCCGACGCGCTCGGCGCTTCACCGGACGCGCTGGATGCCGCGCGTTCGGCCACGCCCGGCGGCGTGCAGATCGATCACCTGACGGTGCGCTTTGGATCGCGCACGGTGCTCGACGATCTCTCCCTGACGATCCAGCGCGGCGAGTTGCTCACTGTGCTCGGACGTAGCGGCTGCGGCAAGACCACGTTGCTGCGCTTCATCGCGGGCTTCATCGAGGCGGACGGCCTTTCCGGCACGCTGACGGTGGCCGGTCACGATCTCACGCACGTGCCGCCGCACAAGCGCAATCTCGGTCTGCTGTTCCAGAGTTATGCGCTGTTTCCGCATCTGTCGGTGTACGACAACGTGGCGTTCGGTCTGCGCGCGCGCCGTACGCCTTCGAAAGACGTCGCACGCCGCGTGGCCGATGCGCTCAAGCTCGTGCAACTCGGCGATGCCGGCCATGTGATGCCCGCACAGTTGTCAGGCGGCATGCAGCAGCGCGTGGCGCTCGCCCGTGCGCTGGTGATCGAGCCCGACGTGCTGCTGCTCGACGAACCGCTTTCCGCACTCGACGCCAACCTGCGCGCGTCGGTGCGCTCCGAACTCAAGGCATTGCACGAGCGCCTGCCCAATCTGACGATCGTCTGCGTCACGCACGACCAGGACGACGCACTGGTGCTGTCCGACCGCACGCTGCTGATGCGCGAAGGCCGCATCGCACAGCTCGGCACGCCGCAGCAGTTGTACGACACGCCGGCCGACGGCTTCGTCGCGCGCTATCTCGGTGCGGCCAATCTGCTGCCGCCGCAAGTCGCGTTCGGGATGAACGACGCCCGCTACAACGAGCGCGGCCGCGTGGCCTGTCTGCGTCCGGAAGCGCTGCGGATCGTGCCGCTCGGTGAAGGGCAGTTGCACGGCGCGATCACGTCGGTCGAATGGTACGGCGCGGTGTTGTCGGTGTCCGTCGCGCTCGACGCGATGCCCAGCGAGCCCGTGCTGGTTCATATGCAACGTGGCCACGGCATGATGCCGGAGAAGGGCGCGCGCGTTTCCCTGCATTACGAGGCTGACGATGTCGTCCTTATCAAGCCCTGATACGCAGGATTCGCTGGCTGCGGCCGGCGCGGCCGCCGACGCGCGCCGCAGCGCAAGCGCGGCGTCCCATGCGGCGGCAGTGAAGCGCCGCGAACGCGCGGCGCAATGGCACCTGCTGTTTCTCGCCGTGGTCGTGCTCGGCCCGCTCGTGATTTATCCGCTCGTGCGCCTCGTGTTGCTGAGTTTGACGGGACCGCATGGGTTGAGTCTGCACGCGTATTCGGCATTCTTTGGCAATCCGGAAACGAGCGGCGTGATCGGCACGACACTGTGGATTCTGTTCGCGAGTGCGGGACTTGCGTCGCTGCTCGGGATCGCGCTGGCTTCGCTGCTGTTCTTCAAGCCGTTTCCGGGCGCGCGGATGGTCACGCGCTTTCTGGAGCTGTTCGTCGCGTTCCCGTCGTTTCTGGTCGCGTTCACGCTGATCTTTCTGTATGGCTCGCAAGGCTCGGTCAGCATCGGCTTGCAGCAGTTGTTCCACTTGCAGGCGCCGCCGCTGAATTTCCTGTTCGGCGTGGGCGGCGTGATTCTCGCGGAAGTGGTGTTCTACGCGCCGTTCGTCGTGCGGCCGACACTCGCTTCGTTCGCCACGCTCGACATGCGCCTGATCGAAGCGGCGCGCAGTCTCGGCGCGAACGGCTCGATGGTCGCGTTCAAGGTCATTTTGCCGCTCGCATGGCCGGGCATCGCCGCGGGCACGATCCTGTGTTTCCTGCTGACGCTCAACGAGTTCGGCATTCTGCTCGTGCTCGGCAGCGCGCATCTGATCACGCTGCCAGTGGCGATCTATAGTTCCGCGACGGTCGACCTCGATCTGCCGACGGCCGCCGCCGGCGCCGTGGTGATGCTGATCATGTCCTTGTCGCTGTACGCGTTGTACCGCCAGGTCAACCGTCGCAACGTGAAAGGAGCGGGCCATGGCCGTTGAACTCGATCCGACCGTGCTGCCGGTCATGCACGGCAAAGCGCGGCCGGTGCGCCGCAGTCTGGCCGCGCGCGTGCTGGGCAGCCTCTTTCTCGGCTTTGCGGCTCTGCTGTGTTTCTGGCTGTTCGTGTTGCCGGTGCTGGTGGTTGCATTGTCTAGCGTGGCCGCTCACTGGTCGGGCACGATCCTGCCCGACGGCTTCAGCATGCGCTGGTTCGAGCGGCTCGGTTCGAGCGACTTCGACGCGCTGACCACGAGCCTCGAAATCGGCATGGGCGTCGCGGTGCTCGGTACGATTCTCGGTCTGTGGCTCGCGCTCGCACTGGAAGGGCGCGACCGCCGCGGCCTGGGCGCAGTCGTCGACACCATCGCGATGATGCCCAACGGCGTGCCGAGCGTAGTGCTCGGCCTCGCGGTGCTGATCGCGTATCACAAACGGCCTGTCGATCTGTCCAGTTCGGCGGCGATCGTCGTGTTCGTGCAGCTCGCGCTGGTGCTGCCGTTCTGCTACCGCTGCGCCGCCGCCGCGCTGCGCCCCGAGCTGACGATTCTGCGCGAGGCGGCCGCAAGCCTCGGGGCGCCGCCGTCGATGGTGTTGCGCCGCGTCGTGCTGCCGCAACTCGTGCCGGCGATACGCGCGAGTCTCGCGCTCGGTTTTGCGCTCTCGCTCGGCGAACTCGGGGCGACGCTCACGGTGTATCCGCCGGGCTTTGCGACGGTGCCGATCGTCGTGGTCGGGCAGGTTGAGCGCGGCTATTACCTGCCTGCCTCCGCGCTTTCGCTGATCCTGCTGATGGTGTCGCTCGCCGCTCTATTGCTGATCGCCGCGCGTGTGCCGCGCCGTCGGGTCGACTGACGCGTAACTCTTCGTATCCGTGTGATGAAGCTGCCGGGCGCATGGCACGCCGGCAGATCGTCGTATATCGGTGTGGCGAAAGTTGTCAAAATGACCGAAAATATGCAAAACGCTGCTATCGATCCAATCGATATCGTGCGCCGGCATTCGCTGACTACGCTGGTGCGCGACGAGATTGAACGGCACATCGTCGAAGGTGAGCTCGCGCCCGGCGACAAACTGAACGAAGCCGACTGGGCCGCGCGTCTGCACGTATCGCGCGGGCCGGTGCGCGAAGCGTTTCGTGCGCTGGAGCAGGCGGGTCTCGTGCGCACTGAAAAAAATCGTGGCGTGTTTGTGCGGACGCTGTCGCTCGCGGAAGCCGACGAGATCGACGCGGTGCGCGCGGTGCTCGAGGAAGCGGCCTGCCGGATGCTCGCGGTCCAAATCGACGCGCGCAAGCTTGCTGGATTGCGCGAATGGCTCGATGCCATGCGCGCGGCGTCCGATGCTGCCGATCACGACGCCTATGCGCGCGCGAGGCTTGCGTTTCACGACGCGCTGGTGGTTGCGGCGGGAAACCGGAAGCTGTATGAGACGTATCGGAGGCTTGTCGGCGAAATGAGTCTTTTTCGACGCGCTGCGCCGGTAGCGCATGCGGATGCGATGGCGCGCTCGCTCGCCGGGCATCGCGCAATGCTGACAGCGCTTGCATCGCGCGATGGCGAGCGGGCGGCGGCGTTAATGCGGACGCATACGTCCCAGCCGAAGGTGGCGGTGTGCGTCGACGGATGTGAGTTTGGCTACCTCTAAGCGGCGGCTGTTGCTGGCGTTGCGCTGTTCATCGGCAAGATGCTGGAGGTGAGGCGGCGATCAAGGGCGACTGCGTGGTGCCGCCGGTTACGAACCTCGTCGTCTGGTGATCGTACGCGGCGTGCCGCCGTCATGTATGGCATGCACTCGATGTGCTCTATGTGTTCGTTATGTGTTCCATCTTTGTACGGGCAGGAAGATTGGGATGGTTTTGCCGGCGAACGTCGACGGTAGACGCGCTGTGTTCAAAGACGCCGCTGGGTATGGGTGAGAGTGAGAGGTGAGAGGTGAGAGGTGAGAGGTGAGAGGTGAGAGGTGAGAGGTGAGAGGTGAGAGGTGAGAGGTGAGAGGTGAGAGGTGAGAGGTGAGAGGTGAGAGGTGAGGCTCACGCGTTATGAACGGTCGCAGAGTTCCGAGTGCCTGCCCGGCTTGTCGCGTGAGCGAGCCGGCGATGCTTTGGGCTTCGATTTCGCGCTGAGTTGCATCGTCGAAAGGGCGGTCGGAGGGCTTTGGGTTGCCGCCGGGCATGTGCACGAAGCGGCCCTACGCGTGTGATTTGCGAGTTGCGCGCGGGGGGCTGGTCGACGTGTGGGAAATGCCGGAGGCTCGGACCGGGCTGATGCCGCTTGGCGGCATCGAGGAGGCGGCCTGGCTATGAGAAAGGCGCTCAGGAAGCGATGAAACCGTCAGTCGTCTGAAGACCTTTCGTTACTTTGGGAGTAGGAACGTGGCACTGAGCTTGAACGACATCCACTCGTTGTATGAGCGATACGGCAACCTCGCTTATAGCGGCGAGCCGGTGACGCAGTTGGAACATGCGCTGCAAAGCGGCGCGCTGGCGGAAGAGGCGAGCGCTGACGAGTCGCTGGTGGCCGCGGCGTTTCTGCATGACCTCGGACATCTGCTGAATCTGCAGGGCGAGACGCCGACGGAGCGGGGCATCGACGATCTGCATCAATACTTTGCGCTGCCTTTCTTGCGGCCGGTGTTCGGCGACGCGGTGCTTGAGCCGATCCGGCTGCACGTCGACGCCAAGCGCTGCCTCTGCGCGATCGACGACGCCTATTTCGGCCAGCTTTCCGCCGACTCAGTGCGCAGTCTGGAATTGCAGGGGGGTGTTTTCAGCCGGGACGAGGCTGAAGCGTTCCTGCAGAGACCCTATGCCGAAGACGCGCTGCGTCTGCGCAGATGGGACGATCGCGCGAAGGAAGCGAACCGTGCGACGCCGGATCTCGATCACTACATGGGTGTCGTGCAGCGGGTCATGCAGCAGCACGCGGGGCGCTCTGTCGTTTGAGTGTTTGTGTTGCCGGTGTCTGCTGATTTTGCCGATGTCCGCTGATACGCGCTCAGGGGTTTTGAGCGCTTGTGTCGTGCCATCTGTGCAGGTGAACGGGCGCGACGCGCATCGTTAATACGCCTGTCAAAATAACGCTTGCCAGGCGGGGTGGGGCTCGCTAGAATCTCGCTCTTTCGTGCTCCGGACGCCGGGGCACGGGAAGCGGGAGAGCCTTGGCTGGCGAGGCTTTCGGCGCGGTGGGCAGGTTCAGGAAGTTGCTGAAAACTGTTGACGGCGACACGAAAGTTCTTCATAATCTCGTTTCTCTGCTGCTGATGCAGCGGGCGCAGAAACGAAGCGGTGCAGGGGGTGGCGAAGGTAGTCATCCGGTGCAGCGCGCTCGTGGAAGCGTAACTGATCTTTAAAAACTAACAGCCGATAAGTGTGGGCGCTTGATGCGCTGGCGCACACCGGGTCTTACGGGGCCGGGTGAAGCGAAAGTATCAGGTCTCACACAGTAATGAAAGGAAGGTTTTTCTGTCGAGAGATGGAAGGATCATTCGTCAGTACGTTGAGTGAGCGACCGGGTTCGAGAGAGCCCGAGAAACAGTAACAGGTTTGAACTGAAGAGTTTGATCCTGGCTCAGATTGAACGCTGGCGGCATGCCTTACACATGCAAGTCGAACGGCAGCACGGGGGCAACCCTGGTGGCGAGTGGCGAACGGGTGAGTAATACATCGGAACGTGTCCTGTAGTGGGGGATAGCCCGGCGAAAGCCGGATTAATACCGCATACGCTCTGCGGAGGAAAGCGGGGGATCCTTCGGGACCTCGTGCTACAGGGGCGGCCGATGGCAGATTAGCTAGTTGGTGGGGTAAAGGCCTACCAAGGCGACGATCTGTAGCTGGTCTGAGAGGACGACCAGCCACACTGGGACTGAGACACGGCCCAGACTCCTACGGGAGGCAGCAGTGGGGAATTTTGGACAATGGGCGCAAGCCTGATCCAGCAATGCCGCGTGTGTGAAGAAGGCCTTCGGGTTGTAAAGCACTTTTGTCCGGAAAGAAAACGCTGTGGTTAATACCTGTGGCGGATGACGGTACCGGAAGAATAAGCACCGGCTAACTACGTGCCAGCAGCCGCGGTAATACGTAGGGTGCAAGCGTTAATCGGAATTACTGGGCGTAAAGCGTGCGCAGGCGGTTCGCTAAGACAGATGTGAAATCCCCGGGCTTAACCTGGGAACTGCATTTGTGACTGGCGGGCTAGAGTATGGCAGAGGGGGGTAGAATTCCACGTGTAGCAGTGAAATGCGTAGAGATGTGGAGGAATACCGATGGCGAAGGCAGCCCCCTGGGCCAATACTGACGCTCATGCACGAAAGCGTGGGGAGCAAACAGGATTAGATACCCTGGTAGTCCACGCCCTAAACGATGTCAACTGGTTGTCGGGCCTTCATTGGCTTGGTAACGTAGCTAACGCGTGAAGTTGACCGCCTGGGGAGTACGGTCGCAAGATTAAAACTCAAAGGAATTGACGGGGACCCGCACAAGCGGTGGATGATGTGGATTAATTCGATGCAACGCGAAAAACCTTACCTACCCTTGACATGTATGGAAGTCTGCCGAGAGGTGGATGTGCCCGAAAGGGAGCCATAACACAGGTGCTGCATGGCTGTCGTCAGCTCGTGTCGTGAGATGTTGGGTTAAGTCCCGCAACGAGCGCAACCCTTGTCCCTAGTTGCTACGCAAGAGCACTCCAGGGAGACTGCCGGTGACAAACCGGAGGAAGGTGGGGATGACGTCAAGTCCTCATGGCCCTTATGGGTAGGGCTTCACACGTCATACAATGGTCGGAACAGAGGGTTGCCAAGCCGCGAGGTGGAGCCAATCCCAGAAAACCGATCGTAGTCCGGATCGCACTCTGCAACTCGGGTGCGTGAAGCTGGAATCGCTAGTAATCGCGGATCAGCATGCCGCGGTGAATACGTTCCCGGGTCTTGTACACACCGCCCGTCACACCATGGGAGTGGGTTTTACCAGAAGTGGCTAGTCTAACCGCAAGGAGGACGGTCACCACGGTAGGATTCATGACTGGGGTGAAGTCGTAACAAGGTAGCCGTATCGGAAGGTGCGGCTGGATCACCTCCTTTCCAGAGCTTATGCGTCAGGCGACGCACCAAGCGCTCACGCTTATCGGCTGTGAACTTTGAAGACACACATGCACAGCATACGCAGACAGACTCAGGGGTCTGTAGCTCAGCCGGTTAGAGCACCGTCTTGATAAGGCGGGGGTCGATGGTTCGAATCCATCCAGACCCACCACTGATTCTGCGGTGGCTGACCGGTGAGACCCCCGGGGATGGAAAGCAGATGCTGTTCTGTGCATGACCGGGGGGATTAGCTCAGCTGGGAGAGCACCTGCTTTGCAAGCAGGGGGTCGTCGGTTCGATCCCGTCATCCTCCACCAATCCTCAATGCCTAGTGTTCGGTATTCACCGAGCGTTATGCATTGGCGATTGAGCCAGTCAGAGCGATACGTGGTGATGGTAACTGCGCTATCGGCTGTCGTTCTTTAACAATCAGGAAGAAGTAGTAAAGAGATTCACGAAAGATCACTTAGAGATGGGTGATCGAGTAGGTGAATCAGGGTTGTGATTGTATCGATGTATTTTTAAGTGATCGAAAGATTGCTTTGGAATACGGCGCAACACGAATACTCAACCTGTAGCGAGTGGGTCGGAAGACGCACCCGTTATAGGGTCAAGCGAACAAGTGCATGTGGTGGATGCCTTGGCGATCACAGGCGATGAAGGACGCGGTAGCCTGCGAAAAGCTACGGGGAGCTGGCAAACGAGCTTTGATCCGTAGATGTCCGAATGGGGAAACCCGGCCCGAATGGGTCATCCGTAACTGAATACATAGGTTACGCGAAGCGAACGCGGCGAACTGAAACATCTAAGTAGCCGCAGGAAAAGAAATCAACCGAGATTCCCAGAGTAGTGGCGAGCGAAATGGGAGCAGCCTGTACTCTTTATCTTCATTGTTAGTCGAACGCTCTGGAAAGTGCGGCCATAGCAGGTGATAGCCCTGTAGACGAAAACAGCGAGGAAGAACTGGGTGTACGAGAAGTAGGGCGGGACACGTGAAATCCTGTCTGAAGATGGGGGGACCATCCTCCAAGGCTAAATACTCGTGATCGACCGATAGTGAACCAGTACCGTGAGGGAAAGGCGAAAAGAACCCCGGGAGGGGAGTGAAACAGATCCTGAAACCGCATGCATACAAACAGTCGGAGCCTTCGCAAGGGGGTGACGGCGTACCTTTTGTATAATGGGTCAGCGACTTACATTCAGTGGCAAGCTTAACCGATTAGGGCAGGCGTAGCGAAAGCGAGTCCGAACAGGGCGATTTCAGTCGCTGGGTGTAGACCCGAAACCAGGTGATCTATCCATGGCCAGGATGAAGGTGCGGTAACACGTACTGGAGGTCCGAACCCACTAACGTTGAAAAGTTAGGGGATGAGCTGTGGATAGGGGTGAAAGGCTAAACAAACCTGGAAATAGCTGGTTCTCTCCGAAAACTATTTAGGTAGTGCCTCGTGTATCACCTTCGGGGGTAGAGCACTGTCATGGTTGTGGGGTCCATTGCGGATTACTACGCCATAGCAAACTCCGAATACCGAAGAGTGCAATCACGGGAGACAGACATCGGGTGCTAACGTCCGGTGTCAAGAGGGAAACAACCCAGACCGCCAGCTAAGGTCCCCAAATATTGCTAAGTGGGAAACGAAGTGGGAAGGCTAAAACAGTCAGGAGGTTGGCTTAGAAGCAGCCATCCTTTAAAGAAAGCGTAATAGCTCACTGATCGAGTCGTCCTGCGCGGAAGATGTAACGGGGCTAAGCAATATACCGAAGCTGCGGATGCATATTTATATGCATGGTAGGAGAGCGTTCCGTAAGCCTGCGAAGGTGCACTGGAAAGTGTGCTGGAGGTATCGGAAGTGCGAATGCTGACATGAGTAGCGATAAAGGGGGTGAAAAGCCCCCTCGCCGTAAGCCCAAGGTTTCCTACGCAACGTTCATCGGCGTAGGGTGAGTCGGCCCCTAAGGCGAGGCAGAAATGCGTAGCTGATGGGAAGCAGGTCAATATTCCTGCACCATTGTCAAATGCGATGGGGGGACGGATCGCGGAAGGTTGTCCGGGTGTTGGACGTCCCGGTCCTTGCATTGGAGAAGGCGCTTTGGCAAATCCGGGCGCGGAATTCAAGGGTGCGAGGCCATTCACTTCGGTGAAGAAGCAATCGGAAGTGGTTCCAGGAAAAGCCTCTAAGCTTCAGTTTGACAGTGACCGTACCGCAAACCGACACAGGTGGGCGAGATGAGTATTCTAAGGCGCTTGAGAGAACTCGGGAGAAGGAACTCGGCAAATTGGTACCGTAACTTCGGGATAAGGTACGCCCCTGTAGCTTGATGCCCCTGCGGGCAGAGGGTGAAGGGGTTGCAATAAACTGGTGGCTGCGACTGTTTAATAAAAACACAGCACTCTGCAAACACGAAAGTGGACGTATAGGGTGTGACGCCTGCCCGGTGCCGGAAGATTAAATGATGGGGTGCAAGCTCCTGATTGAAGTCCCGGTAAACGGCGGCCGTAACTATAACGGTCCTAAGGTAGCGAAATTCCTTGTCGGGTAAGTTCCGACCTGCACGAATGGCGTAACGATGGCCACACTGTCTCCTCCCGAGACTCAGCGAAGTTGAAGTGTTTGTGATGATGCAATCTCCCCGCGGCTAGACGGAAAGACCCCATGAACCTTTACTGTAGCTTTGCATTGGACTTTGAACCGGTCTGTGTAGGATAGGTGGGAGGCTTTGAAGCGTGAACGCCAGTTTGCGTGGAGCCAACCTTGAAATACCACCCTGATCTGTTTGAGGTTCTAACCTGGGTCCGTTATCCGGACCGGGGACAGTGCATGGTAGGCAGTTTGACTGGGGCGGTCTCCTCCCAAAGTGTAACGGAGGAGTACGAAGGTACGCTAGGTACGGTCGGAAATCGTGCTGATAGTGCAATGGCATAAGCGTGCTTGACTGTGAGACTGACAAGTCGAACAGGTGCGAAAGCAGGTCATAGTGATCCGGTGGTTCTGTATGGAAGGGCCATCGCTCAACGGATAAAAGGTACTCTGGGGATAACAGGCTGATACCGCCCAAGAGTTCATATCGACGGCGGTGTTTGGCACCTCGATGTCGGCTCATCTCATCCTGGGGCTGTAGCCGGTCCCAAGGGTATGGCTGTTCGCCATTTAAAGAGGTACGTGAGCTGGGTTTAAAACGTCGTGAGACAGTTTGGTCCCTATCTGCCGTGGGCGCTGGATATTTGAAGGGGGCTGCTCCTAGTACGAGAGGACCGGAGTGGACGAACCTCTGGTGTACCGGTTGTCACGCCAGTGGCATCGCCGGGTAGCTATGTTCGGAAGAGATAACCGCTGAAAGCATCTAAGCGGGAAACTCGCCTTAAGATGAGATATCCCCGGGGCTTCGAGCCCCTTGAAGGGTCGTTCAAGACCAGGACGTTGATAGGTCAGGTGTGGAAGCGCAGTAATGCGTTAAGCTAACTGATACTAATTGCCCGTAAGGCTTGATCCTATAACAGGTGTGTGACGGCCAGCCGTCAGTGCGCAAGCACTCATGGCAGGCCCACCCTGCGCCACGCGCAGGGTCTTGTGCAGACCACACACGGTTGAGATCAGTGTTGTGCCAGAAACAGCACAACCCAAAACTTCTCTGGTGAGCCTCACCAGACACTACTTCTTCCCCGATTGGTTGGGCTGTCCCCCACAGGACAGCGCAGCAACAAGTCATGCCTGATGACCATAGTGCGTCGGTCCCACCCCTTCCCATCCCGAACAGGACCGTGAAACGACGCCACGCCGATGATAGTGCGGATTACCCGTGTGAAAGTAGGTCATCGTCAGGCTCCCCAGCAGTGTCAGAAACCCCACCCCCAAAAGGTGGGGTTTCTGCGTTTACGGCGCGCACCAACCCGCGCCCGACAACGGCAGTACAACAGGCCCGGGCACAGGCGCAAAAGAGCGTCATCGGTCCTGAATCCGACGCGCCAGACCATCCGCCGTCACACCGGCACATGACCGCAGGCACACGGCCGGTAACGCCTTCCCCGCTGCAGACTTTACAAATCGCTACTCCGGTTCCCCGTCTCATCGACAGGCAACCCAGAACCCACCCCATCCAGTTGCGCGACTTCAGCAAGCAGCGCTTCATCGCGAGCAATCACCTTTGGCAGATGCGTGCGCAGAAACTCGACCCAAGTACGAGTCTTTGCATCGATGAACTTACGCGACGGATACAGCGCATAAACATTCGTCCTCTGCAGCGTATATTCCGGCAACACCCGCACCAGCGTTCCGTCACGCAAACCTGAAATCGCAGCGTAAAGCGGCACCATGCCGACGCCCATGCCTTCGCGAATCGCAACGATCAATGATTCCGCGATGTTCACCTGCACGGGCCCATTAACTTCCATCATTTCGCTGCCGTTCGGGCCTTCGAGCACCCACTCGTGCGGCGGAAACGCCGGCGTGTGCAGAATCAGGCACTCGTGATGTGCGAGGTCTGCGGGTCGTTGCGGTGCGCCGTGCGCGCGTACATAGGCCGGTGACGCACACAGAATGCTAAAAGTGGTCCCCAGCGGCAGTGACACAAGATCCGAGTTAGGCAACGTCGACGCACTGATCACGGCAACGTCCGCGCTGCCCTCGAACAGATCGGGCATGCGTTGCGACAACGTCAGCTCAACCGTCACCTCGGGATACAGCGCGCGATACCGCGAAATCGCCGGCAACACGTAGTGCTGGCCGATGCTCGCGAAGCTGTGCATCCGCAGTGCGCCGCTCGGCCGTTCGTGCGCGCAACTGGCTTCCTCTTCTGCGGTATCGACGTCGGCAAGTATCTGCTGACATCGCTTCAGGTAACGTTCGCCGGCGGTGGTCAGGGCAAGGCGCCGCGTCGACCGGTTCAGCAGACGCGTGCGCAGATGAGCTTCGAGTTCCGAGACTGCGCGCGACATCGCGCCAGTCGTCGAATTAAGCGACTGCGCTGCGGCTGTGAAGCTGCCCGCTTCCACCACGCGCACGAACACTCGCATATTTTGTAACGTATCCATCGAACCTTCTATTTCACGGCAGAAGCCATATTGTCCGCCTGTCCCGTGAGCCTATTGTTGTTCGTTCTGAAAGGGACGTTCCGAAGCCGCCCTCTTAATACGTGCATTGCCGGCTCCTACAATCGGCGCCTAGCTTGCCGGCATGCTCAGCGCGTGCCTGCAAATCCCTCGCGACCAACTGGAGCGCCAGGCTTTTCGATGAAACGCCGACATGCAATCAACCCCACGGCGGCATTCCGCCGCCCGTGGAGTGTCATGTTGCAGTCGCTCGGTCAGGTGCTGCGTGATTGGGCCAATACCGACGGCCTGACGTGGCTGCATCTGCTGAAAACCGTGACCGCCGGTCTGCTCGCGCTCGGTATTGCAATGCTGCTGGACTTGCCGCAACCGCGCGTTGCCATGACTACCGTGTTCGTGCTGATGCAGCCGTTCAGCGGGATGGTACTCGCGAAAAGTTTCTACCGGATTCTGGGCACTGCAATCGGCATGGTCGCCGCGCTGGCGCTCGGCGCGGTTTTTCCCCAGCAGCCCGAGCTGTACATGCTCGGGCTGGTCGTGTGGGTCAGCACCTGTATCGGTGCGGCGGTTCGCTACCGGCATTTCAGATGGTACGGGTTCGTGCTGGCGGGTTACACCGCCGCGCTGATCGGCATCCCAAACGTGACGACGCCGCACGACCTGTTTCTCGCGGCGCTCACGCGCGCGGCGGAAGTGGCGGTGGGTATCGTCTGTTCGAGCGCTGTCAGCGCGCTGATCATTCCGCAGCGTTCCAGCCTCGCACTGCGTCGCGTGCTGCAAGTCAGGTTCATGAATTTTACTGCGTTCGCCGCGGACGTGTTGAGCCGGGGCATCGAACGAGGGCAGTTCGAACGACGTTTTGCGGACCTCGTCGATGAGATTGTCGGTTTCGAGGCGACGCGCACTTTCGCGGCCTTCGAGGACCCGGCAATGCGTTCGCAGAGCCGCCACCTCGGCCGCCTGAACGGCGAGTTCATGGATGCGTGCGCTCGTCTGCATGCTTTGCACCAGCTGCTTAAACGTCTGCGAGCGAACGGTTGCACGCCTGTGCTAAGCGCAATCCAGCCGTATTTAGACGAACTGTCGACGCTGCTGTCTTCGCACCCGAGTCAGAACGTGGACGCGCTTCGAATGGCTGCGCTTCTGCACCACGAAAAGACCAGATTGCCTGGACGTATACGCGAGACGAGGCGAGCGTTGGCAAGCGCGTCGTCGCAATTGCCTGCTGAAGCGCTCGCCGATTTCGACACGGCTGCCGAGTTGCTGTATCGCTTCATGGATGAATGGATCCGCTACTCGGAGAGCTATGCTTCACTCACTCCGCACACTCCTCAGACGCGCCGCAAACCGGTCCCCGACGCACACCCTGCACGCGAAGCGAGCCGATACGTTAGCAGGACGAACGGTTTCGTCGTCGCGTTCACTTTCATCCGTTCCGCTGCGGTCATGGCAATCGCCGCCTGGTTCTGGATTGAAACCGACTGGCCGAGTGGCGGTCTTGCGGTGATCGGCGCGGCCCTCGCGTGCGCACTCACATCCACCGCGCCGAATCCATCGAAGATGGCGGCGCAGATGGCCGTGGGCGCCGTACTCGCCACGATGACCGGCTATCTGTTCACGTGCTACGTCTACCCCAACATCGACGGATTTCCCTTGCTTTGCACGACGCTTGCGCCCGTGCTCGCACTGGGCGCGTTCATCGCGACTCGCAAAAAGGCGGCCGGTTACGGCATAGGCTTTTCCGTGTTCTTCTGTTTGCTGGCCGGCCCGGACAACGTCGTGGTCTACACGCCTGATCTGCTGATCAACAATGGCATTGCGCTGACGGCCTCCATGCTGCTGGCCGCACTTGTCTTCACTGTGTTGTTTCCGGCCGACATGCCGTGGCTCGTGAACAGGATCATGGACGATTTGCGAGCACAGGTCGTGTCGGCATGCAAAGACGGATTGCCTGGCCTTAATCAGCGCTTCCAGTCGAGCACACACGATCTGACTTCACAGTTGCGCACGCTATTGACGCGCCGCTCGCACCGTCGACGGCATGCGTTGCGGTGGATGCTGGTGACGATCGAAGTCGGGCACGCGGTGATCGATCTACGCAACGAAACGGCGCGTGCCAGTTATGCGATGGCGCTTCATCCACACTGGCGCAGCGTTCTGCAATGCACCCTCGACGATCTCGCTCAACTCTTTGCGCGGTCGGATAAGCGCACGCTGGAACGCGCGCTGATATCGGTGCAATCGGCCAGCCGGACCGCGCAGGAGCTACTCGACATTGTTCACGCCGATCGCGAGCGGCGTCACGATCTGCAGCGCATTCTCAGTTGCCTGCACTTTATCCGCACGGCCTTGCTCGATAAAGATGCGCCATTCAAATCGCGCTGAGTGCGAACTATCGCGAGTGCCTTGGCGAGTTCAGTAAAACGATCCTTCCGTCATCTGGAAGAATCACTTCCGCGCCAGCACGTTTATCCGCGTCAAAGCGAGTCATATAGTTTGATCACTGCTTCGCAAATCCTCAATGGAACGCTCTGCGAGCATGCCCCACAAGACATTCCTTCGGGGCAAAACTGAAAGTGCTGGAGAACAAAATGAAAGTGTTGAAAATTGCCTTGCTTGGCTGCGCATTGTCTGCCGCCATTGCCGCGCCCGTTGCCTATGCGCAATCTGCGCCGTCCGCGACCTCGGACAATCAGGTGGCGCAAGCAAACACCGCGAGCTCGAACAACGTCGCCCGCCAGGGCCGCGCCGCGAATGCATCGGCTAACAAGACAGAAGAGTGCGTGGGTCCGGTGAGCTTCTGCAACATCTACTTTGGCAGCTGATTGCCGTAGTTGTTCGAGCGACGTAGCGCGAGGGACAACACCCACTAAGCCACACGTCGCGAAGCCGACGCCATGAACTTCCGCAACATGGTTGTGCCGTTTCTGGCGTGGTGAACACTTTTGGCCGAGGCGCTGCATGATCAGGACGCTACGGCTGATCCGACAGTCCGTAGCGGGCGAAGCACACACGGCACACGTGAATACCCGCAAGCCGGGCCAGTGAATCATGGAGAGACCCCGTTCATGTACGCAGATCGCATTCGTTGTGCCGCGCTGCGCGGCAAGATCACATCGGCCGCTGACGCGGCGCTTCTGATTGAGGACGGCATGCGCGTCGGCGCCAGCGGCTTCACACGCGCGGGCGATGCGAAAGCGGTTCCCGTCGCGCTCGCGGAACGGGTGCGTCAGCAGCGCAAGCCACTGCAAATCACGCTGATGACAGGCGCATCGCTCGGTCACGACGTGGACCGCGTGCTGACCGAGGCACACGTATTGGCGCGCCGCTTGCCGTTCCAGGTCGACAAGACCTTGCGCGACGCCATCAATCGCGGTGAGGTGATGTTCGTCGACCAACACCTGTCGGAGACGGTCGAAATGCTTCGGGCGAATCAGCTCGGCGAACTCGACATCGCGATTATCGAAGCCGTCGCGATCACCGAGACTGGCGGCATCGTGCCGACCACGTCCGTCGGCAATTCGGCGAGCTTTGCGATTCTTGCAGCGAAGGTCATCGTCGAAATCAATCTGGCACAGCCACTGGCGCTCGAAGGTCTGCACGACATCTGGATTCCGGGGCGCCGGCCGAACCGCGAACCGCTGCCGATCGTGCGTGCGCAGGACCGTGTCGGCACGCCGGCCATCATGATTCCCCCGGAAAAGATTGCGGCGATCGTGATCACGAACACGCCCGACAGCCCATCCACGGTCCTGGCCGCCGATGAGCACACGCAGCAGATCGCCGGTCATCTGATCGAGTTTTTCCAGCACGAAGTTTCGCGCGGGCGTATGCCGAAGCGCCTGCCGCCGTTGCAGGCCGGCATCGGCACGATTGCGAACGCGGTCCTCGCGGGCTTCGTCGATTCGCCGTTCGAGGCTTTCGAGATCTATTCGGAAGTGCTGCAGGATTCCACCTTCGATCTGCTGGATGCCGGCAAGGTGACGTTCGCGTCCGGCGCGTCGATTACGCTGTCAGCCGCGCGCCAGGCGCAGGTGTTCGGTGAACTCGAACGCTATCGGGATCGACTCGTGCTGCGTCCGCAGGAAGTGAGCAACCACCCGGAAGTCATTCGGCGGCTGGGTCTGATTGCGCTGAACACCGCGCTCGAGTTTGACATTTACGGCAACGTCAACTCAACACACGTGGGCGGCACGCATATGATGAACGGCATAGGCGGATCGGGCGACTTCGCGCGCAACGCGTCGTGCGCGGTCTTTGCAACCAAATCGATCGCGAAGGATGGACGCATTTCGAGCGTCGTGCCGATGGTGCCGCACTGCGATCACAACGAACACGACGTGGACGTTGTGGTCACCGAGCAGGGTCTTGCCGATCTGCGCGGACTCGCGCCGAGAGAGCGCGCGATGTTGATCATCGAACACTGTGCACATCCGTTGTATCGCGATCTGCTTCGTGACTACTATCGGGACGCATTGAAGGGCGGCGGACAAACGCCGCACCGGCTGGAGCAGGCTTTCGCGTGGCATTCGCGCCTGCGCGACACGGGTTCGATGTTGCCGTCTGTAGACGAGCTGGTGCCTGCCGGAACCGCAACATGTTGAAAACGTAATGGGGAAAACGGCGCCGACGGCTATGCCACCGGCGCCGGACAGATCACGTACGACGCTCACACACCTCGTCGAACGAGCCGGACAAGAAAAAGCAGAATGACCGCGCCGATCACCGCGGTGATGATCGAACCGATCCAGCCGCCACCCAGCGAGATATGCAGTACGCCGGCGAGCCAGCCGCCGATGAACGCACCGACGATCCCGACGATGATGTCGACGATCAGCCCGAAGCCGCCGCCCTTGACCAGCACGCCGGCCAGCCAGCCCGCGACCGCGCCGATGATGAGCCATGCAATGATGCCGTGTTCCATATTCGAGACTCCATAGTTGGACGTGAAAAATTCACGGTGACAGAGCTTAGTCGAAGGTGATGGCACAGTCCATATTCAGGACAGGGAATTAACATTGTCTGCATCTATTGCAGATCAAGTGTAGACCACAGGCGTGCGCACGGGGCGAGTCTCACGTTACATGTGCTGCATTTTTCGCGTGTTAGTTCGCTTCTGTCGTTGTCCAACTGACGCTGGACACGCGCTTTTCCCAGCTCACTTACCTTGGCCTAACTGGCCATGCGTTCGACCTTCGCCTGATTCTTCGGGTGCAATCGCAGTGTTGCCGTCACGCGAAAGTCGCAAGAATCGCCATCTGCATTTTCGCTTGTCGTACTCTGGAAAAAGAGCGGCGCGAAATACCGGCGTTGGAACCAGAGTCTCGTGACAGGAGGCGTGTGGTTGGACAGTTTAAGCCCGGTGCTTGACTGCGTCGGCCGTACGCCGCGAGCGACATGCCAGGGCAGTAAGAATAGGCAGGCGCGCGCTCGGAATATTCCACCAATCGATACGGACTCCGAATGTTGACCGTGCTCATCTCCGAAATCACACTGTCTGAGTACCTGACAGCGCATGAGCAGGGATGGACCGCTCACTTTGGCCGGTCGGCGCTCGTTGCCAGAGGCCGCTTGCGCGTTCTGCCTTGCATCGCGCCAGTTTTTGCGTCGGTGATTTGCCTGCTCGCCTGTGGTCGGCTCTCCGGAACGACCGGTCTGCCGCTGCTCAATCAATCAAGGAATGTATGAAAGCTAAAGCTCTTGGCCTCTTTGCTGGCGCATTGATCGCCGCTGCTCCGCTGGTGTCGGCTGCTGCTGGCTTGCCCGCCCCATTCGAGGCCAGCACGACGCTGCAGGCCGACGGTGTCGTGAAAGCCGTCGATCCCGCAAATCATTCGGTGACCGTGCTCGACGCGCAAGGCGGCGTGGCGTCGTTCACGATTACGGATCCCCATAACCTGGCGCAGATCCATCAAGGTGGGAAGGTCCACGTTCGCATGATGCGCTCCGCGATAATCAGCGTCACGCGCGGCGCAGACGGACAGGGCTCGCCGGTTCAGGCGGCGCCGGCCAATACGGTTCAGAACGTCAACGCGGTGGTCGAAGCGGTCGACCATGCTTCCGGTGTCATCGCTTTGAAAGGGCCGGACGGCTCGGTGTTCCATATTCAGAGCCGTGACCCTGTCCGCGTCGTGAACGTGGTGCCCGGAATGCAGGTCATGGTGGCGTTCGCACCGCAAGTTAATGTCGCGGTTGCACCGGCACAATAGTTTGCTGATGGCTTGTTGCACTCGGGTCTTCGTCTGAGGCCTTCGTCTTGGGCCTTCGCTTTGGGCCTTCGCTTTGCGCGTTTGCGACGAGTGCGCATCTGAAACCTGTTTTCAGGTGCCACAAGCGCCTGCATGTCGCGGCGTCAATCCGATTCGCCGGGAACGAGTCGCAAACGTGTAATTTCCGAGGGCGCGCCAAGACGCTTGGGCGGTCCCCAATAGCCGGTGCCGCGACTCGTATAGACCCACAGGCCGTTCAGACGCGCGAGGCCCGCTGTGAACGGTTGCTGGAACCGCACGAAGAAGTTCCACGGGAAAAACTGGCCGCCGTGCGTGTGACCTGAAAGTTGCAAAGTAAAGCCGGCCGCGGCAGCAGCCTCAGCCGAGCGCGGCTGGTGGGCGAGCAGCACCTTGATGAGCACGTCGCCGGGTGCGCCGGCAATGGCCGCCGCCGGGTCGCTGCGATGCAGCGGGTCGTGATGGCCCGCCGAGTAATCGGTCACGCCGGCAATCACGGCGCGCGCGCCATCATGGTCGACGATTACGTGCTCGTTGAGCAGCACGTTCAGACCGAGGCGCCGGAATTCATCGATCCACGCGTTGGCGCCGGCGTAATACTCATGGTTGCCTGTCACGAGGAACGCGCCATGGCGTGCGCTCAGACGCGACAGCGGTTGCGTGTGTTTCGTCAGTTGCGGCACGCTGCCGTCCACCACGTCGCCGGTGACTGCGATCAGATCGGGCTCTAAACGGTTTACCGCATCCACGATCGCGTCGACATAACGGCGCTTGATGGTCGGTCCAACATGAATATCGCTGATCTGAACGATCGTGAAGCCGTCGAGCGCTTCGGGCAGATCGTCGATGGGTACTTCGATGGTCCGAACGCGCGCCCGGCGTCGCGCATTGAACAGGCCGACAAGCGTCGACAGCAACGCAAGCAAAGGCACGGCCGCAGCGGTACCGGTCCGCCACTGCGCGATGGAGATCGTGTTCGGCCAGATGGCATCCACGGTGAGAAGCGACGCAAGAATGAGATCGCGCGCAAAGGTGAGGACGAGCAGCGACGAAAAGAAACCCATCGCCAGCAGGCCGACCCACGCGAGCCGGTCACCGAGCGGTTGCTTTTTGATCTGCCGCGCCAGCATGCCGAGCGGAATGACGAAAATCGATAACACGAGCCACAGTGCGCACAGCCATCGGCTGGTGGCGTTGACTGGCATGTCGGGAATCAGCCGCAGGCCGACATAGATATGCAACAGAATGCCAATCAGGATGATGCGGGTAAGAAACGATGAGCGGCGCATAGGCAGGATAGTGGCGGGAAGGGGGCCGGACGACTGACAGTCCGGCAGAGGCGGCGGTCAGTACAGGGTCACGCAGGCAGCGCCTCATTCTACCGGCATGTTCGGGGCCGTGCCGGTGGCGTCAAATTTACGTAGGCCACGTCGCGCCCGCGTCTGTCACACGGCCTGAGCCGCCCATATTGCGAAGCAGCATTGAGACGGATCGCGCTGTGTCCGAGCGGACGGCGCGCAGCCTACAGAACGCCACAACGGCACACGCAGCGAGGCAGGCAGCGTCGCCAGCAGCACCTTCCCTCGGCGGCAGGCACCCGATATTAAACGGCCTTTGAATTGCTCTCACAGTGAACTATTCTGAAGATGAACCGGCTTGCAACAGAGCGGTGACGGCTCAGCACCGGTTCGTCAAATCGCCAGCAGAGGGCGAGGCAGGAGGCACATCATGAAGCTGCTCAGATCGGGCCATCAGCTACGTCACGCGCATCATGCGCATCACGTCGGACACGAGGGCAGTCATGTGATGCTGCCGCTAGTCGTCATTTCGTTGATGGCGCTTTGCCTGTACTTCGGCGTGCGCGATATCGACTTCTCGGAACTGGGTAAAGACGCGCTGTTCGATGTCGTCATGGTGTGTGTCGCGCTTGGCATAGCGGGGCTGTTTGGCGTCGTCGGAGGGTGGGTGCGCTCGAGCACGGACGACGCCGGCGAAGGCTTCTGCTTCGTCGGCGCATTGATCGGCGCAGTGGTCTTCTACATTGCAGTCTTCAGTTAAAAGACCGGCAAGCGAGGCCGCACAGCCGGGCGCGCCGCGCATCAGACAATCCGCGCAGCTTCGTCGAACGAAAAGCGCGGGCTGCGTTCGAACAGCTTCGTGGCATCGCCATATCCGAGATTGACCAGAAAGTTCGTCTTGACCGTGGTGCCGGCGAAAAATGCTTCGTCGATTTTTGCAGCGTCGAAGCCGGACATCGGCCCCGTGTCGAGCCCAAGGGCGCGCGCCGCGAGAATCAGATAACCGCCTTGCAGCGTCGAGTTGCGAAACGCCGTGTCCGCGATCGCGCGGTCGTTGCCCGCGAACCAGCTGCGCGCGTCGGCATGCGGGAACAGCTTTGGCAAATGTTCGTAGAACGCCATATCCATCCCGACGATCACCGTAACCGGCGCAGCCATTGTCTTGTCCAGATTACCCGCCGACAGCGCCGGCCGCAGCTTTTCCCTCGCTTCCGGCGACTTGATGAACACGAAGCGTGCCGGGCTCGAATTGGCGGAGGTCGGGCCGAGCAGGGTCAGCGTGGTCAGTTGTTCGAGGACGGCGTCATCGACCGGTTTGGGTAGCCAGCCATTGTGCGTGCGTGCGTCGTGGAAAAGTTGGGCGAGTGCCTGATCGGAAAGAATCATGATGAGGTCCGTTGAAGGTCATCGAGTGGTTTGGGAAACGACGGCAGCGGGCGCGGACGATGAAAGCGCAGCCAGGCAAAGGAGCGTCGTCGCGCTTGCCGCCATAATAGCCAGAGTAGCTCGGCGCGCCGCGTTTTGCGTGCTCGATCGTAACAACGGCCAGGCTCCTGCCGGGCAGTGCGGACATCTCGCAACAGGCATTCTCATGACGGATCTTTTCGATAACCCGCCGACGCCCGACGTCGACTGGTATCCCGAATGGCTTTCACGCGCGCAGTCGGCGCAAGCGCTAGCCCGGCTGACGGACGAAGTCGCCTGGCGTCAGGACGTGATGGGCACGCCCGCCGGCCGCGTGCCATTGCCGCGCCTGACCGCCTGGCAGGGTGAGCCGGACGCGGTGTACGTCTATTCGGGCATTCGCAACGTGCCGCAGCCGTGGACGCCGGCCGTCGCCGAACTGAAGGCGGCGGCGGAAGCCACGTCGGGCGCGCGCTTTAACAGCGTGCTGATCAACCGATATCGCAGCGGCACGGACAGCATGGGCTGGCACGCCGATCGCGAACCCGAACTCGGCAAAGAGCCGGTGATTGCGTCAGTCAGCCTGGGTGTCGCGCGTACTTTCGATCTGCGGCACAACCGGACAGGCGTCGTGCAGTCTTATTCGCTGAAAGGCGGCAGCCTGCTCGTGATGAAGGGCGACACGCAGGCCGAGTGGCGTCATCGCGTGCCGAAGGAGCCGCGCGTGTCGGGCGAGCGGATCAACCTGACGTTTCGCTGGATTACGCCGCGCCCGGCGGGACGCTAACTCATCGGGCTTCGCTCAGACCGCTTCGAGCCGTCGGCGTGCCGTCGCCACGAGCCGTTCGAACGACAACGCGCTCGCAGGCAGCGCGGCCGTGTCGGGGAAATACTCGCGCGCGATGTCCGTGAGCACCTGGCCGGGCGGCGCTTCGATCAGCAGGCGCGCGCCCATCTCCTGCATGACGGTGAGCGCGTCGAACCAGCGCACCGTGTGGCGCATGTTGGTGGCGAGGTCGTCGCGGATCGCATCAGCGGTGTAAAGCGGCCGTCCGCCGCGATTGCCGACGTAGGTGCTGTGCGGCGCGTGAAACGGCACGTGCCGCGCGTACGCGAGCAGTTCATCCGTGGCCCGCGCGAGTAATTCGCAGTGCGACGGCACGCTGACCGCGAGGCGTGTCGCTTTGCGCGCGCCGCCGGCAAGCGCCCGCTCGATGAATGTGTCGAGCGCGGCGCTCGCACCGGCCATCACGATCTGACGCGGCGCATTCACATTGCCGATGTAGACCCGTTGCCCACTATCACGCGCATGCCGTGCCGCGAGCGTGTCGAGTTCATGCTCCGTCAGCCCCGACACCGCCGCGAGGCCGTAGCCCGACGGGTACGCGGACTCCATCAATTCGGCGCGCTTGCGAACCATCTTCAACGCGTCGTCGAAAGCAATCGCGCCGCTGCTTACCGCCGCCGGATAAGCGCCGACCGAAAGTCCCGCGCTCATTGCCGGCGTGAGTCCCTCCGCGGCGAGCGCGCGCGCAGTCGCGACGCCCGCCACCGTCAAGCCGATCTGCACCGCGACGGTGGAGCGCAGCGCGTCGGCTGTGTCGAGCGAGAGGACATCGGTATCGAGCACCGAGGACGCTTGCGCGAGCGTTTCGCGCACGGCTCGGTGTTCCGCGAGGCGATGCAGAAAGCCGTCGCTCTGCGCGCCCTGGCCGGGGAAGATAAGCGCCAGCATCATTGGGTCGCTGGTGCGGCGCTCGCCCACGGATCGGCGACGAGCTGGGGACCGCTTGCGTGCCGCGCCAGTACGCGCGGCCTCGCCGCGGCCCATTCGGCAAGCGCGACGCCGCCTGCGGGCGTTTCGAGCTGGGCGTCGATGCGAACGCCGGCTCGTCCGGCAACGGCCTCCAGCTGGTCGAGCAACGCGCGCGCCAAGTCGTGCGTGAGCGTACGAGGTGCGCGAATCAGCAGATCGAGGTCGCTCGATGCCGTCGCTGTCGCCACTCCCGTGGCCAGTTCGAAACCGGCGCTGCCAGCGGGTCCCCATGCGAGCCCGCGTAGCAAGTCGGGGGTGTGGCTACCTGCGGCAGCCAGTTCGGCAAGCGCGGCGAGCGCCACGAAAGCCGGCAGTGCGCCGCGATCGTCCCGTGGTGCGCGATGCGCAAGCGCTTCGGGCGGCACCGCCTCGTCGATATCGGCGATCCGTGACCACGTGCCGTAACGTTGCGAGCGAAGCTCACCGCGCACGCCGATCGCGACGAAGCCATCGGCGCTGAGCGCGCGGCGCACGACCGCATAGGGCGCACGCTCGAAAGCGCTGCGTACCCACGCCGGTTCGCCGTCGAATACAGCCAGTTCGCGCAGACGCAGCAAATCATGCGGCCGCCAGCGCGCCGATGACGCCTCCAACGCCGCCGACGCCTCCAACAGCACATCTTCAGCGGCAAACGGCGCGGTCGCGCACACGCGCATCACACGGCATCCCATTGTTCGGCGAGACGCCGCCGCACCTCGATCGACGCCGCACGATTCTTTTTTGCCGACTCCGATTCCAGTCGATGCGACAGGTCGCGCTTGCCTTCACGCGCGCTGCGAATCTGTTCAGCGAGCACCGCGCGCACGCGCTCCACTTGCGCGGCATCCGGCGCGTCGGCGTCGACGCTTTCGATCAGTTGATCGAGCAGCCCGAGCTTGGCGAAAGACGCCATCGTGTAAGACATCGGGACAATGGTTTCGCCGAGTTGATCGAGCGCCTCCACGGTACGGCGCGTGACGCGCGCCGCGGCTTCCTTGCCCATGGCATGGACCATGGTGCCGGGCGCGTCGAGCGCGACAATGCGGTTGGCCTGGTAGCCGTGCGCGAGAAACGCGCCGGACATGGCCGGACCCACGATCAGCGCGACGACCGGATGCTCGGCGTCGCGCGCTGTCGCATACGCATCGACTGCCGCCGCGCAGGCGAGGTGAATGCCGAGCATCTCCTCGCGGTAACCGTAAGCCTGGCTTTTCACGTCGACGATCGCCACGATCGGACGGCGCGTGCTTCGCTCCCGGTCCTCGCCGATCACGTCGCGCACCGCGCGCGCCAGCCGCCACCCCTGTTCAAGGCCGACGACGTTATCGGTCGCACGTGGAAAGCGGTTCTGCGGATCGGGCACGACCGCGATGAAATGCGCGGTCTCGCCATCGAGCGGCGCGTCGCCGCTGAACACCGGCGCGGGGCTCGACGACTGGCCGGCGAGCGCGTGAAACCACCGGGCGCCGCGGCTGAGCGCGCCCATATCCGAAGTGTCGTTCGAAGCGTTGTGCTGGGCGTCGCTCATGCTTTTTCCCCGGACACGTTGAACACGTCGCGCATGCTTTCTGGCGTGACGCTGGCGGGATCGATCCGCGCGAGGCGGTCGAGGAACAAGTCGACCTGCTCGCTGCGATGCGCGGCCGGCACGCCGCGCGCGAAGGCGGCGTGCACGGCGTCGCGCACCGATGCGGCGTCGTCTTCGACCAGCTGATCGGCAAGCGACGTGGCCGCGCGCTGTTCGCCGCCGATCAGTTGCCAGACGCGGCGGCGGTCGCTTGCGTCGAGCTCTTCGATGCCGGCTTCCTGTTCGATCACTTCGGGACCGTTCATGCCGAGGCGCCCCTGTTTCGTCACGACCAGATACGAACAGAGCGCGGCCGCGAGCGACATGCCGCCAAAGCAGCCGACCATTCCGGCAATCACGCCGACCACCGGCACGTACCGGCGCAGGGCGACGATCGCGGCCTGTATTTCGGCGATCACCGCGAGGCCGAGATTCGCTTCCTGAAGCCGCACGCCGCCGGTTTCGAACAGCACCACGGGGCGCACGATCCTGCCGCGTTCACAGTCGCGCAACGCCAGGTCCAGCGTGGCGGCGATCTTGCTGCCCGACACTTCGCCGATGCTGCCGCCCTGAAACGCGGACTCGATGGCGGCGACCACAGCCGGTTCGCCGCCGATCGTGCCGCGCGCGATCACACAGCCGTCGTCCGCCTGGCAGACGACCCCTTGCAGCGGCAGCCACGGCGATTCGATCTTGTCGAACGGGCCGAGCAGCTCGCGGAACGTGCCTCGGTCCAGCAGCGAGCGGGCGCGCTCACGCGCGGGCAACTCGATGAAGCTCTCGCGCAACATGGGCGCGGGACGTGTGCTCGCAACCGTATTCATGCGGCGTCTCCCTGTTCGGCGGCCTCGACGGCTTCCGCGAGACGCAACGCGACCACGCCGGGCGTCGCGCCGAAGTCGTTGATTTCGATCTGCGCGGCGCCGTCGTAGCGCGTGAAGAAGCGGTCGAGCACGCTCTTCCAGATGTGCCCGTAGCCATCGACGCTCGTGCGCACCACCACGTGTGCGGTGCGCGCGTGGGTGTCGTCAGCGGGAGACAGCAGCACTTCCAGATCGCCGGAGCCCACTACGCCGACGTGCGCGCGGGTCGTGACGGCGCGTTGCGCCGGGTAATCGAAGGTCAGATTTTCCATGTCGCTCAGCTCCTGTCGACCGGAGTGGCCGCCGCGCAGCGACTCCGGTTCCGTGCGAGAAAGGGGTGGCCGGCGTCGTGACTCGCCAGCTTGTCGAGAAAGAGGGTGGCAGCGAGCAGATCCGCAGCGCCGCCGGGCGATGCGTTGAGCGTCATCAGCGCATGTTCGAGTTTGGCCAGCGCGCGGCATCCTTCTGGCGTCGAACTGCCGCCTGCGTCGAGCACGCGTTGAGCGCCGTGCTGCCCCGCATGCAGGCCGGGCAAGCCGGCGCGGTGCAGCAGGCAGGTGTCCTCCAGCGACGCCATGATGGCGAGCAGCGCGTCGACGCGCGCCGCATCTTCGCCGACGCCGCGCCGGCGCGCCGCGCGCAACGCCGGCAGGCCCACGTCGATCACGTGTGGAAAACCATCCTGCGCTTCCTGTCTTGCGCCGCCGACCTGGTAACGCCGGCGGGCGCGCTCGCCGTGGCTGTCGGACGGCGCAGCGAAGCGATCGGGGAAGCAGGCGATCCGTGCGGCACGCGCGCAGAGTGCCGACGCGCACGGAGGATCGAATAATGGGCCGCCTCGTGATGCATCGGTGGCCTCGAGCGCGTTCGGCATCGCGGCGCTCGCCACCAGCAAGCCGACGATCCAGATTGCGCCGCGATGTGCATTGCTGCCGCCGGTGGCGGCCAGCATGTCGAGTTCGCCGGCGCGGCCGATCTGCGCCAGTTCGGTTCGCAGCAACGCGGACGGTTCGTCGTGCCGGCGCGCGGTACGCGCAAGCGCCGCGAAGGTCGGTTCGAGCGAGCGGGCCGAGCGCAGCATGATGGCGAGATCGAGGTCGCGATGCGCGCCGCTGCCGCGCCGGTCGACCAGCGCGGGCTTCGGCGTGAGCTGGGCTTCCTCGATCAGTGCGGTGATTGCCAGATTGGCGAGCTGCGAGTCGGAGAACGAGGGCGCGACGTAAGGGTGCGACGCTTCCTCACGCGCAAGCGAGGCGGCGGCCACCATTCACCAGCTCCTGAAGCGGGCCGGCGGTGCGTACAGGCCGCCCGACCACGTGACCAGGTCGTCGATGCTGCGTGCGGCCAGCAGCGAGCGCTTTGCTTCGCCGCGCCGGATGCCGAGATCTTCCGGATACGCGACGATGCCGCGCCGGCGCAATTCGTCCGTTTTTGCCGGCTTCGCGCGCAACCCGATCGGCGTGACGCCGGCCACGGCGGCGAGCGCGGCGCGGCGCTCGTCGATGCCTTCTGCCTTGTGCAGATAAGCAATGCCTTCTTCGGTGACCACGTGGCTCACGTCATCGCCGTAAATCATCACCGGCGCGATCGGCATGCCGCTCTTCGCGCCGACGGCGACCGCGTCGAGTTCGTCGACGAAAGTGGGCTCGCCGCCTTTCTTGTAGGTTTCCGCCATCTGCACGACCAGCTTGTGGCCGCGCGAAACCGGACCGGTGTCCTTCAGCAGCTTGAGCCAGGCTTCGCTCGAATGACGCCGGCCGCGCGGGTCGTGGCCCATGTTCGGCGCACCGCCGAAACCGGCAAGACGCCCGCGTGTGACAGTGGAGGAGTTCGCGTCCGCGTCGATCTGCAAGGTGGAACCGATGAACAGATCCACGCCATATTGCCCGGCCAGCTGGCACAGCACACGATTCGAGCGCAGGGTGCCGTCGTTGCCGGTGAAGAACACGTCGGGACGCGCTTCGATATACGGCTCCATGCCGACCTCGCTGCCGAAGCAATGAATGCTGTCGACCCAGCCGGACTCGATCGCGGGAATCATCGTGGGATGCGGATTGAGCGTCCAGTTGCGGCAGATCTTGCCCTTCAGCCCGAGCGATTCGCCATAGGTGGGCAGCAGCAGTTCGATCGCGGCGGTGTCGAACCCGATCCCGTGATTGAGCGACGTCACGCCATACGGCTCGTAGATGCCGCGAATCACCATCATCGCGGTCAGCACCTGCAGATCGCCGATATGGCGCGGATCGCGGGTGAAGAGCGGCTCGACTGCAAACGGCCGGTCCGCCTGCACGACGACATCGACCCACGAGCCGGGAATATCCACGCGGGGCAGTTCGTCCACGATCTCGTTGACCTGCACGATCACGATGCCATGCCGGAACGCCGCGGCTTCGGCGATGGTGGGCGTGTCCTCGGTATTCGGCCCGGTGTACAGGTTGCCGTGGCGGTCGGCCTTGTCCGCGCACAGCAGCGCGACGTGGGGCGTGAGGTCCACGAACATGCGCGCATACAGCTCGACATACGTATAGATCGCGCCGATTTCGAGCTGGCCGTCTTCGAGCAGTTGCGCGACCCGTAAACTTTGCGGACCGGCAAATGAAAAGTCCACCTTGTGCGCGATGCCGCGCTCGAACAGCGTCAGATGTTCAGGACGCCCAATGCTCGAAATGAGCAGATGCACGTCGTGAATCTTCTGCGGATCGACCTTGGCGAACGAGCGCGACAGGAAGTCCGCCTGCTTCTGGTTGTCGCCTTCGAGGGCGACGCGGTCGCCGGGACAAATGAGTGCTTCGAGCGCGTCGACGATACGGTTGGACGGCAGCACGCCGTCTTCGAGCCACGGGGCGATGGCCGCGAGGCGACGGTTTTTCTCGTCGCGACGCGTGGTCCATGAGCGGGCGATCGGTGACGTTTCGGCAGGTCGGTTCATCGGCTCAATCAGCTCCCGGTGATGGCGCGCCGGCGTCGGCCGCGCGGTTTCGGTTGATTCGCGAGCGCGGCTTCGGCCTGCGCGCGCTCGGTGAGGAAACGGTGCAGCAGGTCGCCCGTGCCGAGCAGATGCGCGACGACGAGCGCCTGCGCGGCGGGAATATCGCGGCGCTCGACGGCATCGAGCAGCGCGCTATGTTCATTGTCGGACGCGCCCTTGTACGACGGCAAGCCGAACTTCAACCGTAAATAGCGTTCCCCGCGCAAATGCAGCGTGCCGATCATGTCTTCGAGTTGTGCGCGGGCCGCGGGCGCATACAGACTCATATGAAATGCGACATTGCGCGCAACATACAGCGACGGGTCCGACTCCTTCTCGGCCGCGCGGCACAAGCGCGCGGACTCGCGCAGCGTGGCGGTGGTGTGATTCGGAATGGCGAGGCCAATGGCGAGACTTTCGAGCGCGGAGCGGATCTCGTAGATTTCGCGCGCTTCATCCGCCGACAGCGGCGCGACCGTCGCGCCTTTATGCACGGCGGCTTTTGCCCAGCCTTCGGTTTCAAGCTGGCGCAGCGCTTCGCGCACGGGAATGGCGCTCACCGAGAAATGCCGCGCAATGGCGTCCTGACGCAACGGCGCACCCGGCGCCAGGGTGCCGTCCACAATCGCCTCGCGCAGCGCCTCCGCGATCACGCGGGACGTGCTCTCACGCGGCGCGGCAGCGGGCAGCAGCGCGTTGCGGGCCGGGGCGTCCAGGGGAAAACCATCTATTGCATCGCTCATAAGTTCAAATATTATATATAAAACGATGCATATTAAAACCCGCGGCGCCGGAATTTTTCATAGCGTCACTTCAGGGTTGCACCGCATGCGCGCGGTGAGCGCGTCAAGAACAACAGGCGGATGCACGCGCTGATTCGGCGTCCGTTCAAGAATATCCATGCGTACACCCGTACGCCAACCGTAGGGTCGGAGGAGCATGATGGATTCACTCACAGACCGCACGCCGGTCGCGCGGCATCGCACGCCGCTCAATCGTTCGCAAATTGCAGGTTTCTGGGGCGCATGGGCAGGGTGGACGCTCGACGGGATGGACTCGTTCATCTACGCGCTCGTGCTGACGCCGGCCCTCACCGAACTGCTGCCGCGCTCGGGCTATGCCGCGACGCCGGCCAACGTCGGCCTCGCCGGCTCGATCCTGTTCGCGCTGTTTCTGGTGGGCTGGGGATTGTCGTTCATCTGGGGACCGCTTGCGGACCGTTTCGGGCGCACCAAAGTGCTGGCCGCCACCATCTTCACGTTCGCGATCTTCACGGGTCTTTCGGCAACCTCGCATAACGTGTGGGAGCTGGCCATCTATCGCTTCATTGCCGGCGTCGGCATTGGCGGCGAGTGGGCGCTCGCCGGCACCTACGTCGCGGAAGCGTGGCCGGAAGATCGTCGCAAGATGGGAGCGGGTTATCTGCAGACGGGTTACTACGCGGGATTTTTCCTCGCCGCTGCGCTGAATTACACGATCGGCGTGCATTACGGCTGGCGCGCCATGTTCCTCACCGGCGCGGTGCCGGTGGTGGTCGCGATCCTCGTGCTGCTGCGTGTGAAGGAGTCCGAAAAGTGGGAGAAGGCGGAGGCGCGCGCCGTGCGCGCCAAACCGCTGCGCGAAATCATGGGGC
Source organism: Paraburkholderia sp. PREW-6R (assembly GCF_039621805.1). Classification (NCBI taxonomy): domain Bacteria; kingdom Pseudomonadati; phylum Pseudomonadota; class Betaproteobacteria; order Burkholderiales; family Burkholderiaceae; genus Paraburkholderia; species Paraburkholderia sp. PREW-6R. The sequence goes on along the minus strand of NZ_CP155074.1, from coordinate 1,351,473 downwards.
CGGCGTATCGGCAGCGCACGTGGGTTGCGTGCATTCTGCTCACGATCGCGATCATTGGGTTGTGGGCCGGCGCGGTCTACGAACCGAGCGCCGTGATCCAGCTTGCGACCAAGGCGGGCATGGCGAAGAACGACGCGATCAGAACGGCTTCGCTCGCGACCGGGCTGCTGTCAATCGCGACGATTCTCGGCTGTCTCGCGTTGCCGCCGCTCGCTGAAAAAATCGGCCGGAAGAAAACGCTGGCGATTTATTTCCTTGGCATGGCCATCGCGATCGTCGGCAGTTTTGGCTGGGCGTTCTATTTGCCGAATGGACTTGGGCCGTTCATCGCATGGCTTTTCGTGCTCGGCTTTTTCGGCGGAAATTTCGCACTCTTCAGCTTGTGGCTGCCGGAGCAATTCGAGACGCGTGTGAGGGCGACGGCGTTTGCATTCTGCACGTCGTTCGGGCGCTTCGTCGGCGCGGGCGTGAACTTCCTGCTGGGCGCGGCGGTGCTGCACATGCATACGCTCGGCATACCCGTTGCGCTGACGGCGCTCGCGTTCGTGGTCGGCCTGTTCGTGATTCCTTTTGCGCCAGAGACGAAGGGCGAAGTATTGCCGCAGTGAACGTTGGCCGTTCGGACGAGTGGCACGCGGCTTCCCGAACGCGCATGCTTTCGTTGAATTGGGCGGCGAATTCTGTCGACAGACGGGGTTGGCGTATTTGTACAGCTATCGGTACAATGATTGCCGGCCCCCGCGTGTGCCTGCCTGTGTCTGAATGTGCTGAGTTCGAGTCAGCCGATCGCCGTAGCGGTCGCGTTGGCGACTCGGGCGCAAGGCACCTGCGTGGCGACGAATCACCCCCAATTTTTACAGGAGCGACTGGAGGGCAACCTTCATGTCGGGATAACGAATGAACGTCCTTACTTACAGCGAGGCGCGTGCCGGCTTTAAGCAAGCGATGGACGACGTCTGCCGCGATCACACTCCCATGCTGATCACGAGGCAAGGTGGCGAGAACGTAGTGATGGTGTCTCTCGAAGACTTCAACGCGATGCAGGAGACCTTGTATCTGCTGAGTTCATCGAAGAATGCCCAGCGACTCGCCCGTTCCATCGCGCAGTTGAATGCCGGCGGTGCGACCGCGCGCGAACTGCTGACCGATGAACCGACAAAGAAGCCGCAACGAGGAGGCCGCAAAGGCTGACAGCATTTTTATGTTCACCGACGAAGCGTGGGACGACTATCTGTACTGGCAAGCCAGTGATCGCAAGGTCGTCCGCAAGATCAATGCGTTGCTCGACGAGTGTCGGCGAGATCCTTTTCGAGGTACGGGGAAACCGGAGCCGCTGGTCGGCAGTCTGAGCGGCTTCTGGTCGCGCCGACTCACACATGCGGACCGGCTCGTGTATCTGCCGCGAGACGGCAAGGTCTTTGTGGTGGCCTGCCGTTTTCATTACGGCGACTAGCTGCCAGCTATTGCCTGTTGCCTGTTGCCTGTTGCCTGTTGTGCGTTGCGCGTTGCGCGTTCAAAACCATTGCGGCTTACGCGAAGGCGAAAAAACTTCACTCGGCTTGCCTTCTCCGCACGCCTCGCCGCAACAACGAAAAGAGCGGCCAGCCGAGATTTACGCCAAGACTCGCGGCAACGATCAGCGCCATTCCCGCAAGCTGGGACACCGACAGCGCCCGTCCATACACGATCGCGTCCACCGCGATCGCAGTCAGCGGATAAACGAACAGCAGCACGGCGATGATCGGCGTCGTCAACCTGGGCAGCGCGCCATAAATCAGCACGTAGGAGAGCCCCGTGTGGAACACCCCCATGCCGATGAGCCAGAACCACTGCATCGGTCCGATATGCACAGCGGTAAGCGGCGCGATGAACGGCAGGCATACCACGCCGACTGCGCATTGCACGAGCGTCAGCAGATGGGGACGTAAGCTGCCGAGGCCTTTGGCAATCAACGTCACGCTCGCATAGAGCACCGAACCCGCCAATGCTTCGCCAATTCCGATCAGGTAGCTCGTGTGACCTTGCAGATTCGCCGTCGCCGCGATGCCCGACGCGAGCACGAGTCCGACGAACGCCGTCGCGATCCAGCCGAGCCGGTCCGCGCCGAGCCGTTCGTTAAAGAGCGCCGCGCCGATCAGCACGACCCAGAACGGCTGCACGTGAAACACCACGGTCGCCACCGCAATGCTGGTGCGGTGAATCGCGTCGAAGAAGCCGACCCACTGCGTGACCATCAGCACGCCCGACACCAGCGCCAGCGCGACGGTGCGTCGCGTGAAATGCGTGCGGGTGAAAAACCCTTTCCACCAGCAATACGCCGCGAGCGACAGAAAGCCGAACAGGCAGCGGAAAAACACCATCGTCAGCGCGCCGAGCCGTGCTTCTTCCACGAAGATGCCCATGGTGCCCATCAACAGCCCGCCGCAGGCCAGCGTTATCGCGCCCTGTTGACGCTGCGAGAGGGAAAGAGGGGACATGCGAACAAGCTCCGGAACGTAACCGGCGCAGTATTGCGCGGCTTGCACGGCATCGGCAAACGAATTAAATTGAGCAATTCCATCAGCCGGATTGATAAATCATGCACCCGGAGTTCGACGTCGATTTGCTGCGCACGTTTGTCGCCGTGGTCGAGACGGGCAGCTTCACCAAGGCTTCGACCGCCGTGCACCGCTCACAGGCGGCGGTCAGCATGCAGATCAAGCGGCTCGAAACCATGCTCGGCGCCACGCTCTTCACCCGCACCACGCGCAGTCTGTCGCTAACGCGGCCGGGCAATACGCTGCTCGAATACGCGCGGCGCGTGATTGCGCTGCACGAGGAGGCGTGGTCGGCGATCGTGCGCCCGGAGGTGAGCGGGCGAGTCGTGCTCGGCGCGCCGGACGATTACGTGTCGTCGTTGTTGTCGCCCGTGTTGAGGCGCTTTTCGCACCTGTACCCGCATGTGGAGATCGAGATCGTCTGCGCGCAGAGCACGTCGCTCGCGCCAATGCTCGCGGATAACAGGATCGATCTCGCTTTCGTCACGCGCGACCGCAAGCTGCGCGGCGAGTTCGTACGCAGCGAGCCGATGGTGTGGGTTGGCGCGTCGACGGATACGCCGGTGCTGGCGGCCTCGCCATTGCCGGTGGGACTGTACGAGCCGGGTTGCGTCGCACGGCAGCACACGCTGGCCGCGCTCGACGGCGCGCGCCTGCGTTATCGCGCCGCGTTCAGCAGCGCGAGCCTGATGGGTCTGGTGGCAACGGTGGATGCGGGCTTGTCGGTGGTCGCGCTCACGCGTTGCAGTGTGCCGTCGCGGCTTGCCATTCTCGGCGAGGCGCAAGGTCTGCCGAAGATCGAGCCGCTGGAGATCGTCGTGGCGCGCAGCGCCAAGTCAGACCGGCCGACCTGCGACTACCTGGCCGCGCAGATGGTGCAGGACCTGTCGCTTCGCGCGCCAGCACCGGCGGCGCGCGGATAGGGTGTCACGTTGCCGTGCAGCGTGGCGTGCTTTCCGTGCTTGCGCGGAGGGTCACGCGCTTGGGGCACCTGCCCGCTGAGGCAGTCGTCCGCTTGTTTCCGCGTTTCTTTCGCACTCTTCTTTTCCACTCGCTTCAGAGTCACGCCGCAGCAACCGCCGGGTGCGCTCAGCCGCGCGGAAACGCCGTCACCTCGCCATCGACAGCGAGCCGGACATGATCGCCCGGACGCGGCGACAGATAGCCCGGCACACGTGCACGCACGCGCGTTCCCGAGTCCGAGCGCAATTGCAGCGCGACGCCCGCATCCTGACCTTGAAAGACGACGTCCGTGACCACGGCGTCGTAGGCCGTCATGCCGGAGCCGACCGTTTCCGTGGCGCGCAACAAACGGATCTGCTCGGGGCGCACCATCACATCGACGGCGCCATTGCCTGCATGGGCCATGGGCGCGCACAAAGGCAGGTCGCCGAGTTCGCAACGCACGCGGTCCTCGCTGACCGTGCCAGGCACCAGCACCGCCTCGCCGACGAACGACGCCAGCTCGCGCGTGACCGGCCTGCGGTACAACGTTTCCGGCGTGGCCGTCTGGATCAGCCGGCCATTCCACAGTACCGCCACTTCGTGACCGAGCGACAACGCTTCCGACTGGTCGTGCGTCACCAGCACCGCTGTCGCGCCTGCGGCGGCCAGCGCGCTTGCGACGGCTTGCCGCGTTTCAAGGCGCAACGCGGCGTCGAGCGACGAGAACGGTTCGTCGAGCATGACGAGTGTCGGCGACGGCGCCAGCGCGCGCGCCAGCGCGACACGTTGCTGCTGTCCGCCCGACAGTTGCTGCGGCGCGCGCGCGGCATAACTCGCCGGCAAGCCGACGAGTTCCAGCAATTCCGAAACGCGATGCCGCGCGCGGCGCTGCGTGCGCGGCAGGCCGAACACGATGTTGTCTGCCACGCATAGATGCGGAAACAGCGCGCCTTCCTGCGGCACGTAACCAATGCGGCGCTGTTCGGTGCGCACATGGAGGTTTTCGCCGACCACGCGGCGCCCGTCGATGTCGACGCTGCCGCCGTCCGCGCGCTCGAAGCCGCACAGCAGACGCAGCAACGTGGTCTTGCCGCTGCCCGACGGACCGAGCAGCGCGAGTAGCGTGCCACGCTCGACGGAAAGATCGATGCCGTGCAGCACGGGTTGTCCATCGAACGCTTTTTGCAGTCCACGGATACGAAGTTCGCTCATGAAAATCCGGATGTAATGACGCGCAGAACGGGGTAGGTCAGAGGCGGCGTCAGCCGCGCTCGCGACGCAGCGCCGATCTGCCGAGCAGCGCGAACAGCAGGCCGGACGCGCACAGCGAAATACCGGTGAGCAGCGCCGCATAGGGCGCCGCCGCGGCGAACGCCATGGTCGACGTGTCGGCCCAGACCTGGGTCGCGAGCGTTTGTGTGTCGATTGGAGAAAGCAGCAGCGTGGCGTTCAGTTCGGTGACGACCGAAATGAAGACCATCGCCGCGGCAGCGCCAAGGCCCGGAGCTGCAAGCGGCAGCACGACACGGAAGAGTGTCTGTGACCACGTGAGCCCGAGCGCCCGCGCGGTTTCTTCGAGGCGCGGCTGCGCCTGCACGAATGCGGCGCGCACGCTCACCAGTGCGACCGGCATGAAGAGTATCGCGTAGGCGACCACGAGCAGCGTCGCGCTCTGATAGAGCGGCTGAAGCGCATGCACCGCGAGCGAGACGATCGCGAGCGCAATCACGAGCCCCGGCACGCCTTGCGCGAGAAACACGCTGCGCTCGAAGAGCGTGGCGAATCGCGTGGGATAGCGCGCGAGCAGGAAGGCGAGCGGCACGACCAGCAGGGTGGTCAGCGCGGCGGCAGCGAGTCCGAAACCGACTGACGACAGCGTAGCGTTGAACAACAGTTCCGGCGACACATCGGCCGGCGTGACAGCCGCCGCGCCCGGTTGCGTGAGCCAGTAGCCGATCATGCCGAGCGGCACGCCGAGCGTGGTGATCGTCAGTGCGGCGAAGCCGGCCGCCACGATCCAGCGCCACGCGCCGAGATCGTAACGCAGCACCGCGCGCCGTGTGCCGCGATCGATGCGCTCATAACGCGCCGCGCCGCGCACGCGAAACTCGAATGCGAGCACGACGAGGCAGATCACGATCAGCAGACACGCGAGCAGCGAAGCGCCGCCGTCATCGAAACTCGTGCGGAACTCCGCATAGATCTGCGTGGTGAACGTGCGAAAGCGCAGCAGCGTGAAGGCGCCGAACTCGGAGAGCACGCCGAGCGCGACCAGTAGCATGCCGCCGAGCAACGCCGGCCGCAATTGCGGCAACACGACCCGGATGAACGAGGTCCAGCGGTTGCAACCGAGTGCGCGCGCGCTTTCTTCGAGCGCCGGGTCCATGTTGCGCAGCGCGGCCGCCACTGGCAGATAGACAAGCGGGAAATAGCCGCAGGTGAGCACCAGCAGCGCGCCTTCGAAGTCCTGCAAATCCAGGCTCAGCGATACCCACGCATAGCTCGAAATGAAGGCGGGCATGGCGAGCGGTGCGGCGCTCAGTACAGCCCACCAGCGGCGTCCGGGCAGATGCGTGCGTTCGACGAACCACGCAGCCGCCGTGCCGATCACCGCCGATGCCAGCGTGGTGGACACGGTGATCATCACCGTATTGACGAGCAGTTCACCCACCAGCGGGCGGAAGATCAGATCGACCGCCTCGTTGACACCGAAGCTCGCGGCGCGCCAGAACGTCAACGCAATCGGCAGCAACACCAGCAAAGCGCTGACTGCTGCTGCCGCGAAGAGGCCGCGCGGTGCACGCGCCCGCGCGCGCACCGCCGCGGTCGCCGTGACAGCCGGCGCTCCCGCTGATAGCGCGTCGCTCATTTACAGCAGACCTGCCTGACGCAGCAGCTTGCCGGCCTGGCTGTCGTCGCCGAGCTGCTCGATGGTCAGCGCAGGCGGGCTCAGTTCAGCGAAAGGTTTGAGAATCGGGTCCGGTGCAACACCCGCGTGCAGCGGATATTCGAACTCCACGTGGCTGTTCGCCATCAACTGCTGCGCGCGTTCGCTCACCAGATAGGCGAGGAACTTCTGGCCGCCGCTCGCGTTGTGCGCCGACTTCAGCACCGCCGCGCCCGACACGTTCACCAGCGCGCCGGCGTCGCCGTTGCCGAAGTGATAAATCGCGCTGCGGGTTTTCGAATCGCCAATTTCCGCATGCAACCGCGCCCAGTAGTAGTTGTTGATCAGACCCGTCGCGACGCCGCCGCGATTGACTGCCGCGACCACCCCTTCGTCGTCGTCGAAAATCTGCGCGTTGGTTTTCAGGCCCTTGAGCCACTGCACCGTTTGCGCTTCGCCCTTGAGCGCGAGTACGGCGGACACGAGCGGCAGGAAGTCGCCGTCGCTCGGTGCAATGCCGACCTTGCCTTTCCACTCGGGCTTCGCGAGATCGAACAGCGACTGCGGCAATTGCGACGCCTGCACCTTCGTGGTGTTGTAGGCCAGCACGTTTTCACGCGCGGTCACGGCGACCCAGTTGCCGGTGGGAGAACTGTAACGGGCCGGCACCGCGGCGAGCGTCGACGCGTCGACTTTGGCCAGCAGCCCCTTTTCTTCGAGCAGCATCAGCTCGGGCGAGTTCTCCGTGAAATAGACGTCCGCCGGGGACGCCGCGCTTTCCGTGACGATCTGCGCGGCCATTGCCGGGCCTTCGCCGTTACGGATCCTGACCGAAATGCCGGACTGTTTCTCGAAGTCCCTGGCCAGCACATTGACGACCTGTTCGTGCTGCGCGTTATACAGCGTAATCGACTCCGCGTGCGCGGCCGAAGGCACCGTCGCGAATGCCGCGAGCGTGAGCGCTGCTGCGCTGCTGACGAGGCGCAGGCGGGTGCCAAACCAGGAATGAGCCATGATCCAAAAATCCCGTTGATAGTGATGTGGTCGTTGATCTTTAACGTGCTGCCTGCGTGCTGCGCCGAATGCGCTCAGGTCTCGAACAGCCCCGCACCGATGTACGAACCCGGTTTCGCGCCTGGCGGCACAGCGAAAATCGCGCTGCCCACGTGCGTCGTGAACTGGTTCATCATGTCGAACTTCGCAAGCCTGTCATTGATCGGAATGAAGCCCGTGCGCGGGTCGCTCTGATGCGCGACGAAAATGAGTCCCGCGTCGTACTCGGTTTCCTGGCGCCATGGCGGCCAGCGTTCGATGTAGAAGTTCGTGCCGTCGTTATACGAGTACGAGCGGCGCAGAATCTGCGCCCCGTTGTTGCTCGCCTGATTCGACAGACGCACGTGCGAGTTCTCCGGAATCACCGGATTGCCGTCCTTGTCTTCTTCCGTCAGGTCGACGGGATCGAACTCGTTCTTCTTGCCGATCGGTGCGCCGCTGTACTTGTGACGGCCGAACACCTGCTCCTGGAAGCCGAGTTCGGTGTTGTCCCAGTGCTCCAGCGTGATGCGGATTCGCCGCACCACGGTGTAGGTGCCGCCTTCCATCCACGGTGCGTCGGCGCTTGCGCCAGCCCACACGAATTCCTTCATCAGGTCCTGCTTCGCGATCGACGGATTGTTGGTGCCGTCCTTGAAGCCCATCAGATTGCGCGGTGTCTGACCGCGCGGCCCCGACAGGAAACCGGACTGGCCCCAGCGCATCGTCGCGACGCCATACGCGTTGCGCGACAGTTGCCGCACCGCGTGAAACGCCACCTGCTGGTCGTTCGCGCAGGCCTGTATGAACAGGTCGCCGCCGGTTTTTTCCGGAATTAGCTGATCGCCGTTAAAGCGCGGCAGATCGACGAGCGCGGCGGGGCGGCGCGACGCGAGACCGTAGCGGTCCTTGCCGTCTTTCGTGAAGAGGCCGGGACCGAAGCCGAACGTGATCGTCAGACCGCATGGACCGAGGCCCAACACGTCGCCGGAATCAGGCGCGGGCTTGCTGTCGCCCGCGTCGCCTTGCGGCAGGGGTGCGGCGGTGCCGCCCTGCGTAAGACGCGCGGCGGTTTCGGTCCACGTGCGCAGCAGCGCGATCACGTCGTCGCGTTTTTCGGTGGTGAGATCGAGTGCGGCGACATACGTGTGGCTTTGCTGTGGCGTGACGATGCCGGCCTGGTGCGGTGCGTAGAACGGCTCGACCATCAGCGTCGGATCCTGAATCGCGACGCTGTGCGACGGCGCTTTCGCAAGCGCGGCCTGAGAACTCGCGAGGCCCGCGCCGAGGCTGGCTCCAGCCGCGACGGCCGCGCCGCCCTTCTTCAGAAAACCACGCCGTGAGGGCCGCGGGGGTTGCTCTTTTGCCATGGTTACTTCACCTTCATTCGGCAGGGAGTCGCGCGTTACTTCGCGAGCACCAGTGTGTTCACGTCGTCCTGCACGTAGTAGAAACCGTCGCCTTCGGGCGTCAATGCGAGGCCGAAAAGATCGCCGTTGCCCGGAGGCGATTGAGCTTTATCCGTGTCGATCCAGCGCGCGTAGATCTGCTTGCCGCTGGCGGGGTCGATTTCGACGATCTGGCCGTTCAGCGCATTCGTCACGAGCAGGTGTCCATTGGGCGCGGTGACCATCGCGAGCGGGCGGTGCAGCAGCCCGTCGGCGGTGAGCTGACGGCCCACGCCGGCGCTGGTGTCGCGCGTCATCGGTTCGTCGATCTCGGTGATGCGGTTGCCGATCGCGTCGGACACATAGAGCAGTTTCTGATCGCCCGACAGCGCGAGGCCGGTCGGGCCGACGAGGAATACGCCCTTGTCGGCCTGCGCGCCAAAGCCGCTGCCGATCACCGTTTCTTTCTTCACGACCGGCGGCTTGCCGGCCGGCACGTCCAGATCGAGACGCAGCACGGTGGCCTGCTTGAAAACCGGCGGATTGCCGTCCGCGCCGCCCACGCCGAAGCCGGCGTTGCTGACGAACAGCGTGGCGCTGGTGCCGTTGTCGACGACCGCCATGTTGCCCCACGGGTCGTTGATGTTCGGACTGCTGATGGTCGACGCGACCTTGCCATTCGGGTCGATCACGATCAGGCAGCCCGCGCCTTTGGTGCCGGTGGTGCCGTCGTTGCTCGGCGTGCTGCCCACGATCACATAGCCGGACTTCAGCATTGTCATTGCGGTCGAAAGGCCAATGCCGCCGGGGCATTCCTTCAGGTCGCGCGGCACGGTCGCGAACACCGTCATCTGTCTGGTGTCCGGATGATAGTTGATGATCGTGCTGCCGGTGCCTTGCAGATTCGTCGAGTTATTGAAGTTGCCGACCAGTACGTCGCCTTGCTTGACCGTGCCGGCCGTGACCGGCGCGACCACCACTGCGTAGGGGTTCTGGTCGCCGTTTTCCGGCACGGTATTGATCAGCGTGGTGTGGTGCCGGATGGTTTCGAGAAAACCTTGCGGCTCGGCCTGCGCGACGCATGCGGCGACGAGCGCGGCAGCGCCGGCTGCCGTGGTCATCAGGGCCCGCGCGGCGCGCGCCGGAAAACTGCGCGTGGGTTGGTTCATGATTGAGCCTCGTTGCCTGCGCACGATGCGATGGTTGCGGTGAAGATCGGAAGCATGGAATTCGACATATCCGGAGCGTGGGTAATGAGCGCGGGGACCATCAGAACGTGATGTTGGTCCGCAGGCCGATAACGAACGTATTACGCAGCGGCTGCGTCGGATCGTTCGGGTTCTGACCGGCCCCGGCATTGAACGTGTATTGCGCGTCCGCCTGCAGCTGCCACCACGGATTGACCTGGTACTGGTAGGTTGCTTCGAGCGTGGTTTCGCTGGTGCGCACGCCGTACGGGCCGCCGCTGAAAGCGAGGTTGTCCTGATCGAGGTCGTGCACGTGGTTGCCGACCTTGATATAGGTGGCCGCCAGACCAATGCTGTCGTTGTCGCGGCCGGCGAACGGCGCTTTCATCACGATGCCCAGGTTCGCCGCGAGGCTCACCAGATTGCGGTCGCCAGGCGCGCCCATCACGCGTGCGAATACGCCGATGCTGCGCGGTTCATCCGGGTCCGGTCGCCAGATCATCTGATCGGCCACCGCGTAGAAGCTGTAGTCGCCGTGATGATTCTGAGCGGTGCCGTTGCTGATCGGGTTCGCGAGCGACAGGCCGTTCACGTCGGTGCGCTGATCGGCAAAGCTGCCGTTGTTGTACCAGACACCGAGTTTGTATGTGCCCGGCAAACCATTGCTGCCCATGCCGACCATCTGGCCGTCGGCCGGCTGATTGATCGCATACTGCAACTCGCCGATGAAAAGCGTGCCGTTATGCAGGTTGAAATTCGTGCCGCTGAGGTTGTTCGGATTGTTGCCCAGCGGATCGCCGTCGAACACGCCGGCCAGCGCGGTCAGCGAAGGCGTGATCTGGCCGCGCACACGCACGCCGAGATCGGCCAGCGGATAGGCAGGGCCGCCGCTCGGCATGTCGTATGAAGGCAGCGCCGGCCAGCCGAACATCGTGTTCACGAAAAGCGCCGAGTACGTGCTCGTGATGAATTCCTGATCGATACTTTGCTGACCGATCTTCACGTCGATGCGCTTGTTCAGGAACGACTGCTGATACCACAACTCCCACAGGCGCGTGGTGTCTTCCGCTTCGATGCCGCTTGCGGTGTTCAGTGTGCCGAGCTTGTTCGCGCTCAGGTTGGCGCCGTGGATCTGCAACGCGCTGACGTTGAAGAGGCCGCCCGGCAGCCCGAACGCCTTTTGCGTGTCCATCTGCACGGTCGCGGTCGTCAGGCCGTCATAGTCCGCGCCACGCGAGAGGCCGCCTCGCAGGTTGGCGAGCACTTCGCTGGTTTCCGTCAGCTGGAACGTCACGCCGTATTTGCCAAGCCATGGGCGCAATCCGCCGATGTCGCCCAGCATCTGCTGACGGTTCCAGAAACCGGTCCATTGACTGGTCGGCGAAGCCTGAATTTTCAGATCGGCTTCAGGTGCCTCGGGGGCCGCATCCGGATTGGCTTCGGCCATTGCCACGCCCGTGGTGAGCGAAGCCCACGCGAACGCCGTGTAAAGCGCGACGCGTCGCACTGACGGCAGACGCGTACGGTGAGCGGTGCAGGTTGCAATATCGCGAAGCGGAGGTGCAGCGACAGCGGTTCCGCTGGTTTGGGCGAACTTCATCGAAATCCTTGTTTGTGTTGTATCGACTGATAACCATCGCGGCCGCCGACAGGCTGTGATGTCTGCTCCGGTTCGCGACACCGGGGCAACAGATGGCCAGATGCTACCCATGCAGGATGAGTGCGTCAACTAAATGAGAACGATTCGCATCAAGATTACGGAAATGTAATTAATCTTGTTAGCGATTGCGGTGGGCCCACACCGGCGCGTAAATTAAACAAAAGGCAAACGTAATGGTTCGGTAGGCTGTTGGCGGTGCGAACGCGGGTGCGCAGCGATTGTCGAACGGCACGCATGACCCCGTAAGCTTCATTGAGGAGGTTGATATGAATAAACGTATTCTTCTGACTTCGTTGCTCGTGAGCGCCGGCATGCTTGCCGGCGGCACCGCAAGCGCGCAGTTGAATCTGAAGCAGTTCGGCATAGGCGGCGGGGGCGATAGTTCCGCAAACGCCGGCGGCGCGTCGTCGTCGGGTGGCGTCTCGCAGTTGTTGCAAACCTACGTGGGTGCGAATCAGCAGGTATTGAGCGGGCAGTCCAGTCTGGCGTCGGCCATGGGCATGACGGGCGCCGCGGGTCAGGCGCAACAGGCGGCCGGTCTGCTGAGCGGCGGAACGCCATCTGTGAGTCAGCTCACGCAGGTCGGCAGCACGCAGCAATCGCTTTCACAATCACTGACGCAGGCTTTCGCGAATCGCGCGAGCGGCAGTGCGTCGACCGCACCGGTGAACAAGCAGGCCTTTACCGATGGCCTGTCATCACTGGGAAAGGGCGTCAGTCAATACTCGAGCCTGCAATCGGGGCTGGGCAGCGTTGGGCAGATGAACCCCTCGTCGCTGCTGCAATCCGGGTTGAACCCGCAGACAGCGCAAAGCGCGTCGTATATCGCGCAGTCGGCGCCGGGCCAGTTGCAATCGCTGATGTCGACGCTCAGTTCGGCGGTGCAGTTCGCGTCGAGCCACGGGATCAGCGTGCCGTCCATCGCGACGTCCGTATTGAAGGGCGGCCAGTAGGCGTCCGCCGTCGAAGCGGCTGTTAGAAGCTCGCCTGATCAGCCGTTGGAGCGGTCACAGTCATCGCGAGGAATGGCCGTCGAAGCGGTTGCCAAGACTGCCGTTACGCAAGCGTTGCGTGCGTCCGAACCCGCGCCGTCACGTGCTCCATGATGCGGTTTCATGCGCGCGCAAAAGCACAGAACGCGCAAAACGCCGCGTGCGTGACGAACGCAAGAAAGCAGCTATGATTCCTTGCGCGGCCAGCGTGGCCGCAGTGGCACGTCGAGCGCCGCAAGCGCCTCAGCTCCCGACACCTGATGGAATCCGCCAATGCTGCATACAGTGAATCTGCCTGACTACTTTGCCCGGATCAGTTACGAAGGCCCGCGCGAGGCTACGCTCGATGTGCTGCGGGCCATTCACCGTTTGCATCCGCGCGCGATACCGTTCGAGAACCTTGATCCGCTTACCCGTCGCGCGGTCAGACTGGATCTGCAGACGGTCGAGACGAAGCTCGTGACTCACCATCGCGGCGGCTATTGCTTCGAGCAGAATGCGTTGTTCGCCAACGTGCTGGAGCAGCTTGGCTTTCAGGTTACGCCGCTGCTCGCGAGAGTGCTCTGGGGCCGCGAGTCCACCGAGGTTCCGCCGCGTACGCACATGGTTCTGCGCATCGATCTGGATGGCGAAGCGTGGATCGCCGACGTCGGCTTCGGCAGCGTGACGCTGACCGAACCGCTGCGTATCACGGCCGGCATTGCGCAACCGACGCAACTCGGCACGTTCCGCCTCGCCGATGCGTCCCATGACGCGCTTCACCTCGAAGTGCAGATGCGCGACGACACCTGGGCGCGCGTCTACCGGTTCGATCTGCATCCGGTCGAGTGGATCGACTACGAGACCTCGAACTGGTACACATCCACGTCGCCCGATTCGATTTTTGCCGACAACCTGATCGTCTGCCGCGTTCTGGACGACGCACGGCTCACGCTGCTCAACGATCGACTGAGCGTGCGCGCGGCGAACGGCGACGTGATTCGCACGCGGCAACTGGCGAGCGCGGGCGAACTCGCGGCCTGTCTGCGCGAGCAGTTCGGACTGGAGGTGGGCGACCTCGATATCGCTGCCGTTTTCGAGCGCGTGCGCACTTCGGCGCCGATCATGTAGCACGGTATGGCGGCGTGGGGCGGCGTTGGATGGGCGTCGGCATGGCATGCGGACCGCACGAGGCTGTCGCCGGCCATAAGCGGCCCTTCGCACTGGGTCCTCGACCGACTGCTGACGAGTGGGGAGCCGCCATTTGAAATAGCGGCGATTAAAGCCCTAAACCCCCGAGCGAGCGATCTGGCGACCGCTCGGCTCTTACTGCCATCACCACTTCGTCGCCTTTGATCTCGCCGCGTATCTCGACGTGGCGTCGATCGCGGCTGAACGTGGCCGCATTATCAAGGAGGCGCGAGCGCTACTTCGCCACTTGTTCCCGCCACCTGTACGCCTGCTGCCAGCCTAGCGAACGCTTGAGCTTCTCGTTGCTGAGCAGCGTTTCAAATTCGCCCAACTGTTTCCTGACCGGCACATCCGGATAGAACCGCTGCAGCAGCTCGGCCGTGGGCAGATCGGACGACACGTCATCGGCCGCGACGTTCATCACCTGAAAGCCGAGACCGTCCTTCTCGATGGCGAGGCGCGCCGCCGTCGCGAGATCGCGTCCGTCGATATAGCTCCACGCGATGCGTTTTCTCAAAGCGGGGTCGGCAAGCCACGTCGAGAATTTCTGATAATCCGCGGGATCGAGCACGTTGCCGATGCGGAAACAGTAGATGTCCGCGCCCGTGCGCGCATGAAACGCCTTGGCCGTGACTTCGTTGATGACCTTGGACGTGGCATAGCTGTCCATCGGATCGACGGGGTACTCTTCATCGAGCGGAAAGTACACCGGATCGCGATGGCGGTGTGCGAACACCACGCCATACGTCGTCTCGCTCGACGCGACGATCACCTTGCGTATGCCGAGCTTCGACGCCGCATCGAGTATGTTGTAGGTGCCCATCACGTTGATGCGGAACACCTCGTTGTCCGTCGTGATGAGAATGCGCGGAATGGCCGCGAAATGCACGACGGCATCGATTTGCTTTGGCTCGATGTCGTCGTCGAACTCGCGGGGCGTCGTGCTCGAGGCCAGCGCGTTGAAGACCTGCCCTGCATCGGTGATGTCGGTAATCAGCGTTCTCGCGGTGCCTTTCGCCATCGGCACGCGGTCCACGTTCAGCACTTCGTAGCCGTGCGCGACCAGATCCTCCACCACCCATTTACCGGCCAGCCCGCTGCCGCCGGTCACAATCACTCGCTTCGTCATGCTGTGGCTCCTTGAAGTTCGACAGTGTGTGAGCGCATCGTAGCCTCGCTTCGCATCCGATTTCTGTGACGCGCGTCATAGCGGCGTGCGGGTTCGACTGCGGGTCAACCCCGATGTCCGACTATGACGTGCGTCACAGATTTCGCTTTTACCCCGCGCCTATCATCGGTTCCAGCCTGAACAGGAGGACGGAACGGTGAGCGCACTATCGTCGAACAAAGCGTCAAACAAAGGGGCGGGCGAGCCCCCAGTGCAGCCGTCGCACGGCTTCAGATTCTTGCGCGCCTGCCTGCGCATCCGTGAACTGAACGTGCTGTCGGTGCTGATTCTGGTCGGTCTGATGATCAGCTTCTTCTCGCCGTATTTCCTCACCACGAACAACCTGATGGGCGTGTTCCGCTCGTTCTCGCTCGTGGCGCTGATGTCCATTGGCATGATGCTCGTGATCATCACGGGCGGCATCGATCTTTCGGTCGGCTCCGTCATGGGACTGTCTTCGCTCGTCACGGCGCTCGCGTTCCAGCACGGCATGTCCGCACTCGTCGCGGTTCCGGCGGGGCTCGCGGTGGGCGTGACCGCCGGCGCTTTCAACGCGCTCATGATCACGTGGATTCAATTGCCGCCTTTCATTGCGACCCTCGGCACGCTGTCCATCGGGCGCGGGCTGATGTACATCATGACCAAAGGCGTGCCGGTTACGCCGGATGTGCCCGATGCGTTCACCTTCATCGGTCAAGGCTACATCGGTTTCGTGCCGTTCCCGGTCGTCATCCTGCTTGCGATGACCATTGTGTTCTCCGTCGTCATGCGTCACACGCGCTTCGGCCGCCATGTCTACGCGACGGGCGGCAATGAAGTGGCCGCGCGGCTATCGGGCGTACGTACCGCGCGTGTGAAATTCGCGGTCTACGTGCTGTCGGGATTCATTGCGTCGATGGCGGGCGTCATCGCGTTCTCGCGCTTCGTGTCGGCCGAGCCGGCTTCGGGCTTCGGCGCGGAACTGGACGTGATCGCGGCGGCGGCCATTGGCGGCGCGAGCCTGTCGGGCGGCGCGGGCAGCGTCGAAGGCGCGATCATCGGTGCAGCGCTCGCCGGCATCATCACGAACGGCGTGGTGCTGCTCAACATCGATACCTATGCGCAGCAAGCCATCACCGGCTGTGTGATTCTGATCGCAGTCAGCATCGACATCTGGCGCGTGCGCCGTAAGGGACGTTGATTCCCGTCCATTCCGGTTTATTCCAACGAGGAGACGAAGCATGAAAACCACACCGAAAATCATCGCCAGCATAGCGCTTTCGCTATTCGCCGCACTCGGCAGCGCTGCGAACGCGAAGGAAGTCAAGGACATCTCGGTGGCCGTCATACCCAAGGTGGCCGTACCGTTCTTCGACGACTGCAACAAGGGTGCGCAATCGGCTGCGGACAAGGCCGGCGTCAAGTATCAGTGGGTCGTACCGCAGAACACGCAGGGCTCGACACAGGTACAGATCATCGAGGATCTGATATCGCGCCACGTGGATGGGATCGCCATTTCGGTAAACGAGCCGAAGTCGGTCGAAAGCGTGATTAAGCGCGCCGCCCAGAGCGGCGTGAAGGTACTGACGTATGACTCCGATTCGCCCAACAGCGGCCGCTCCATGTACATCGGGACGAACAACGTGCAGGCCGGCGAGACGATGGCCGACACGATGGGCCATGCCCTGAACGGCAAGGGCGAGGTGGCGATCATCACCGGACAGCTCGGCGCGGTTAATCTGAACGAGCGCATCACAGGCATCAAGAAGGGCCTCGCGAAGTATCCGGGCATCAAGATCGTCGAGACGCAGGGCACGGATGACGACCTGGCGCGAGGCGTGTCGGTCGTGGAAACGACGCTGCGCGCGCATCCTGATCTCAACGGCATCTTCGGCGTGAGCCAGGTAGGCGGGCCGGCGGTGGCGAAGGTGCTCAACACGAAGGAATTCGGCGCGATGAAAGGCAAGCTCGAAGTGCTGGCCTTTGACGACTTGCCCGATACGCTGAAAGGTCTGAGGGAAGGTTATATCCAGGGCATCATGGTGCAGCGGCCGGTGACGATGGGCTCGCTTGCGGTTCAGCATCTCGTCGCGCAAATCCAGGGCACGGAGACGCAGCCGAAGGACATCGACACGGGCGTGACGGTGGTGACGAAGGACAACATCGGCAGCTACACGAAATGACGGCCTCCCCCGATCGTGCGACGCCTTTCCTGACGATGCGCGGCATCTCGAGGACGTTCCCCGGCGTGAAGGCGCTCGACCGCGTCGACCTCGACATCTACCCGGGCGAAGTGCTGGCGCTCGCGGGCGAGAACGGCGCGGGCAAGAGCACGCTCATGAAGGTGCTGACGGGCGTCCATGCGCCGGATCCCGGTGGCATCATCATCGTCGAAGGCCGCGAAGTGGAGATCGCGGACAGCAATCATGCGCGCGCGCTGGGCATCAACATCATCTACCAGGAGCTGGCGGTCGTCGAAAATCTGACCGTCGGCGAGAACATCTTCCTCTCGAAAGAGCCGCGTTCGCGCTTCGGCCTCATCGATCGTGCACGCATGTACCGCGAAGCACGGGCCGTCCTGCACATGATCGACATGGACGTCGATCCTGCGATGCGCGTGAGCGACTTGAGCGTCGGCCAGCGGCAGATGATGGAGATCGCCAAGGCGCTGTCCGCGCAGTCGAAGGTCATCGTCATGGACGAGCCGACCGCATCGCTCAGTCATCACGAGACGAGCGTGCTGCTCAGCCTCGTGAAACGCCTGCGCGAAAGAGGCATCGCGGTCGTGTACATCTCGCATCGCCTCGAAGAGATTTTCGAGCTGGCGGACCGCGTGACCGTGCTGCGCGATGGCCGCACCGTCAGCACCATGCCCATTGCACAGGTTACGCGGGAAACGCTCGTGCGCCAGATGGTGGACCGCGAACTGAGCGAGCTATACGGCGAACCGCAATCGCATGCGAGCGATGAGCCGGTGCTCGACGTGCGCAATCTGTCGCTCAGGGCACGGAAGCCGGCCGATGCGCGCCTTTGCGACATCAGCTTCACGCTGCATCGCGGCGAAGTGCTGGGCATTGCGGGACTGGTGGGCTCGGGGCGCACCGAGATCATGGAAATGATCTTCGGCATGCGTCCATCGACGGGTTCGATCCTGATCGAAGGAAAGCCGGTCTCCATTCGCAACCCGCACGATGCGATTCGCGTTGGCATCGGCTTCGTCACAGAGGATCGCAAAGCACAGGGCCTCGTGCTCGGCATGAGCGTGCGCGAGAACTTCAGCCTCACGCATCTTTCGCGCTATTCGCCTTTCCAGTTCGTCCAACACGCGCGCGAGCGTTCGAGCTGCATGGAATATGTGCGCATGCTCGGTATCAAGACGCCCAGTCTCGAACAGAAGGTCGTGAATCTGAGCGGCGGCAATCAGCAGAAAATCGTCATCGCCAAATGGGTTGCGCGCCATCCCAAGGTGCTGATCGTCGACGAACCCACGCGCGGCATCGACGTGGGCGCAAAAGCGGAAGTGCACGCGCTCATCGCGCGACTGGCGGCGCAGGGCATCGGCGTGATCGTGATTTCGTCCGATCTTCTCGAAGTGCTCGCGGTCAGTGATCGTATTTTGACTGTGCGCGAGGGACGCATCAGCGGCGAGCTGCGCCGCGCGGAAGCCTCGCAAGAGAGAGTGATGGCGCTTGCCACGGCCTGATTCCAACCGAAGACCATTCGAGCGAAACATGACCAAGATCGTCGTAGTGCATACCGGGCCCGTGACTGTCGAGCCCCTCAAGGCTCAATTCGCGGAGCAGATGCCCGATGCGCGTGTGGTGAACATCGTCGATGACAGCCTGCTCGCCGACGTGCGCGCTGCCGGACGCCTGACGCCCGAAGTGACACGGCGTCTCTATGCCTATATGTCGAGCGCGCATGACATGGGCGCTGACATCATTCTGAACGCGTGCTCGTCCGTCGGCGAGGCGACGGATGTTCTACGCGGACTCATTGGCACGCCTATCGTGAAGGTCGACGAAGCCATGGCCGAAGCGGCGAGCGCGCTCGGCGCACGTATCGGCGTGGTGGCGACGGTATCGACGACGCTCGAACCGACGGTTCGTCTCATTCGCAGAAAGGCGGCGGAGAAGGGGCGCGAAGTCGACGTCACCGAATGCATCGCGCAGGGCGCCTTTGACGCGCTGCTCGCAGGCGACGCGGCTCGGCACGACGACATCCTGACGCGCGCCATCATCGAACTCGCCGGTCATGTCGATGTAATCGTGCTCGCCCAAGTGTCGATGGCGCGGCTCGTGGCCGCGCTCGGCTCGCTGCCGGTCCCGGTCTTGTCGAGTCCGCAGAGCGGCGTTGCCGCAGTCAGACGTGCGCTGACGGGCGCCGCCTAAACGGTCGCGAGCGCCTGCATCCTGCCGATGAAACGCGAGACGAATGCGGGCGTCAGCACGATCCTGCGTTCTCGCATATCGACGAGACCCTCGCCCCGAAGCTCGCTGAAATGCCGGTTCACCGATTCGCGCGACGTGCCGATGAATTCCGCGAGCTTGTCTTGGGCGATCGGCAAGTCGATGAGGATCGCATCGCCATGCTCTGCGTAATCGCACGCGGTGCCGACCTGTCCCGACAACATGACGAGGATGTTCGTGAGCCTCTTGCGCACGTCGTGCAGCGAAAGGTTCTCGATCAGCTGCTGCGCTTCCTGCCAGCGAAGATAGTGGTTGCGCAGTACGAACTGGTTGATCACCTCATAGCGCTTGAGAAGATCCTTGAAGTCCTGCTTGCGAATATAGCAGACCATGCTCGGCGCGAGCGTCTGGGCGTGATGTGAGTAATTGGCCTCATTGAGCACGTCGCCATCGCCAAAGATCATGCCTGCCTTGACGAAAGCGAGGGTGATTTCCTGCCCGTCCTCGGTCAGCCGATACAGCCTGACGCTGCCGCTCTTGAGCAGATAGACATGCTCGCTCGATTCGTCCGGACGATAAACGATGCTGTTCTTGCGCAGCGTGCGATGGTCGCTGAAGACGGGCATGACCTCGTCGAGGCAATGTCGCTGAATGAGAGAAAGCAGTTCGCTCTTGCCGACAAACCACATTGCCGTCTCCTTGAATTTTTTTCATCGACTCTCTTTGCATGGGTTCAGCCGATTGCACGGAGAGCCTTGCCGAAAGACCCGCTCATTCTACCCACCGAACGTTCTTTCGCGTATGGACGGCGAGTGTCTTTTACCGCACGTTGTCCCGAGCGATAAACGCCCGCTTTGTTGCATTGCGGCCGCCGTACGGGCAGGCATGGGCGCTGATTCATGCACGAGATTGCTGCGCACGCGTAAGAAAAACTTACTGGTAAGAACGTAGGCACCTCCGGGAAAGCCCTGGACGATGCGGTCTGCCGCGTCGCCGCGTAGCTCGTAGCCATGCGATCGTCCACTGATGGCATCTCTGTCGCGACGCCGAACAAGAAAACCCAAACTCGTATAGTTCAAACTGAAGTGAACCGGCAGATCAGACTTGAATGAGCGCGGACGTTGGAAAGTACAGCGCGCGCCGATGCTAGATTTCAGAGTTAAGTTAATCTCGGCAGCGGCAGCTCGACGGTTGTCGTGACCACCTCCCGCCGTCGGGTCAACAGCAGTTCGGTGCAACTGCTTGCAACGTCACACGCATTCAACCTGTCTAGACAAAGTTCCTTCATTTTCGATCCATCGCGTGTCTCTCCTTACGCGTTGAAAACTTCATCAGTGCCTGAAAAGCCTTATCAGGCGGGCTCATCTAAGGGCTTACCCGATGATTCTCCCGATTTTTCACGTTTGTACTTGCGACGCATTTTTGTCTCGTGCAGACTTGTCTATACAAATTGAACGCGCGGCAGCATCGGCAACCGGTTACGGGTAACGCGGCACGACGCCCCTTGGTTTCTTCAATCTCAGGAGTTTCAACGTGAAAGTGAAGCGGACGACGTTAGCAAAAGCATTGATGGGTGCCATTCTCGGCGCGGCAACCGTTGTTGCCGCGCCGGTCGAGGCCAAAGACTGGAAGACAGTCACGATTGCGCTGGAAGGCGGCTATGCGCCGTGGAATCTGACGTTGCCCGGCGGCAAGCTCGGCGGCTTCGAGCCCGAGCTCGTCGCCAACCTGTGCGAGCGTATCAAGCTGCAATGCAACCTCGTCGCGCAGGATTGGGACGGCATGATTCCTGGTCTGCAGGCAGGAAAGTTCGATGTCCTGATGGATGCGATCTCCATCACACCGGAGCGTGAAAAAATCATCGCGTTCTCGCGGCCGTATGCAGCAACTCCAGCCACGTTCGCCGTCGCCGACACCAAGGTGCTGCCGAAAGCCGCGCCGAATTCCGGCGTCGTGAAGCTGTCGGGCGATCCGAAATCCGATCAGCCGACCGTCGACGCATTGCGCAAGCAGCTCAAGGGCAGAACCATCGGCATCCAGTCCGGCACGGTCTACACCAAATTCATCAACGACGGCTTCAAGGACATCGCCACGATCCGCGTGTACAAGACCTCGCCGGAGCGTGACCTCGATCTGGCGAACGGCCGCATCGACGCATCGTTTGACGACGTGACCTACTACGCCGCGAACATCGACAAGAAGGAAACGGCGTCGATCGTCATGGCGGGTCCGAAGATCGGTGGCCCGATCTGGGGGCCGGGCGAAGGGCTGGCCTTTCGCAAACAGGACGCCGACCTGAAAACGAAGTTCGACACGGCGATCGGCGCGGCGCTCGCCGACGGCACCGTGAAGAAGATCTCGAACAAGTGGTTCAAGACCGACGTCACGCCTTAATGACGCCAGACGTTCAGTAGCAGCGGCGGCGGGCGCGATTCCATCGCCGCCCGCTTGCCGGTTTGAACCGCCTTCATGAACGAGGGGTAGGGAATGGCTCGGATAACGATGCTCGGCTTCGGGCCGGAAGGCTGGGGCGGCGTACTGTTGCTCGCGGCGTTGATGACGGTCGCGCTGACGCTCGCGGCGCTCGCGGTGGGTGCAGTGTTCGGCGGCCTGATCGCGGCGGCCAAGCTGTCGCGCTTCCGGACGCTGCGTGTGATCGGCGACGTGTACACCACCGTGTTTCGCGGCGTGCCTGAGCTGCTGGTCATTTACCTGTTCTATTTTGGCGGCTCGACGCTCGTCACCACGGTCGGCCAATGGTTCGGCGCGGAAGGATTCGTCGGCGTGCCGCCGTTCGTGATCGGTGCACTTGCAGTCGGCATGATTTCCGGTGCGTACCAGGCCGAGGTCTACCGTGCCGCCGTGCTCGCGGTGTCGCCCGGCGAACTGGAAGCCGCGCGCTCGATCGGCATGCCTACGCTTACCATGGCGCGCCGCATCCTGATTCCGCAAGTGCTGCGGTTCGCTCTGCCTGGCATCGGCAATGTGTGGCAACTGAGCCTGAAGGATTCGGCGCTGATCTCCGTTACCGGGCTCGCCGAACTGCTGCGCACGAGCCAGGTGGCGGCAGGCTCCACCCATCAATATTTCACGTTCTTCGTGGTGGGCGGCGCGCTGTACCTCGTCATGACCAGCATTTCGAACCGCGTGTTCAACCGCGCCGAAGCACGCGTAGGCCGGTCCTTCAAGCGCAATTTCGCGCGCAACTGACGAGGGCGGCCGCCATGCCTATCGATTTCGACTTCCTGCTCGACACGCTCAGGCAACTGCTCGCGGCAGTGCCAACCACGCTCGGGCTATTCTTCTGTTCGCTGATTCTGGGCGGTCTGCTCTCGCTCGTAATCGTCACGATGCGCGTGTCGCCGCACTGGCTGCCGAACCGCTTTGCGCGAGCTTATATCCTCGTATTCCGCGGCTCGCCGCTGCTGATCCAGATGTTCCTCGTGTACTACGGAATGGGTCAGTTCGGCGTGATTCGCGAGAGCTTCCTGTGGCCGGTGCTGCGCGAACCCTACCTGTGCGCGGTGTTATCGCTCGCGCTGTGCACGGCGGGCTATACCGCCGAGATCATTCGCGGTGGCTTGATGGCGGTGCCGGCCGGTCAGATCGAGGCAGGCTATTCGATCGGCCTGTCGGGCTTCGCGTTGTTGCGCCGCGTAATCGGCCCGATCGCGTTGCGCCAGTGCTTGCCTGCCTATTCGACCGAAGCGGTGCTGCTCGTCAAATCCACCGCGCTGGCGAGTCTCGTCACCGTGTGGGAAGTGACGGGCGTCGCGCAGCAGATCATTCAGCAAACGTATCGCACGACTGAAGTGTTTATCTGCGCCGCGTTGATCTACCTGTTCCTCAATTTTGTGATCGTTCGCATGCTCGGTTTGCTCGAGTGGCGGCTGTCTCGTCATTTGCGCGCTGCGCCAACCTCACTGCCCGCGTCAGCGCCCGCCGCGCCCATGTCAGTGCCAACCTCGGCGCCCACTTCAGGGCCGACCTCAGCGCCCACCTCAACCGCATCGCAACGCGCGGCGTCCACTGTTACGAAAGCCCACGCGGAAGCTCCGCGCGCCGCACCGTGACACGTCCGCTGACCAGCCGAACCCGCAGAACATGGAGAACCTCATGAACGCAAACGCACCGGTCGCACTGTCGGTCAAGAACATCCACAAGTCGTTTGGCGACCATCACGTACTCAAGGGCATTTCGCTCGACGCTCATCAGGGCGACGTGATCTCGATTCTCGGTGCGAGCGGCTCCGGCAAGAGCACGTTTTTGCGCTGCCTGAATCTGCTCGAAACACCGGACGACGGCTCGGTCGCGCTCGCCGGCGAAGAACTGAAGATGAAGCGCCGCGGCGACGGCAAGCTGCAACCCAGCGACCGGCGTCAGGTAGACCGCATACGTTCGCAACTCGGCATGGTGTTTCAGAACTTCAATCTGTGGTCGCACATGACGGTGCTCGAAAACCTGATCGAAGGACCGATGCGGGTACAGAAGCGCAGCCGCGCCGAATCGGTGGAAGAAGCCGAGGCGTTGCTCGCAAAGGTGGGGCTCGCGGAAAAGCGCGGGCATTATCCGGCGCATCTTTCAGGCGGTCAGCAGCAGCGCGTGGCGATTGCGCGCGCGCTGGCCATGCATCCGGAAGTGATGCTGTTC
The DNA here is from genome assembly GCF_039621805.1 of Paraburkholderia sp. PREW-6R. NCBI lineage: Bacteria > Pseudomonadati > Pseudomonadota > Betaproteobacteria > Burkholderiales > Burkholderiaceae > Paraburkholderia > Paraburkholderia sp. PREW-6R. The sequence goes on along the minus strand of NZ_CP155074.1, from coordinate 1,327,469 downwards.
GACGAGCCCACGTCCGCGCTCGATCCCGAACTGGTCGGCGAAGTACTGCGCGTCATGCGCTCGCTCGCCGAGGAGGGCCGCACCATGCTGGTCGTTACGCACGAAATGGGTTTCGCGCGGCACGTGTCGAATCGCGTGATGTTCCTGCATCAGGGCCAGGTGGAAGCGGACGGCACGCCAGACGAAGTATTCGTCGACAGCACGTCGGACCGCTTCCGCCAGTTCGTGTCGAGCCACCAGGACCGCACCGCCAACTGAGCCGCACGCGCAGCCACCCTCGCACACTCTTTCCGGGCAAAGCACCATCATGGCCGTGATCCGTTCCGATCGTTCTCTCGACTGGGTTCAGGTGGCCGCCGTCGCCGCCGGTGAGCCGCTCGAACTTTCCTCCGGCGCACGCGCGCGCATCGCGGCGGCGCGCGTGCTCGTCGAACAGATCGTGGAGCGCGGCATTCGCGCCTACGGTGTCAACACGGGCGTTGGCGCGCTGTGCGACGTGATCGTGTCGCCCGCCGAGCAACGCACGCTGTCGCGCAATATCCTGATGAGTCACGCGGTGGGCGTGGGCGCGCCGCTCGATGTCGCGGAGACGCGCGCAATCATGACGGCGGCCGTCAACAACTTCGCGCATGGACATTCCGGCGTGCGTGTCGAAGTGGTCGATCAACTGGTTGCGCTGCTCAATGCCGATTGCCTGCCTGAAGTGCCGGCGTTCGGTTCGGTCGGTTATCTGAGTCATATGGCGCATATTGCGCTGGTGTGCATTGGCGAAGGGTATGCGCGTTACCGTGGCGAGCGTCTGAAAGGACGCGACGCGTTGCAGCGGCTCGGGCTGAAACCGCTCGTGCTGGAAGCGAAAGAAGGTTTGAGCCTGATCAACGGCACGCCGTGCGTGACGGGACTCGCCGCGCTGGCGCTCGCGCGTGCGGAGCGCCTGCTCGACTGGACCGATATCGTCGCAGCAATGAGTTTCGAGAATCTGCGCGGCCAGCTCGCCGCATTCGACGAAGATTCGCTCGCGCTACGTATCTCACCCGGATTGAACCATGTCGGCCGACGTATGCGCATTGCGCTTGCCGACAGCGGCATTCTTGCCGCCGTGGTCGGGCATCGCACGCAGGACCCGCTGAGCATGCGGACCATTCCGCATGTGCATGGCGCCGCCCGCGACGTGCTTGCTGCGACCGCCGACGTGGTCGACCGCGAACTTGCGTCGATCACCGATAACCCGAGTGTCGCCGGCACGCCGGAAGAGCCGCGCGTGTATTCGCAGGCGCACGCCGTGGGGGCTTCGATCGCGCTCGCAATGGACAGCCTCGCCACCGCGATCGCGCAGGTCGCGGCAATGGCGGAGCGTCGGCTCGACCGCCTCGTCAATCCGCTCGTCAGCGGTTTGCCCGCGTTTCTTGCCGAACCGGGCGGCACCTGTTCCGGCTTCATGATCGCGCAATACACGGCGGCTTCGCTCGTCGCGCAGAACCGGCGGCTCGCGCTGCCTGCAAGTCTGGACGGCGGCATTACGTCGGGGTTGCAGGAAGATCACCTGTGCCACGCGACGCCGGCCGCGCTGAAGGCGCTGGAGATCATCGACAACGCCGGGCGAATCGTCGCGATCGAACTGCTGGCCGCGGCGCAGGCCTATGATCTGCAAAACGTCGACGCGCCGCGCGCGCCGCACACGGATGCGCTCTGGCATCGCGTGCGGCAACTCGTGCCCACGTTCCGCGACGACCGGCCGCTCGCCGATGACATGAGCGTCGCCTTTCGCATGATCGCTGACCAGAGCCCGCCGCCGCTGCCGAACCCCGGCAATATCGGGCCCCGCGCGCCGGTGCGCGAGGCCGGCATCGGGCTGACCACGATCGCGAGTCTCGCGAGCGTTGCCGCAGCCGGCCCGTCGGGCAACGCCGCCAACGACGCCGCCAACGACGCCAACGACGCCGCGAACGACGGTCTGGCCGCGGCTCACCAGGCATGATGGACGACACGGCCGTGAGCGGTCTATCCGTCAGCGCACCGGCCACCCGGGCATGCCGGCGCACCACCGGTAGCCATCTTGCCTTTCCGCGCACCACCCACGAGGTCGACGTGAACGCTATGACAAAAACGCGCGCTGCAGCGCAAAACGCCGACACGCAGCACCGCCTCGCGCGGCAGCAGGAAACACCTGTCAAAGCGATGCCCGCGTATGAACAGATCAAGCGCTATGTGATCCAGCGCATCAGCGCCGGCGACTGGAAGCCAGGCGGGCTCATTCCATCCGAAACGGAACTGGTGAAGGAATTCGGCGTCGCGCGCATGACCGTGTCGCGCGCGCTGCGTGAACTCACGACCGAGCGTGTGCTCACCAGGGTGCAAGGCTCGGGCACGTTCGTCGCGCCGCAGCGCTATGAGTCGACGGTGCTGGAAATCCGCAATATCGCCGACGAAATCGCCGCGCGCGGTCATCGGCATTCGGCGCGCGTGCTTTCGCTCGAACCGAGCGACGACCCGCACGCGCTCGAAGCACTTGGCCTCGCGAGTGGACCCGCTTTTCATTCGTGCATCGTGCACAGCGAAGAGGGCGAGCCGATCCAGTACGAAGACCGCTACGTGAATCCGAAAGTGTTTCCGGACTATCTCGATCAGGACTTCACGGTCGAGACGCCGAATCACTACATGGTGCGGCTCGCGCCGATCCAGCGCGCGGAATTTCGCATCTACGCGCAAAAGCCCGACGCTTACGTGCGGCGGCATCTGCTGATGGATATCGGTGAGCCGTGCCTGCAGTTATGGCGTCGCACCTGGGTGGGCGACGATGTCGCGACCTCGGTGCAATTGTGGCATCCGGCAACGCGCTTTCATCTGGCCGGGAACGTGTAGAGCTTTTCGCGTCGCGGTCAGCCCTGCCGTTGCGACGTGTCCGGTGAAAAGCGGCAACCGAGCCGGTAGCGCGAGCCGGGATGCACGAAACGCGCGAACGTTACCGCAACGCCGCTCGTCCACGTGCGGCGCACCAGTGTCAAACACGGTTCTTCGGCGCGTATGTCCAGCAATTCAGCTTCGGCGCGGGTTGGCAGACCCGCATCGACCACGTGTTCGACGTCATGTGCGGGTACGATCTCGAACAGATATTCCGACGGCCTCAATGCAGAAAAATCCTGCTGCAGAAAGTCCGGCGCGATCGACGGATTCACGTAGCGGTCCTCCAGTTGCACCGGCACGCCATTCTCACGGTGCACGCAGATCACATGAAATACCGAAGCGCCGGGCGCAAGCCCCAACGCGTTGGAGACGATGACCGACGCGGTTTCGCGTTGAGACAGCACGGTGTCGCAACTGTATTCGTGACCGCGCGAGCGGATTTCATCGCCGATGTGCGCGATCATCAGCAACGTGGATTGCGGTTTGGTCTGGGCAACGAAGGTACCAACACCGGACACGCGCGTGACGAGTCCTTCGTCGGCGAGTTCGCGCAGCGCGCGATTGACTGTCATGCGCGACACGCCGAGCGTCGCGACGAGATCGAGCTCCGAAGGCAGACGGTCACCCGCCTGGCGCGCGCCCGATCCGATGATCTCGCGGATGTGCTGCTTGACCTGCTCATAACGCGCAGCCGGTGCGACTTCGCCGGCAGTCGGCGCAATGGGCGCACCAGCAGCCGTGCGCGCGGGCTTCTGCGCCGCGCCGGGCGACGCATGGTCGTGCGATTTGCTGCGGACCGTGGCGGACATCGGCAGCCCTTGCGGTTACAGTCCGTGGGCGGCGGGGAGGGGGCGCGGCGGGTTCATCGCGTCTCCGTATCGTCGGGGCCGCGCGCCCAGAACGCGTTGCGGTCGAAATAGTTCTGCAGGAACTGGCGCAAGCGAGGCTGGCCCGCGTCGTGAAACACATCGTGCGGTTTGCCTTGCACGGCGATGCGGCCCTGATCGATGAACATCACCTTGTCCGCCACCTGCGCGGCAAAGCCCATCTCATGGGTGACGACGGCCATCGTCATGCCGTCGCGAGCGAGCTGTTTCATCACCTGCAGCACTTCGCCGACCAGTTCGGGATCGAGCGCCGACGTGGGCTCGTCGAACAGCATGATGTGCGGCTCCATCGCAAGCGCCCGCGCGATGGCTACGCGCTGCTGCTGGCCGCCCGACAGTTTCGCGGGGTACGCGTCGCCCTTGTGCGCGAGTCCGACCGTGTCGAGCATCGCATTCGCGCGGCGGCGCGCTTCGTCGCGCGACAGGTGGCGAACGCGCAGCAGCGCTTCCATGACGTTGCCAAGCGCTGTCATATGCGGCCACAGATTGAACTGCTGGAACACCATGCCGACGTTGCGCCGCACGCGGTTGATCTCGCCCTGCGACGCGCGCACGCGCTTGCCGTTGCGTTCGCTATAACCGAGGAGTTCGCCTTCGATGCGCACGTCGCCCTGATCGTAAGTTTCGAGCGCGGCGAGGCAGCGCAGCAGCGTGCTCTTGCCCGAGCCTGATGGCCCGATGATGCACACCACCTCGGAGCGTGCGATGTCCAGATCGACACCGCGCAGGACTTCCACGTCGCCGAAGCGCTTGCGCAGATCACGCACTTCGATGAGCGGCGGCCCGGGCGGCGTTCCGGTGGCGGCGGTGGACGCGGAAGAGGGCATGTCGGCGATGGCGTTCATAGAAAGGTCCGGGTGGCGGTCATGCCATGAAACGGGCGATGCGCGTTTCGGCCCACATGCCGGCGCGCGAAGTCAGCTCGACCAGCGCGAGATAGCACACGCAAAGCATGAGCAGTGTTTCGACGAAAGCAAACGTAGCCGAGCCGATGCCGGTCAGCACGAACGTCAACTCAGGCACCGTGACAATCGAGAGCACCGCCGTTTCCTTGCTCAACACGATGATGAGGTTGGTGAGCGCAGGCACGATCAGCACCAGCATTTGCGGCACCTGAATGCGCAGCACCGCCTGCCAGCGCGTGAGACCGAGACATGACGCGGCTTCGAGATGGCCCGCGGGCACCGACTGGAAACCCGAGCGGAACGCTTCGGCGAAATACGCGCTGCCATAGAACCCGAGGCCCAGCACGCCGGCTGTCATGGGTTCGAGCGTGATGCCGAACGAAGGGCCGCCGTAGTAAAGCAGAAACAGCTGCACCAGAAAAGGCGTGCCGCGAAACAGTTCGATATACACGCGCAGCGCGCCGCGCACCCAGCGTCCGCAAAAGAGTTGCAGCACGGCGATCAGAAAGCCGATCAGAAGGCCGATCGCGACGCCCGCGGCCCACGTGCCGAGCGTGGTCGCGAGACCCGCGGCGATCGGCTGGATGTTGTGCGTGATGACGGTGGGATCGAGCTTTTGCATGGCGCAGTATCGTGCGTTGCCTTTGACGGATCAGGCGTGCTGTAGCCGGTACTCCGCAGCATGCGCGACGAGCGCCAGCGTGCCGCAGATCACGAAATAGATCAGTCCCGCCGCGAGATAGGCTTCGAGCGGACGGTATGTGCTCGCGGCAATGTTCTGCGCGGTACGCGTCAGCTCCGCAACGCCCACTACCGAGATCAGCGACGAAGCCTTGATGAGCAGCACCATCTCGTTCACGAGCGAGGGCAGCGTCAGACGAAACGCTTGCGGCACGAGAATGCGCCGCAGCATGTCGAATGGCGAGAGGCCGAGCATGCGCGCGGCTTCGATGTGGCCCGGAGGAATGCTGAGAAAGCCGCCGCGCAGAATCTCGGCGATGTATGAGGCGGAACACAGCGACACGGCGCTGATGGCGGCCACCACCGGCGATACGTTGATGCCGGCGAACGGCAGCAGGTAATACACCAGCAGCAGTTGCACGAGCATCGGCACGCCGCGGAAGAAGAATACGTAGGCGCCGCCGGCCATGCGCGCCGCGCGGTTTGCCGACAGCCGCGCCGAACACACACCGATCGCGACGAAGAAGCCGATCACGAGACCTGCCAGCGAAATGCCGATGGTGGCGAGCGCCGCGTGCAGCAGAAGCGGTAAACCCTGAACGAAGACTGTCGTGCTGAACATAAACGTCACACCCGGTGGAACGGGGAGGGCGATGCAGCGCGTGACATCACACGGCGCCGCATCGCATTCATCAGGACAACTGCGTGAGTGCGTCGCTCATCAATAGTTCGGAGTGGGCATCGTGCTCGGTGCGTCCATGACGACGCCGAACCATTTCTTTTGCAGCGCGGCCAGACGCCCGTCGTTGTGCATCTTCACGAGCGCGGCGTCGAATGCGTCGGCGAGCGGCTTGCTGTCGGCGTCCTTACGCAGACAGTAAGCGAAATACACTTTCGCGCCGAACGGCGGCTGCACGACCGCAAAGGTTTCCGGGCGCTGCTTGGCGACGTACGCGATATTGGTCATCGAATTCGCCACTGCTGCGATGCGACCGGCGGCGAGGTCGGCGTAGGCCTGATTGTTGTCGACGTATTCGCGGATCTCCGGCGGCTTGGGCAGCGTTGCGACGTAGGTCTTCAACTGGTCGAGCTGCGCCGAGCCTTTGCCCGCGCCCACCGTTTTGCCGGCGATATCCGACGATTGTTTGACCGACGAATCATTTGCACGTTTGAGCAATGCATCGGTGGCGTCGGCAATCGGCAGCGTGTACGTATAGCGCTCCATGCGCGCCTTGGTGACGGTCAGCGGTCCGCCCACCATGTCGAATTTGCCGGCTTCGAGACCCGGTAGCACGCTCGGCCAGGGCAGGTCGATGAAGCGCACTTTCACACCCATTTCCTTGCCGATCTCGGCGAACAGATCCTTGTTGAAGCCTGCTTGCTGGCCGTTTTCAAGGAAGTCGAAAGGCGCGAACTGCATTTCGGTACCGACGACCAGCTCGCCGGCTTTTTTCACCTTGGCGAGTTGATCTTCCGCGTGCGCGGTGACGCTTGCCGCGCACAACGCCAGCATGACCAGACGACACTTCCAGCCTGCAAGGATGCTCATGGGATTCTCCGGTTGGCAAAGCGGTGCCGCGCGCAAGCGGCCTGCGTAGCGGCCCGGCGCGAGTCATGCGACGCAGTATATACCGCGTTTTTCGCGCGAAATAAATAAACGCGCGCGTAGAGAAAAGCCCTTACGGCAGGCGCGTTTGTGCATCTTGCGGCGGCGCTTTTGGCGGTATATACAACTGAGGACGCACGATCCCGGCGCTTTCCGGTCAAGCTTGTCGGTCAAGCTCACGAGCGTGTGCTGCGTCGGTTGAATCGTTTGAAGTAGCAGGCCTTTCTGGGAGCAACGCATGCCCGTGACTCGCATTCCGATCATCGATCTCGCCGGCGTACGCGCCGGCGACCCGCAGGCTTTGCAGCGCGTCGCGCAGGAAATCCGCGAAGCGTGCACGACAATCGGCTTCTTCTACATCATCAATCATGGTGTCCCGCAGGCCGCGATCGACGCCGCCGCACAGGCTGCGCGCACCTTCTTCGCGTTTCCGGTGGAAACCAAGCGGCGCGCGGCGGTCAATCAGCGGCATCGCGGATTCAATGCACTCGGCGACGCCACCATGTATCAGGCCAAACGCCCCGATTACAAGGAGTTCTTCAGCATTGGCCTGGAGTTGCCCGAAGACGATCCGGACGTGCTGGCAGGGCAGGCGCTGCGGGGTCCGAACAACTGGCCGGACTTCATGCCGGCATTGCGGCCCGCATTGTACGGGTACTATGAGGCGGTGGCGGCGTGCGGCGCCGATCTGTTGCGCGCGGTCGCGGTGAGCCTCGGGGTGGACGAGCAGTTCTTCGCGCCGCGCTACACCAAACGGATGCAGCGCACGCAGATGGTCTACTATCCGCCGCAGCCGCCCCAGTCGGATGCCGATCAGTTCGGCGTCGCGCCGCACACGGATTATGGCTGCATCACGCTGCTGTGGCAGGATCAGATCGGCGGTCTGCAGGTGCGCGAGATCGCCAACGACACCTGGGTGGATGCGCCGCCCGTCGAAGGCAGCTTCGTCGTGAACGTGGGCGATCTGCTCGCGCGATGGACCAATGACCGCTTTCGCTCCACGCTGCATCGCGTCATCAATGCATCCGGGCGTGAGCGCTATTCGATCGCCACGTTCTATGATCCGACTTACGGCGCGCAGGTCGATCCGCGCGAGCTCGGGGCGAGCGAGGCTGATCTGAAGTATCAGCCGGTTGCGGCGGGCGACTACATTCTCGGCCGGATCAACGATTCGATGGGTTATCGGAAGCAACGCGCGGCGCATCAGGCGAGCCCCTGAGCGCCGCAACACCAGGACACTTGCATGACGGACCACACTACGACCGACGCGCCGACGCGAAGCACCGCGTCGCTTTCCACCACGCTCGACGCACTGCGCACAGCGCTCGGCGACGACTCGGTGCGTACCGGCGAACAGATCGGCGAGCGCGCGCTGACCGACTGGACACGCCACACGCCAACGCGTCCCGCCGCGTTGCTGCTGCCGCGCACGACGCAGGACGTGTCGCGCGCGCTCGCCATTTGTCATGCGGCCTGTCAGCCAGTGGTGCCGCAAGGCGGCATGACGGGACTCGCCGGCGGCGCGATTGCGCGCGAGACGGATATCGCGTTGTCGCTCGAACGACTGAGCGGTGTCGAAGAAGTGGACACGGCTTCCGCCACGCTCACCGTTCGCGCCGGCACCACGTTGCAGATTGCACAGGAGGCGGCGGCAGAAGCCGGGTTCGAACTGGCGCTCGATCTCGGCGCGCGCGGCTCCTGCCAGGTGGGCGGCAATCTGGCGACGAACGCGGGCGGCAACCGCGTCATCCAGTCGGGCACCGCGCGCGATCAGGTGCTCGGCCTCGAAGTGGTGCTCGCGAACGGCGACGTACTGACGTCGCTCGGCAAGATGGTCAAGAACAACACGGGCTACGACCTGAAGCACTGGTTCATCGGTTCGGAGGGCACCCTGGGCGTCATTACGCGCGCGGTGTTGCGGCTGCATCCGCAGCGTGCGGCACGGCATACGGCGCTCGTCGCGCTCGACGGCTACGACGCCGCCGTCCAACTGCTGCGCCGCCTCTCCACGCGCTTTGGCAACGACATTGGCGCGTTCGAAATCATGTGGCCGGAGTTCTTCGACTTCGGCGTGCAGCTCACGGGCACGCGCTCGCCGTTCGGCGAGTCGCACCCGCTCTATGCACTGATCGAGCACGCAAGCTTCGATTCCGCGGACGGCGGCGAGCGGTTTTCCGGCGCGCTGACCCAATCGCTCGAGGATGGCGTCATCCGCGACGCGGTGATTGCCCAATCCGGCGCCGACGTGCGTGCGCTCTGGGCCATTCGCGAATGCACGGCGGAGTTTCCAGTGCGGCTCGACGCGATCAATTTCGACGTGAGCCTGCCGATCGGCGAAATCGGCCATTTCGTCGATCGTTGCCGGGCGGCACTGGATCAGCGCTGGCCGGGCAACGCGTCATATTTCTTCGGGCATATCGGCGACTCGAATCTGCACGTGACGGTCGACGGCCATTCGATTCCCGGCGTCGATCATCACGACGTGTATGCGTTCGTCTACGAGATGCTCGGACCGTTGAACGGCTCGGTGTCGGCGGAACACGGCATTGGCCTGCTCAAACGCGAGTTTTTGCCGATCTCGCGCTCGCCCGCTGAACTGGCCGCGATGAGCGCGATCAAGAAAGCGCTCGACCCGCACGGCATTCTGAATCCCGGCAAGCTGCTTTGAAGCAGCCGGGCTGCGAGACGCGCGCCGCGCTCAGTGCGGCTGGTCGTGTGCGTGCGTCAGCAGTTCCTGCGCATAGCGGCGGTACAGCCACGACAGCGACGCCGCCGCGAACACGATGAACACCGCATTCAGCAGCGCCTGCACGATCGCGACGACAGCCGCGCCCTGGCTTTGCTGCACGGCGAGCACTTTCGGTCCGACCACGAAGAAGAACACGCCGCTGACCACGAAGAGCGGCAGATAGGTGACGAAGCCCACGCCAAGGATGCTCCACCAATGCCCGCGGCTGTCGCGCCAGGCCGCGCGCCATGTGAGCCGGCTGCCGAGCGCAATGGACGGATAGAGCAGGCTCAGCCGGATGATGACGAACAGAAAAATCAGCAGCAGCGGCACGTAGATCAGAATGCCGAATTTGAACGCATGGCCGGCCACGAAGATGACGCCCGCAAGCACCAGCATTGTCAGCGCGACTGCGAGCCACACGATCGCATAGCGGCCGAGGGGGCGGCCTTGTAGCGGCACGAGCGGGTTCGCCCCTTCGCCGAGCAGCACGAAGCGATGCACCTTGATCGTCAGCGTACCGGACACGACGAGTTGCAGCACGAGCCATAGCAGCGAAAGCAGGCCTTGGCCGACGCGCGCGCTGGCGTCGCCCGATTCGACGGAAGACGGATGCGGCGCCGTCAGCAGGGACGTGCACGCCAGCACCGCACAGGTGCCGATGAAAACCCAGGGCATGTGCTTCACGGCCTGCCACGAACTGATCCAGCCTTTTTTGACGCAAGCCCCGAAGGTCAACTGTTCCATAGCGTAGTTCTGGTGATTGATTGGCGCGACGCTCGCGGCGTCTGCCGGATTCTCTCATGCGCAGGACCCGTCGCGGCATGCGCTGTCAGTGAGCATCCAGATACGTCTTGATGAGGGGATAAACGTCCAGCGCGGCGTGTTTGCCGAAGATGCAGTCTATGTGCCCGTAGCCCGGAATCAGATGCCGTTCGTAAGGCTGCTCGGGAAAGTGCGTTTTCAGCAGGTCGTAAGTCAGCAGCGTGCTTTGCGGCAGATAGGTTTCGTTTTTTTCGCCGTGAATGAACGCGATCGGCAGGCGCATCCCCTCCAGCCCCTTCATGCCGTGCGCGCCGCTCAAATAGACGTCCTCGCCTTCTGCGTCGACGACCTTGCCTGTGCGCACCATGGTGGCGAGATGCCGGAACACTTCCACGTCGTGCACGCCGAACAATTCCTGCAGATTGGCATGCAAGGTCTGGCTCAATTGCCGGTGTTCATAGAGCAGGCCGTAAAGAAAGGTCGCGCGGTGGCAGATGGGGCTGCCGCAACCTTCGTCGTGATCGAGTGGATAGAGGCGCAGCGCGTTGTCCAGCACATTGGCGGGCCACTTGCCGTCTTGCGTATAGGCGGTGAGGTCCCGTATGCCGAGATGCTCCATGATGCCTGGAATGTGCAAGCCGGCTTTGATCTTTTGCAGCGTGCCGGGAACCGGATGCGCCGACACCTGCGAAATGACCGCGGAGCGCACGCCCTGCAACCCGGCAAGCAGCGACATGGTCAGCGAAAGGCCGCCCAGGCAGTGGCCCACCACCTGAATATTGTCGGCACCCGTGAGTTCGAGAATCCGCGCGACGGCGGCCGGAATATCTTCACGCGCCACCTTGTCGACATTAGTGGGGATCATCACGCTCGGCATCTCGATGCTGACACGCAGATCGACGAGCCACACATCGTAGCCGCTCATGCCGAGATATTCGACGAGGTTCGTCTCGACCAGATCAGTCGAGAATATGCGGCTCGACACGCCCGAGCCGTGTATCAGCAGCACCGGGCGCGCGGCCTTGTTCCGCGGGTCGACATAACGGGTGAGTCTCAGTGTCGTGCCGTCGCGTGTGTCGAAATAAAACACCTGAGGCGCGGGTGCGCGCAATGCGCGTTTTAGCCGGGGCTCGGCGTGCGGGTCGAAATATTGCAGCGGCGCGGCCACTCCGCCGTACTCGGTGAACAGCACCCCCGCGAAAAACTTGCCGAACCGGAGCGTCCATTCGAGCCGGGTTTTCAGATCGGGTGTGTTCGTTACCTCGAGTGTGCGTTGCTGCTTCAGGAAGTTCTCGGGCGTGATGACGAGCGTGGCCGTGCCGATGGGCGGCGCGTCGGCACGGACGGAGTCGCGAATCTCGGCGTACAGCGTATTGGTCTGCTCCCACAGATTGACCGGCGACGTGCGCGTGATGATCTTCTGACCGGTCAGATGGAAGGTTCTGCCTTCGGCGGTATCGAGCGTCATCCGGTAGTTCATGTTGCGCTCGTCCACGTCCGACTCGTTGACGACGAACAGGTTGAACGTGCCTTCCGTGATCGTGATGGGTTGGCCGGAAAGCGCGGCGCAACTGAGCGTGCCTGAGGTCTTCGCGAGATGCTGCGGATGACTTAGCATGTCGGCGAGATCGTCCGAAACGACAGTGAGCGTAAATTCGATCGGGCTGCTGACGGCGCCGCCGGCAACCGCGGGCGTGTAGGTGCCCACCATCGTTTCGGTAAAGTGCAGTCCGATTTTCAGCGACGGCGACGGCGGCGGCGCGGCTGCGCCTTTCGCTGCGTAGTCGATCGTCCAGCCGCGCGCTTGCGCAAGCAGCGCGCAATTGCGTTCGGTCAGCGCAGAGATCGTCAGCAGCGGATTCACGCCGAGCGACATCGGCATCACTGCGCCGTCCATCACATAGAGGCCATCGTGCACGGCGTCGTCCGCGCCGCTAAAGACCCGGCCCATATGGTCGACCACACCGCGCGCGGCGTCTTCGCCCATGCCGCAGCCACCCAGCGGATGCACCGTCACTGTCCGGTTGCCGACCAGGTCGGCCGAGATCGGGTCGCGCAGATATTTGCCGCCCAGTGCAAGAGTGGCGTCTTCCAGCACTTTTTCGATTGTCTGGTAGACCGGCTGCCTGCCGGCGTTTTTCCATTCGATGCGCGCGCGTCCATGGTCGTCCACGGTAATGCGCCCGCGCTCGTCGTCGTGCGCCATGACGAGATAGGTCTGCGTATGGTTGAGCGCACCGTGATACGGACCACGCACGTCCCCTTCGACGACCCGCCCGTCGTAGTCGAGCTGTTGCTGCAACGTGCGCGTTGGCCCGACATCCACGCCTTCGAGCGGCGCAGCCGCGCCAAGCAGCGCGTTGAGCGCCGCGCCGACCGGGCCCGCCAGCGACCCTTCCTCGATCACGAAGCCGTCTTTCACGTTCGCGGTCTGGCGCACGTCGATGAGGCCGGTGATGGTCGGCCCCACTGGCGCGATCTGTCCGGGTTCATGCGTGCCCCAGCCGACGCCGTTGATCACGTCGTTCGTGTTGTACGCGAAGGAGAGCACGTCGCCGTTGCCGGTGAAGTGCTGACCGAGCATCGGCGACACGGTGAGGCCGCCCGGCATGCGTGCCGAGCGCAGCAGCAAGGCGGTCGAGCCGATCGTGCCGGCCGATACGATTACGATGTCCGCGCTGACCGCGAGGTCGGGTGCGTCGTAGCTCTCACGCCCCAGGCTCACGAGCTGGAATGCCACGCGCCATGTTTGCGTCGCGGCGTCGCGCGTCACGGAATGAACGGCGGCGCCCGTGAAGATCTGCGCACCGTGCGCGACAGCGTCGGGCAGATAGTTCATGTGCGTGGAATTCTTCGCGTCGTAGTTGCAGCCGGAGTTGCAATCGCCGCAGCCGACGCAGGCGTTCTGCGCGACGCCTGCTGCGTTGATGCGCTTCTCGAACGTAACGGTGATAGGCGGCCGGCAAAAGAGGTTCTCCTTGCCGAGCGCCTGCGCGGATTTCTTCAGCGCTTCGAGTTTGGGCAGCGCCGGGTAATCGTCGGGTACCGGCGACGGTTCCAGCATGGCGCGGGCCAGTGCGTAGCCTCGTTCGCGGCCGCTTTCGTCCTCGCGTAATGCGGCCGGCCAGCGGACGTCGTCCCAGACGCGCGGGTCGGCTTCAAGTGCCACGTTCGCATTGATCAACGAAGTGCCGCCCAGCCCGCAGCCCACCACCGCGTTCACGTCGTCGTTCACATGCACTTCGAGCAGTGGGAGCGGTGAACCGACCTGCGCCAGCGGCGTGTTGTACTGAACCTGTTCCGCGCCCTGAAATGGCGAACGCGGATAATCGCCCGTCGTGAATTCGCGTCCGCGTTCGAGCAGACAGACGCTGCGGCCCGCGCGCGCCATGCGGCTCGCGGCAATCGCGCCGCCGTAGCCCGAACCGATCACCACTACATCGTAATGCGATTTCATCGCCGTCACGGCGCTCGACAAGCGGTTCATCACGACTACCTCTTCAGAAAGGCGTGCGTAGAACGCGGCGCTTGGCCGCGCATTTTCTTCATGTCACGCTAAGGTACGGGAAAAAAGTGACCGTGCGAAGCGCCGCGGCCGTCGCGTGCGTGCATGCGGGTGCGGGCGCGCCGCCGGGCGATGCTTGGGCGATCAGGCGGCGGCTTCGTCGATTTCGCTGTCGCTGGATTCGGCGGCGAGCAGGTTCAGCGCAAGCAGAATGGCCGCGCGATTGTCGATGTGGATGGCGATGCCAAGCACGTCCGTGAGCCAGCGGCCAATTCTGGTATTCGAAAAATCCTCGGAGCCGGCCGTCTTTTTCATGGTGACGCCCAGTTTGACGGCGCGATAGTGATAGGAGGGTACACGATGCTGCGTCGCGACGGCCGACAGTCCGCCCCTGTTTTCCGAGCACCAGCCGAGCGTTCCGGCCAGCACGATGCGCTCGGGTCCGTCGAGCCCGTCGATGAAAGCGCGCGCGGCGAGCCGCACGCGTCGCTCGTCGAGGCCGTACTGCAGCAGCACGCTCTGCACCGGATCTTCGAGCGCCTGCGCGTGCAGATCGATTTCCTGCGCCATGCCCTCGTTTTCCATCGATACGTTGCGCTGGTGGCCGGCGCTGCGCAGGCAATCGATCAGATACCGGCGAAAATACGCGCACAGTGCATAGCTGTTGGACGGCGCGCTCTCGGCACAGGCATGGGTTTCGGTGTGGCCTGGCGCGAGACGCAGCACCCTGGCGTAAATGAACTGGGCCACGAGTTCTTCCTTGTCGTCGCCCAGCGCCTGCAACTCGATCGGGTGATAGGTTCGCAATGCACGCTTGACCAGTTCCACCATCGACACCATTTCGTTGGCGGAGAGCCGGGTGCGACGGCGCCACAGGTCGGGCAGGATCGCATCGTCGAGATTGCGAACGAACTCGCGGCTAGGAACAGCGCCCATGAGAGCCTCCATAAGGGGTGTGGCAACGAGCGCGGTGAGCCTTCGACTGCAGGCGGGAGGGGAGTGCGTGAAACCGTGAAGCCGCGCTGAATGTGAACCCAGTATGGTTTTCGCCGGCGCCTTCGCCTATATGGATTAAGTGGTAGCTGGTGGGTAAACTGCCGGGTAAACCATTTCGCATAGACCGGCTCATTCATCTGATAATCGGGTGCACCCGGCGTGTTACGGCAACGCCGCCGCAACGCCGGTGCGACGCCATGCCTGCAACGCCCACGGCGCGTCCACCCGGCCCGCAGCGTTGCGCGTGCATCGCGGGGTTTCGCGCTACGCCACCGGGAGCCGTGCCTGACGAGGAGACTGCGTGATGCGGGGTGATCCGATCCAGCGTGCAATCGACGAAGACCTGGTGCGCGTGCTGTACGCGCAAGACCCGATTGCGTTCTTTTCGCACTGGTTTTCGATCGCGGTGCTGGTGGCGATCTATTGGCCGAACATTCCGTCGCCGCCGCTTTTCATCGCGTGCTTCGGGTTCTATGCG
This sequence comes from Paraburkholderia sp. PREW-6R, assembly GCF_039621805.1. NCBI lineage: Bacteria > Pseudomonadati > Pseudomonadota > Betaproteobacteria > Burkholderiales > Burkholderiaceae > Paraburkholderia > Paraburkholderia sp. PREW-6R. The sequence goes on along the minus strand of NZ_CP155074.1, from coordinate 1,312,014 downwards.
GCGGCGAATATCGGCAGTCTTGCGCTGTGGATCTGCAATCGCCGTTATCCGCAACTGGTTTCGCCGCGCGGCTGGATCGTTTTGCACGCGGTGCGCGGCATGCTGCTGTACGCCGCGCCGGGCATCGCCGTATGGTTCGCGTTTCAGAGCCCGCAGTCCGATCTGCCGATCCTGCACACCGTGATGCTCGTCACGCTGGCCGCGGGCGTGTTCATGTCGAATGGTTTCGATCTCCTGAATTTCTCCACGTCGCTGCCGTTCCTGCTGCTGCCGTCGATCGTCATGCATGTCGGCGCACATACTTTCGACCGCACCATTCTCGCGCTCGTCCTCGCGTTCTTTTTTTGCGCGATCAACGTCTACGCGCTGAGTTACCGGAAGCTCTTCCGGCAGGTCGTGCAGGCACGGGTCGATCAGCAGTATCTGGCCGAATCTCTCGCTGCGCAGAAACGGGTCGCCGAAGATGCGAGCTTCGCGAAGACACGGTTTTTCGCGGCCGCGAGCCATGATCTGCGCCAGCCTTTGCATGCGATCGGTTTGCTCGCGGCGTCGCTGAACGATCCGGCTGCCACGCCCGTGCAGCAGGCGAAGACCTCCGAGCACATCGTCTACAACGTCGAGGCGCTGAACCAGCTGTTCAATCAGGTGCTCGAGCTTGCACGGCTCGAAAGCGGCGTGACGCAAGTGATCCGGTTGCATTTCCGGCTCTCGGAACTGTTCGAGCGGGTGGGTAGCCAGTATCGTCCGCAGGCGGCGGCAAAGGGACTGGCGCTGCGCATCGCGCCGACCGCGATGATCGTGTACGACGATCCGGTGCTGCTCGAACGCGTGCTGAGCAATCTGCTATCGAATGCCGTGCGCTACACCGAGCAGGGCGCGATCTGGCTGGGGTATCGTCGCGCGGGGCGCGCATCTGGGGGCTACGTCGAGGTGCGCGATTCGGGCGTCGGCATTCCCGCCGAGGAGCACGAGCGGATCTTCGAGGAGTTCTATCAGGTCGCCAATCCGCAGCGCGACGCGCGGGCCGGACACGGTCTGGGCCTGCCGACAGTGAAGCGGCTCGTCGAACTGCTCGGCGGCGAACTGGAACTGCGCTCGGCGCCGGGGCGCGGCTCGGTGTTCCGCTTTCCGGTGCAGGCAGGCGACGCGGGCGCACTGGTCGCAAGCCTGAATGAAACGGTGGTGGGCGGACCTTCGGCGCAGGGCCGCCGCGTGTTGTGCATCGACGATGAAGCGTCGATCCTCGAAGGGCTCAGGAGCCTGCTCGGGCGTTGGGGTTGCATGGTGCGCGGCGTGCGTGACGAAGCTGGCGCGCTCGCCGCGATCGAAAGCGGCTTCGTGCCGGACGCGGTGTTGTGCGACTACCAGCTCGCCCATCATCGCACGGGCGCGCAGGCGCTGATCGCGGTGCGCAATGCGCTTGCCGACGTGGGGCATGAAGGCTTGGTGACGTTGCTGATTACCGGCGACATGGCGTCCGCCGAGCTGGCGGCGCTCGCGTTGCAGGGCATTCCGGTGCTGCACAAGCCGGTGACGCCGGCGCGCCTGCGGCGCACCCTCGAAATGCTCTGGCAGCAGGCCGAGCTGGACAAGGGCCGCACGACGGCGACCATTGCGCTGCGCGAAACCGACGGCTAGAGCGCTTTGCCTCCTTCGAGCCAGCCGTTGATGACCGCGATCGCTGTCGACCGGTTGTGCACGCCGAGCGCGCGAAAGATCACCGACAGATGCACCTTGACCGTTCCTTCCGCCACGCCGAGATCGCGCGCAATCATCTTGTTGGTCCAGCCGCGATGCACGAGCCGCATGATGTCTTGCTGACGCGGCGACAGGTTTTCCAGCAGATGCTGTTGATGCGGCTGTAGCGTGTGCAGTTGCGCGGGCTCGGTAATCGGTTCGGTGAGGGAAGCGCCGGTGGGCGCCGGCGCTGGCGTGATTCCCTGGGTCGCGCTCTGGACCGGCGCCGCGGAGGCGGTCTGGCCGCTCGCGCCAGACGGCTGAGCGTCGCGCGACCCGAGCAGGCTGAGCGCTTCCATGGGCACATAGGCGCCGCCCGACAGCACCAGTTCGATTGCCTTGAGCATCACGCTCGCGGGCTGACGTTTCGGCACGAAGCCGAGCGCGCCGGCGGCGAGCACGGCGCGCATTTCGTCGGGCGATTCTTCGGCGGAAAGCACGACGACCGGCAGCGCCGGATTCGCTTTGAGCAGCAATTCGAGCGACGACGCGCCGCTCATGCCCGGCATATGCAGATCGACGATCGCGAGGTCGTGATTTGCATCCGGACGGGCGGCGGATGCGAGGGATTCCCAGGTATCGGCCTCGTCGAACTGGGCGTCGGGGTCGAGGCCGCGCAGCAGCCCCTTGACGCCTTGCCGGATCAGTTCGTGGTCGTCGGCCACAAGAAACTTCATGATGTCTCCGCGAGTCGGGTCTGTCCGTTGTGGACTCCCGCCGTTAGAGTGCCTCGTTTTTCACTTCTCGTCGCGGGAATCGCATCACGGGTCGCCACGCGCGGGTCGATGCCGACCTGGTCATTAAACGAGTCATGTGGCGCTTTTTTTAATCGCGCACGGGACGCGGAACGCGATGCGTGCCAGTTCCATGTTGGCCGGCGTGTCATCTGACTGCGAACAGCGTGGCGTTCATCAGCATTTTGAAAGCGAACCCGAGCGACACGGCGCACGCCACGCCGAAGCACCATAGAACGACGAACCACAACCAGCCCGGCATGTTACGGACCGGCATGCCGGGCATTTGCGGACTTTGCCGGTCGCTGCTCTCGCGCGTTCGCCTAGTGGTAGTGATGTTGATCGCCATGACGCACCTTGCCTCGAAAGACCCAGTAACCCATCGTCGTGTAGACGATGATGACCGGAAGAATGATCGCCGCACCGACCAGCGTGAACGTCTGGCTGGCGCGCGGCGCGGCCGCCTCCCATAGCGTCATGCTCGACGGAATCGCGTAAGGCCACAGGCTCACCAGCAATCCGGCATAGCCGAGCAGCACGAGCAGCAATGCCAGCGCGAACGGCGTGTTGTGGTGCCGTGCGCGCACCGCGCGGTACATGAACAGTGCGCAGACCGCGACGAGGAACGGCACGGGCAGCAAGCGGTGCAGCAGTCCGTCATGGAACCAGCGCTGCGCGATGTTCGGGTCCTGCAGCGGCGTCCACAGGCTGATGATCGCAATGAAGGCGAGCAGCACGATCGTCAACGGCCACACCACGCGGTGCAGGCGGCGCTGCAGATCGCCTTCGGTCTTCGCGACCAGCCAGCAGCAGCCGAGCAGCGCGTAGGTGACGACGAGCCCGAGACCCGTCAGCAGGCTGAACGGCGTGAGCCAGCTGAACGCGTCGCCGGCATACGCGCCGTTCTGCACCGGAATGCCCTGCAGGAAAGCGCCGAGTGCGATGCCCTGAAAGAACGTCGCACCTGCCGAGCCGCCGATGAATGCAAGGTCCCACAGGTGTTTCGTACGATTCGCCTTCGCGCGGATCTCGAACGACACGCCCCGGAAGATCAGGCACACGAGCATGAAAATGAGCGGCAGATAGAGCGCGGACAGCACGGTCGAATACACGACCGGAAACACGGCGAAAAGACCGGCGCCGCCGAGCACCAGCCATGTCTCGTTGCCGTCCCATACCGGCGCGACGGTGGTCATCATCAGGTCGCGCTCTGTTTCGTCGGGAAAAAACGGGAAGACGATGCCGATGCCGAGATCGAACCCGTCCAGCACGACATACATGAAAAGGCCCAATGCGATGATCGCGGCCCACACTACGGTTACGTCCATTGTCTGTCTCGCAAGCAGCAGGGTAATGAAGAGGCGATCACGCGGCGTCGATCAACTGGTCGGCGGCGGAGAGCGGGCGGCGAGCCGTCTCGCTCGGCACGAAGCCGGGCGCGTGCCCCGCCGCGCGTTGCGGCGTCTGACCGGGCAGCGGCGGGCCTTTGCGCATCAGCTTGAGCATGTAGTAGATGCCGGTGCCGAACACGAGGAAATAGACCAGCACGAAGACCATCAGCGAAATGCCGACCTGCTGCGTGGTGAGCGGCGACACGGCTTGAGAGGTCCGCATCACGCCGTACACGACCCACGGCTGGCGGCCCGCCTCGGTCGTCACCCAGCCGGCCAGCAGCGTGATGAAACCCGTTGGACCCATGGCGACCGCGAAGCGCTGGAACCACTTCGCTTCGAACAGGCGCTCGCGCCGGCGCAGCGCCCACGCGGCCAACGACATCGCGATCATCAGCACGCCGAGACCCGCCATGATGCGAAAGCTCCAGAACACCACCGTCGAATTCGGGCGATCCTGCGGCGGGAATGACTTCAGACCACGGATTTCGCCGTCCCAGCTATGCGTGAGGATCAGGCTGCCCAGGTGCGGAATCGACACTGCATAGCGCGTCGTCTCCGCCTGCATATCGGGAATGCCGAACAGGTTCAGCGCGGTGCCGCCCTTTTCGGTGTCCCACAGTCCTTCGATCGCGGCGATTTTCGCCGGCTGATACTTGCGCGTGTTCAGACCATGCTGATCGCCGACGAACGCCTGCACGGGCGTGAGAATCAATAGCAGCCAGAGGGCCATCGAAAACATCTTTCTGACGGCCGGGTCGCGCCGTCCGTGCAGCAGATGCCACGCGCCCACCGCCGACACGACCAGCCCCGCGACGATGAACGCCGCGAGCGCCATATGCACGAGCCGGTAGGGAAACGATGGATTGAAGATGATCCTGAACCAGTCGAGCGGCACGACGTGGCCGTTCACCACCTCGAAGCCTTGCGGCGTTTGCATCCAGCTGTTCGAGGCAAGAATCCAGAAAGTCGAGATCAGCGTGCCGATGGCGACCATCAGCGTGGCGCCGAAGTGCGCGCGCGCGCTCACGCGCTGCCAGCCGAACAGCATGATGCCGAGGAAGCCGGCTTCGAGAAAGAATGCGGTCATCACTTCGTACATCAGCAACGGACCGGTAATGGGTCCGGCGAAGCTGGAGAAGCCCGACCAGTTGGTGCCGAACTCGTAGCTCATCACGACACCGGAGACCACACCCATGCCGAACGCGACGGCGAAGATCTTCGACCAGAACAGGCAAAGATCCTTGTAGTACGCCTTACCGGTTTGCAGCCAGCGCCATTCGAGCACGGCGATGAAGCTGGCGAGGCCAATGCTGAGCGCCGGAAAAACGATGTGAAACGAAACGGTGAACGCAAACTGGATGCGGGCGAGATCGAATGCCGATAGAGCGGAGTTCATGACTGTGAGGTGCGTAAGTGCGTGAGGCCGGACTACGCGCGTCGACCGGTGTCGGTGCGCTCTGCGCTGGGCAGATGGCGCAAGAGTAGGGGATCAGGCGTTTTATTGCTGCGGTGCGACGTGCGTCAAAAAACCACGTTGTTTTGAGGCGCGTTCCGATTTTCAGGCCGCAAACGCTTGATGTATCTCAAGTTTTCCTAAGCGCACGACGGCGGGCTATCCCGCAAATGCGCGCTTGCATGCGTCAATCGACCGCGCTGCAGCACGATGTGTCCGTGCAGGCTATGTGGCCTGATCGTGCCGCCTGAGAAGGGCGTTACAGCTGGCGGGCTCCTCAGGGAGTGCGGCGGGGCGCAACGCGGGGCGGATCTTCATTCGGGGACGGGCTCCAATAGCGAAGGTGTCGCCGCGGCTAGCAAGCTCGGATCGAATCCCGTTCGCAGTTATACGATGTCACATAAATGAGAGCGCGTTATGTCATTGATTGGTCGGAAAAAGGAGAATGTCGCCCGAAAAGCATCAGGGTAAATGCCTAATTGAAAAGCGCATCCGCATCGGAGATAGTACGTCATCGTACAACCAAGCATTGAATAGTCATCGTGCAGCGACGCGCCTGAATTGGACCGCGCGCAGCGCAGCAAAGGAACCTGATGAAAAAGATTGCCTTGAGTGGGGCCGGCGGCCAGCTTGGCTCAGTGGTGCGCGCGGCGCTGGTGGCGCGCGGCGTGCCGCTGCGCTCCGCAGCCGGTTCCCGGCCGCTCGTGCCGCTCGTCGAAGGCGAGGATGTGATGCACGGCGATCTGCGCGACCCCGCGACCGTCGAACGCTTGCTGGACGGCGTCGATGTGCTGATCCACTTCGCCGGAACGAGTGTAGAGCGCCCGCTGCCCGAGATCATCGACAACAATCTGCGCGCGCTCGTCGAAGTGTATGAAGGTGCGCGCCGGCAGGGCGTGCGCCGCGTGGTGTTCGCCAGCTCGAACCACGCGATCGGCATGTACCCGGTCACCGAACATCTCGGCCTGGATTGCGCGTTGCGTCCGGACGGGTTCTACGGCCTGAGCAAGGTGTGGGGCGAAGCGCTCGCGAGAATGTACTGGGACAAGCACGGCATCGAAAGTATCTGCGTGCGTATCGGCAGCTGCGTCGAGCGCCCGACCGAGCCCCGGCACCTGAGCACGTGGTTCGGCCATCGCGATCTGCTGCACTTCCTCGACCGCTGCGTGCAGGCGCAGGACGTGGGCTTCATCACCGTGTGGGGCGTCTCGGCCAACACGCGCAGCTGGTGGGACAACAGTGGCGCGGAGCGTCTTGGCTATCAGCCCACGCAGAACGCCGAGGACTATGCCGAAGCCATCCTCGCGCGGCCCAATCCGCTCGATGCGCTGGGTCAGCGCTTCCAGGGCGGCGGGTTTGTCGGCATCGATTACTCGCGCACCACGGATGCCGTGGACGCGGCGGCGGCCATGCCGCCCGCGGCATGATCCACCGGAAACACAGTCAAGCATTGCAGGACCACGAGGAGACGCAGTCATGAAGATCAAGGGCATCCGCTGGTGGATGGTCAGTCTGGTCGCCGCCGGGCTCATCATCAATTATCTCGCGCGCAATACGCTGTCCGTGGCCGCGCCCACGCTGATGAAAGACCTCAACATCACCACGGAGCAATACGCTCACGTGGTGGTCGCCTGGCAGCTTTGCTACGCGTTCATGCAGCCGGTGGCCGGCTTCGTGCTCGACACCGTCGGCACCAAGCTCGGCTTCGCGGCTTTCGCGCTGGCCTGGTCGCTCGCATGCGCGGCGGCCGCGTGGTCGACCGGCTGGCGCAGCCTCGCGTTTTTCCGTGGGCTGCTCGGCGTGGCGGAGGCGGCCGGCATTCCGGCCGGCGTGAAGGCGACGAGCGAATGGTTCCCGGCGAAGGAGCGCTCGGTCGCGATCGGCTGGTTCAACATCGGTTCGTCGATCGGCGCGCTGCTCGCGCCGCCGCTCGTGGTCTGGGCGCTGCTGCAAGGGAAATGGCAACTGGCGTTCGTGATCGTCGGCGTGGCGGGCATCGTGTGGAGCGCGCTGTGGATGGTGCTCTACAAGCATCCGCGCAAACAGAAGCTGCTGGGCGACGCCGAGCGTGATTACATCCTGAGCGGCCAGGAAGCGAAGCACAGCGACCCGAGCGCGCCGAAGCGCAACTGGTTTGCGATGCTCGGCAGCCGCGATTTCTGGGCGATCGGCATTCCGCGCATTCTGTCCGAGCCGGCCTGGCAGACGTTCAACGCGTGGATTCCGCTGTACATGATGACCGAGCGTCACATGAATCTGAAGGAAGTCGCGCTTTACGCATGGATGCCATTTCTCGCGGCGGACATTGGCTGTGTGCTGGGCGGCTACCTGAGTCCGTTGTTCCATCAGTACGCGAAGGTGTCGCTGTTCACGTCGCGGAAAATGGTGTTCGTGGTCGGCGCGCTGTGCATGATCGGGCCCGCCTGCGTGGGCCTCGTGGCAAGCCCGTACGTGGCGGTGGCGCTGCTGTGCGTGGGCGGCTTTGCGCATCAGACGTTGTCGGGCGCGTTATACGCGATCACGTCCGACATGTTCGGCAAGAACGAGGTCGCCACCGCGACGGGCATGGGCGGCATGGCCGGCTATCTGGGCGCGGCCGCGTTCACCACGCTGTTTGGCGTGCTCGTCACGCAGATCGGCTATAGCCCGCTATTCGTCGTGCTGGCCGTGTTCGACATCATCGCGGCTGCCGTGGTGTGTCTGCTCGCGAAAAGCGCCGACAAGTTGCCCGAGCCGCGCTGGGCAGCGGCGGGCGCGGTGGTGAAATGAGGTTGACGGCGAACCGGTAACGAGCCGGTTCCCGGAGCATGAAAAATTGGCGGCGCCTCGAAGGGCGCCGCCATTTTTTTGTCAGATAAGGCAGGGATAAGACAACGCAGATCAGGCGGTTGTCTGGCCGATTTCGTGATTCGCGAGGACTTCGAGCGCACGCACCATCGCCGAGTGGTCCCACGCTTGACCGCCGTGCGCGACGCAGGCGTTGAACAACGCCTGACAGGTGGCCGTATTCGGCAGCGACACACCCAGCGCCTGCGCGGTGGAAAGCGCGAGGTTCAAATCCTTCTGGTGCAGTTCGATGCGAAAACCCGGGTCGAACGTGCGCTTCGTCATGCGCTCGCCGTGTACTTCCAGAATGCGCGACGACGCGAAGCCGCCCATCAGCGCCTCGCGCACGCGTGCCGGGTCCACCCCCGCTTTCGACGCGAGCAGCAGCGCTTCGCCCACCGCCTCGATCGTCGCCGCAACGATCACCTGGTTGGCCACCTTGCACACCTGGCCCGCGCCCACGGCGCCAATCAGCGTGACGTTCTTGCCCATCATGTCGAACAGAGGCTTCACGCGCTCGAAGGTGGCCGTTTCGCCGCCCACCATGATGGTGAGCGATGCAGCCTTGGCGCCCACCTCGCCACCCGACACCGGCGCATCCAGATAGTCGGCGCCCTGCTCGCGAACGCGGGCCGCGAACTCGCGCGTGGCCATCGGCGAAATCGAGCTCATGTCGACCACCACCTGGCCCGCGCGCAGGCCGCCGGCGAGCCCCTGTTCGCCGAACAGCACGCGCTCGACGTCCGGCGTGTCGGGCACCATGATGAATATGACGTCTGCCTGCGCGGCGACAGCCGCCGGACTGTCGCACGCCACCGCGCCCGCCTGTTCGAGGTCGTCCGGCACGCCGCTGCGCGTGTAGGCGGCTAGCGCAACGCCGTTCTTCAAAAGATTCGCGGCCATGGGCTTGCCCATGATGCCGAGTCCGATAAAGCCTGCTTTTTCCATGGAATGTTCCGGAGAGGTCATGGCGGCCACGCTTACTGCCGGGCCGCCTGTTTCTGCGAGAAATGGTGTTGTACGGCTTGGGCGGCGTTTTTCAGCAGCCCCATATCCGCGCACACCGCGACGACGCTGCTGCCCATTGCGATATAGCGTTCGGCGTCCGCCTGAACAGGCGCAAGGATTCCGCTCGCCTTGCCGGCAGCCTTGGCGCGTTCGAACACATGCGCGATCGACTGCTGCACGTCCGGGTGGCTCGGGTCGCCGATGTGGCCATGCGTCGCCGCGAGATCCGATGGGCCGACGAACACGGCGTCGACGCCTTCCACCGCGAGAATGTCGTCGATCGACTCGACCGCTTTGCGGCTTTCGATCTGCACGATGACGCAGACGTTGTCGTTCGCAATCCTGAAGTAATCGGGCACGGTCGCGTAACGATTGCCGCGCTGGCTGACCGACACGCCGCGTATGCCTTGCGGCGGATAACGGGTCGCGGCGACGGCGCGCGCGGCGTCGTCAGCGCTGTCGACGAACGGCACGAGGAAGTTGGAAAAGCCGCTGTCGAGCAGGCGCTTGATGAACACGCTGTCATTGGCGGGCGGCCGCACGACCGGCGCGCTCGGACTGTCTTTGAGCGCCATCAACTGGGGGATCAGGGTCAGCACGTCGTTCGGCGCGTGCTCGGCGTCGAGCAGCATCCAGTCGAAGCCGATGATGCCGAGCAGTTCCGTGGCGATCGGGCTGGCAAGCGACGCCCAGCAGCCGATCAGGGTTTCGCCGCCGCAGACGGCGCGACGGAAACTATTGGGGATAGGCTGGTAAGGCGTGGCTGCTGACATGGAGGTGTTCCTCGGACGGCGAGTGGTCGGGTAACGTCGGCGGCCAGGAATCGATGCACTAACACGTGCGCATTCGATGTTATAGGTCGTCGTATGTCTACTGCAGATTAGCACCGGCGTGTGATGCTGTAACGGCCACGTAAACCCGCAGTTCCTTACTGGCCGCCAGTTCGATTTGCTTTTCACTCTTGCTATGTTGTAGGATGACTTATATCTTGTCTAGTCGAACCAGGGAAACTCAATGTCAATCACCGGCGAAATGCTGATCGGTCGTCAAGCCGTGCGCGGCAATGAAGCAGCGCTGCGCGCTTTTAATCCCGCTACAGGCGCTGAGATTGCGGAGCCGGTTTTCGGCGGCGGCTCGGCAGCGCACGTCGGCACTGCCTGCGACCTCGCGCAACAGGCATTCGACCCATACCGCCGGTTGCCGCTCACGGTGCGCGCCGAGTTTCTCGAGCGCATTGCCGACGGCATCACCAGTCTAGGCGACGCGCTGATCGAGCGCGCGCAGCTGGAGTCCGGCTTGCCGAAGGCGCGTCTCGAAGGCGAGCGTGGTCGCACGACCGGCCAGCTCAAGCTGTTCGCGCAAGTGGTGCGCGCCGGTCAGTGGCTCGCCGCCACGCTCGATTCGCCGCTACCGGAGCGCAAGCCTTTGCCGCGCTCCGATCTGCGCATGCAGAAGATCGCGCTCGGCCCGGTTGCGGTGTTCGGCGCAAGCAATTTTCCGCTGGCTTTTTCCGTGGCGGGCGGCGATACGGCGGCCGCGCTGGCGGCAGGGTGCCCGGTCGTGGTGAAAGCGCACCCCGCGCACCTCGGCACGTCGGAAATGGTCGGCCGCGTGATTCAGCAAGTCGCGCAGGGCATGGATCTGCCCGAGGGCGTGTTTTCGATGATCGTCGGTGCAGGCAATGCAGTCGGCGAAGCGCTGGTTGCGCATCCGGCGATCAAGGCGGTCGGCTTCACAGGTTCGCGCGCAGGCGGCCTGTCGCTGATGCGCATCGCGGCGGCGCGCGCCGAGCCGATTCCCGTGTATGCGGAAATGAGCAGCGTCAATCCGGTATTTCTGCTGCCCGAAGCGCTCGCGCAACGCGGCGACGCAATCGCGCGTGGTTTCGTGGATTCGCTCGTGCTCGGCGCGGGCCAGTTCTGCACGAACCCCGGCCTCGCGATTGCCGTCGACAGCGACGCGCTCAAAGGCTTTGTCGCGACGGCCTCGCAGGCTTTGGGCGGCAAACCCGCGCAGACCATGCTGACTGGCGGCATCCACTCGGCCTACGAGAAGGGCGAGGACAAGCTGGCCGCAACCGCGGGCGTGGAAACCGTGGCACGCGGTCTCGATGCAACGGGTCCGACGCAGGCGCGCGCCGCGCTATTCGTGACCGACGCGCAAACGTTCCTTGCCACGCCTACGCTGGAAGACGAAGTGTTCGGGCCGGTGTCGACGATCGTTCGCTGCAACGATGAACGCGAAATGCTCGCCGTAGCCGAGCACTTTGCCGGACAACTGACGGCCACCTTGCAGATGGATAGCGCCGACCTGGCGATTGCGCAAAAGCTCCTGCCGGTTCTCGAACGCAAAGCCGGTCGGATTCTGGTCAATGGTTTCCCGACGGGCGTGGAGGTGTCGCATGCGATGGTCCATGGCGGCCCGTTCCCGGCTACGTCGGACAGCCGCGCGACGTCGGTCGGCACGACGTCGATCGAACGTTTCCTGCGGCCGGTCTGCTATCAGGATTTCCCGGCTGATCTGCTGCCGGCAGCGCTCGCCGACAGCAATCCGCTGGATCTGTGGCGCCATCGCGATGGGGAAATCACGCGTAGTTGAGGCGAGGCTGACGTTGCCGTTTGCCGTGAGAGTGAAGAGTAAAACGCGGCAAGCGGCAAGCTGCGCAAGAACAGTGAGGCAAAAAAATGGCCGGGATGAACCGGCCATTTTTTCGTCTGCAGTGACTGCTAGTAGCTCGTGCGAATCAGCTGTGGGCTTCGGTCGTTTCATTCGCGCGCCGCAAGCGCTCGCGGCTATTCGACAGGTGCATGCGCATGGCCGCGCGCGCGCCTTCCGCGTCGTGACGCGAGATGGCTTCCAGAATGCTCTCGTGCTCCAGATTCACGAGCGACAGATACGCGTCGGGCTCCGCGCGCGCAATACCCGCGGAGTCGAGGCGGTTGCGCGGAATCAGCGCGCTGCCCATCTGCGTGAGAATGTCGACGAAATAACGGTTGCCCGTAGCGCGTGCCACCGAAATATGGAACTGCAGATCGGCGTCCACGCTGTCGAGTCCGTTGTGGCGCGTGGCCTCGATCGCGTCGAGCGCGGCGCGCATGCGGGCCAGGTCGTCCGGTTTTGCGCGTTGCGCGGCAAGGCCGGCACATTCGGTCTCCAGGCTGATCCGTAGCTCCAGAATGGAGAGGACGTCGCGCAGCGTCGTGGCGGGCACCATGTCGATGCCGAGCTTTTCACGCTGCGGTTCCAGCACGAAGCTGCCGATGCCGTGGCGCGTCTCGATGATCTTGCCCGCCTGCAGCCGCGATATGGCTTCGCGAATCACCGTGCGGCTCACGCTCAGCGTCACCATGAGTTGCGATTCGGTGGGCAGCTTGTCGCCGGGTTTCAGCGCGTTGGACGCGATCTGCTCGGTGACATAGCTGACGACGAATTCGGCCAGGTTGCGAGCGCGTCGTGGCGGTGCCGCGGATGTCAGTGGTGTAGCCATCGAAAACGCCCCTCGAATCAAATAGTTGCAGAATCTTTCTGCGTCCCATTATACCGTCGTCTGATGACTGACTATGCAAAAGAAGGATCAGCTTGTGCGCAGTTCAACCCGCTTGATGTCTTTCACGATCACCAGATAGCTGAACACCGTGAGCAGCGCGTTCATGCCGACAAAGACGAGCGCGCCGTTGAACGAGCCGGACTTCGCGACGAGGTAGCCGATCACGATCGGCGTGACGATGCCGGCCACGTTGCCGAACATGTTGAAAATCGCGCCCGACAAACCGAGCGCTTCTTTCGGCGACGTATCCGCGACCACCGCCCAGCCGAGCGCGCCGATGCCTTTGCCGAAGAACGCGAGCGACATCAGCGCGACGACGATCCAGTCGGTCGACACATAGTTGCAGCCGATGATGCACACCGACAGCAGCATGCCGCCCACGATCGGCACCTTGCGTGCAATGGTCAGCGAATGGCCGCGCCGGATCAAGCCGTCGGACAGCACGCCGCCTAGCACGCCGCCGGAGAATCCACAGATCGCCGGCAACGACGCCACCAGACCCGCGTGCAGGATCGTCATGCCGCGCGCCTGGACGAGGTAGATCGGAAACCACGTCAGGAAAAAGTAGGTGAGCACGTTGATGCAGTATTGCGCGAGGTACACGCCGAGCAGCATCCGGTTGGTCAGCAGTTGCCGCACCAGCGACCAGCCGCCTGCTTTTGCAATGTCGGCGGGGCGCTCCGCCGTCAGTCCGGCGCGAGTGGCATGCCCGTTCACCACGCCGCCGCCCTGTTCGATGTAATCGAGTTCAGCGCGCGACACGCGCGGATGGTCGGTCGGATGTTTCATGACCTTCAGCCACGTGAAGGCGAGCAGCAGCCCAAGTACGCCCATCACGAGATAAACCGTGTGCCAGCCGAACGCATGCGTGAGCCAGGCCATCAGCGGCGTGAAAATCACTGCCGCAAAGTACTGTGCCGAATTGAAGATCGCGGACGCCGTGCCGCGCTCGTTGGTCGGGAACCAGCTCGCGACGACCTTGGCGTTGGCGGGAAATGCGGGCGACTCGGCTGCGCCCATCGCGAAACGCAGCACGAACAGCGCGGTGATCGCGGCCGCCGCGCTGCCCAGAAGACCGATCGAGCCCTGCAGCAGCGTGAAGAGCGACCAGAAGAAGATGCTCGCCGCGTAGACGCGCCGCGCGCCGAAGCGGTCGAGCAGCCAGCCGGCCGGCAGTTGCGACAGTACGTACGCCCAGCTGAACGCCGAGAAGATGTAGCCCATGCGGATCGCGTCGAGGCCGAATTCGCCGCGCATGGCCGAGCCGGTGACGGAGAGCGTCGCGCGGTCCGCGTAATTGAACGTGGTGATCAGAAAGATCAGCAGCAGGATCGTGTAGCGGACCCGCGTGCGCTTCGCGACGTGGACGGAACTGGCCGTGCGGCTCATTTCCATGGTCATCTCCTGAATGTATGCGGGCAGGCGGCGTATCGTGACGACGGTGCGCCGCGCATCATCGCTTCGACCCGTTGGACAAACGCCCGGCGACGTTGCCGTCCCGGGCGTTCATGCCGGAGCCGTGCGCGCGGCGCTGGCTCGCGGCTCGCGCGCCCGATGCGTCGGTGATGCTGTGCGCGTTATTGCGGGCCGAGCGTCTTGATGAGCGCGTCCAGCTTTGCCATTTCTTCTTCGGTCAGATCGGTCAGCGGCGCGCGCACCGGGCCGGCGCTGTGGCCGACCAGTTTCGCGCCCGCCTTGACGATGCTGACCGCGTAGCCTGGGCGGCGATTGCGGATCGCCAGATACGGCAGGAAGAATTCGTCGATCAGCTTGCCGACCGTGGCGTGGTCGTCCGCGGCAATGGCGCGGTAAAAGGCCATCGCGGTCTTCGGAATGAAGTTGAATACCGCCGACGAGTACACCGGCACACCCAGCGCCTTGTAAGCGGCGGCATAGACTTCCGCCGTCGGCAGTCCGCCGAGGTACGAGAAGCGGTCGCCAAGGCGGCGGCGGATCGTCACCATGTTCTCGATTTCGCCGACGCCGTCCTTGAAGCCGATCAGGTTCGGGCAGCGCTCGGCGAGGCCTTCGAGCATGTCGGCGTTAAGCTTGGAATTTGCGCGGTTGTAAATGATCACGCCCATGTTCGGCACCGACTTGCAGACTTCTTCCGCGTGCGCGGCGATGCCTTCCTGGCAGGCTTCGGTCAGATAATGCGGCATCAGCAGGATGCCGTTCGCGCCATGACGCTCGGCTTCCTTTGCATAGGCGATCGCCACGCGCGTCGGGCCGCCCGCGCCGGCCAGGATCGGCACCTTGCCCTTGCACACTTCGGCGGCCGTTTTGACGACGTTCGAGTAATCGTTATGCGTGAGCGAGAAAAATTCGCCCGTGCCACCGGCGACGAACAGCGCCGACGCGCCATACGGCGCGAGCCATTCGAGACGCTCGGCATACGTGTCGGCACGGAAGTCGCCCTGTTCGTCAAAGTCGGTAACGGGGAAGGAAAGAAGTCCTTCCGAAACGATCTGCTTGAGTTCCTGCGGTGTCGTCATGATGAGGGTCCGGGCGTCGCGATAGATTAGGAAGTAATCAGAAATCAGCGTAAGGAGATTTCTTATACGTCATCGTACAACAATGAAACGGCTAACTCAACGGTGTTTTCGCGGCATAATGCATGCCATAGGGTAAATACGTAACCGCCGCACGAACTTTCATGTTGTAGGATGACGTATGAATAACGACCGCAGTCGGCGGAATTCGCCATAAGGATCGATGTGATGGACAACACTCCGCTCTACATTCGCGTACACCCGAACGACAATGTCGCGATCGTCGTCAACGACGGCGGTCTGGGTGAGGGCGCGGTTTTTCCGGACGGCCTCGTGCTGCGTGAGCGCGTGCCGCAGGGGCACAAGGTCGCACTCGCTGACCTCGCCGAAGGCGCCGAAGTCATCCGCTATAACGTGGTAATCGGCTATGCGCAAAAGCCGCTTCCCAAGGGCAGCTGGATCAACGAACACGTGATCCGTATGCCGAGCCCGCCGGGGCTCGAAGACCTGCCCATTGCCACCATCCGGCCGCCGGAGATGCCGCCGCTCGAGGGTTTCACGTTCGAGGGCTTTCGTAACGCGGACGGCTCGGTGGGGACGCGCAACATTCTCGCTATCACCACCACCGTGCAATGTGTCGCCGACGTGGTTCAGCATGCCGTCGCGCGCATCAAGGCCGAACTGCTGCCGCGCTATCCGAATGTCGACGACGTGGTGAGCCTCGGCCATACCTATGGCTGCGGCGTCGCGATCGACGCGCCCGACGCGATGGTGCCCATCCGCACCGTGCGCAACATCAGCCTGAATCCGAACTTCGGCGGCGAAGTGATGATGGTGAGCCTCGGCTGTGAAAAGTTGCAGCCCGAGCGTCTGATGCCGCCCGGCACGATCCCGATCGCGGCCGCTGCGAATGTCGCGGAAGTCGCGGATATCGGCGACATGAGCGGCGATCTGAACGGCGACGTGGTCGTGCTTCAGGACGAGTCGCACGTCGGCTTCCAGTCGATGATCGATTCGATCATGAGGATGGCCGACGGCCATCTGAAACGGTTGAACAATCGCCGCCGCGAAACCTGTCCGGCCGCCGATCTCGTGGTGGGTGTGCAGTGCGGCGGCAGCGACGCGTTCTCCGGCCTCACCGCCAATCCCGCCGTGGGTTTCGCGACCGACCTGCTGGTGCGCGCCGGCGCGACGGTGATGTTCTCGGAAGTGACCGAAGTGCGCGACGGCGTCGATCAGTTGACGGCGCGCGCAGCCAACGCGGAAGTCGCGGCGGCGATCATCCGCGAGATGCAGTGGTACGACAATTATCTGAAGCGCGGCGGCGCCGACCGCAGCGCGAACACCACGCCCGGCAACAAGAAGGGCGGCTTGTCGAACATCGTCGAAAAGGCAATGGGCTCGATCATCAAGTCGGGCAACTCGGCGATCTCCGGCGTGCTGTCACCGGGAGAGAAGGTCAAGCAGAAAGGGCTGATCTACGCCGCGACGCCGGCAAGCGATTTTATCTGCGGCACCTTGCAGGTGGCCGCCGGCATCAACCTGCATGTGTTCACCACCGGCCGCGGTACGCCCTACAGTCTCGCGGAAGTGCCCGTGATCAAGGTCGCCACGCGCTCGGACCTCGCGCGCCGCTGGCATGACCTGATGGACATCAACGCGGGCACGATTGCAACGGGCGTGTCGACGATCGAAGAGGTGGGCTGGGAACTGTTCCGCCTGATGCTTGACGTCGCGAGTGGCCGCCAGCAGACCTGCGCGGAAAAGCTGAAACTGCACAACGCGCTGACGCTGTTCAATCCGGCGCCGGTGACCTGATTGCCGCCACCCCTACCGGTTGCAAACACCATGACACACACAGACATGACTGATCCCAACGTTGACCGCTCAGCGGCGCCGAAACCTTTTCGCCGGCTGCTGCTGACCGGCGCGGCCGGCAACCTCGGCAAACAGTTGCGCGGCGCGCTCGCGCAGTGGGCCGACATCGTGCGCGTTTCCGATATTGCGCCGCTGGGCGACGTGGCGCCGCACGAGGAAGCGTCGGTTGTCGATATTGCGGACGAAGCCGCGGTGCATACGCTGCTCGAAGGCGTGGACGCCGTCGTGCATCTCGGCGGCATTTCCGTCGAAGCGCCGTTCGAAGACCTGCTCGAAGCGAACATTCGCGGCATGTACAACCTGTACGCGGCCGCGCAGAAGCAGGGCGTGAAGCGCATTGTGTATGCGAGTTCGAATCACGCGGTGGGTTTTCATCCGGTGACGGACGTCGTCGATATCGACGCGCCGCTGCGTCCCGACAGCCTGTACGGCGTGACGAAGTGCTTTGGCGAATCGCTGTCGCGCTATTACTTCGACCGCTTTGGTCTCGAGACGGTGTGCCTGCGCATCGGCTCGTCGTTCGAGCAGCCGAAGAATCCTCGCATGCTCGTCACTTACCTGAGCTATCGCGACTTCATCGAGCTCGTGCGCTGTTCGCTGTTCACCAATCGTGTCGGGCATGCGATCGTGTACGGCGTGTCGGATAACCGCATCAAGTGGGTGGATAACACGAAGGCGGCCTTCCTCGGCTTCCGTCCGCAGGACAGTTCAGCGGAATTCGAGCATCTCTTTCCGTTCAGCGCGCCCACCACGAACCTCGACGATCCCACGCAGCGTTTCCAGGGCGGCGCGTTTGTGCTCGCCGGTCCCATGGAGCCGAAACGGTGAGCGGTTCGGCGAATCCGCGGGTCGAGCGGGTCGAGGCGGCGGGTCGCGAGCCGGCGTCGGTTGGCGAGAGTCCGGTCTGGCGAGCGGCCGGGCAGGCGCTCTACTGGGTGGACATTCCCGCGCAGAAAATCGTGCGGTTGCGTGTCGATTCGGGCGAGCGCGCCGAATGGCGCCTGCCGGAGAAAGTCGCGTGCATTGCTTTCGATCGTGACGGCACCGTGCTGGCGGGTTGCGAAACCGGTCTGTTCGCGGTCACGTTGTCCGGGACATCGGCGGGCGGCGAGTCATTGGGCGTGACCACGCGCAAGCTTGCGGCGCCGGTGTTCGCTGCGCAGGGCATGCGCTTTAATGACGGCCGCTGCGATCGCCAGGGTCGCTTCTGGGCCGGCACGATGGTGCAGGACATGTCGGCGGCGAACCCAGCGGGCGCGCTGTACCGCTTCGACGAGCACGGCGTGCTGTCCGCACCGGTGGTCGATGCGTTGATCACGCAGAATGGCCTCGGCTGGTCGCCGGACGGCGCAACCATGTATCTGTCCGACTCGCACCCATTGCGCCGCCTGATCTGGGCGTTCGACTACGACGTGGCGACCGGTGAGCCGCGCAACCGTCGCGTGTTTGCCGATCTGCACGATTACGCGGGTCGTCCCGACGGCGCAGCGGTGGACGCCGATGGCTGCTACTGGATCTGCGCAAACGACGCCGGCCGGCTGTTGCGTTTCACGCCCGAGGGCAAGCTCGACCGTCAGATCGCGGTGCCGGCCGCCAAGCCCGCGATGTGCGCATTCGGCGGCCGGGACCTGGACACGCTGTTCATTACGTCGATTCGCCCCGGCGTCGACGCGAGCGAACACGACGGACATCTTTTTGCCGTGCGCCCCGGCGTATGCGGTTTGCCCGAGCCGGAATACGCAGGCCGCCTGTGAAGATCCGCTTGACCGCGTGTACCGCGGTCGACTGCCGTCAGTTGTCGTGACGTCGGGTCGGTTTGCAGGTTCTTGGCCGATGAGCCCATGCGTTGCATCAGGGACTAGCGGAGCCAGTCAGGCAATTCCCTGATCGCCAGATGCAGATCCTGATTGAAGTGATGTATCCGATAGCCGCATGTCGCGAACAGGATTTGCAATGACCGCGTGGTATGGATCGTAATGTGTCCGTTGCGCGGGGCGATGTACCAGTAGTCCATCGCACGCTGCGGCAGGGCGTCGATCGTCACCGTCGAGAACAGCATCACGCCGCGTGAGTTGA
The DNA here is from genome assembly GCF_039621805.1 of Paraburkholderia sp. PREW-6R. Classification (NCBI taxonomy): domain Bacteria; kingdom Pseudomonadati; phylum Pseudomonadota; class Betaproteobacteria; order Burkholderiales; family Burkholderiaceae; genus Paraburkholderia; species Paraburkholderia sp. PREW-6R. The sequence goes on along the minus strand of NZ_CP155074.1, from coordinate 1,292,869 downwards.
GCAACGCAAGCGCCTGTCTCACCGTGGTCAACGGTTGCGGCGTGTGCTCCAGCACTTCGAAGGCGGTGACGAGGTCGAACGCATGCTCTGGCGGTTCGGCTTCGTCATCTCGCATCAGATCCCAGCTATAGCCATCCACGCCGCGCTCCCTTAGAAGCGCGGCGAGTCGGCCGTTGCCGCCGCCGTAGTCGAGACATTTCAGCGCCGCCGCATGGTGGACGAAGTCGGCGACGAGCGCGGCATTGGCGGAGGGCCGCGCGTCGGCGTAGTCGGGATCGACCCGATGGTAGTCGTCGTTGTAAATGTGTCGCAGATAGGCGCGCCTGTCCCAGTGATCGAACGCATGGGTGAACACCAGCCCGCAATGCGCGCAGCGCTGGTAGTAGACGGGAACGCCAGCGAGCGGCAGATAGCAGCCGTGATTTTCCGCGCAGCTCTTGTTGAAGTCGGCGACGCCGTAAAGCGGCGCTTCGTTTCCGCAGACCTTGCATGTCGACAGGCGAATGACGGGGCCAAGGGTGTCCGTGATCGGTTGCATGGTGTCTCGCCAGACGTTCAGACAGGCAGAGGCCTTTCATTTGACCGGGCTGCGCAGTGGAATGCTTGCCGTAACCGGCAATGCGCCGGTGCGAAAGTCTCGGCCACCGTCATTGATATTAAAAGCTCCTATCGAATGCGCGGCGTTTTCTTGTATCAAACCGCTTGTGGCTTAGTTGCCTTTGCAGGAACGTGGTGCGCAAAGCATTGGACATGCGCTTGATGTTCCTATCTGCACAAACTAATTCATCACTCGTCGTACAACTGTAGCGTGGAAGCGACAGATACCTGGCAGCTTTAAACCTCGATTGCGAGTCGTGCCGCCGCGATACAACGGTGTCACGCGCGCCACGCGCGTTGTCGTCCAAACCCCTGATGCGACTACAGGTCAAAGCGACCGCAGCAAGTGCCTGCGTGCGGGTAAATACCGTCTGTACAAGTGAAAGTCCGTTTTATAGACTTCATATGTCGTCATACAACGTATAAGCCCAAACAAATGCCTTTCGCCGCACTCCGGTTTTCCGGACCCGGCTCGGTATGGGCGGTGAGCCACCCGTTTAGTAGCGGACCTGGCCAACGCGGTGGCATCGACAGTAGTGAAGTTGTCTGACAGGAGTGCTGATTATCCGTGCCGGGGCAGTGTGCGGATCGGCACGGCGAGACGTCCGCCGTCCAGGAGAAAAGCGGACGCATTGCCGGAGACGCATTAAAACCATGTCGCATCCGAACGCCGCGACTTTGCAACGGCTTTGCGCAAGCGGTCCCTCGCAATCGGATGACTAATTTCGAGGAATGTCACGATGAACAACAACAGGTTTGCCCCTTCCCGTATTCCGCTGCTGGTTGCGGCCGCCGCGCTCGCGTTCAGCGCGCTGTCGGCGCAGGCGCGCGTGTTCCGCGTTTCGGACGTGCACGGCGATACGTACCCGACCAACATGGCCGTGAAGTACATGGGCGAACAGATCAGCAAGGCAACGGGCGGCAAGGATTCCGTGAAGGTGTTCGGCAATAGCGCGCTCGGCTCGGAAAACGACACGATCGACCAGGTCCGCATCGGCGCGCTCGACATGGCGCGCGCAAACGGCGCCGCGTTCAACGAGATCGTGCCCGAATCGATGATTCCGTCGCTGCCGTTCCTGTTTCGCGACATCGACCATTTCCGCAAGGTCATGTACGGTCCCGAAGGCCAGAAGATTCTCGATGCCTTCAAGGCCAAAGGCATGATCGCGCTGACGTTCTATGAGAGCGGCGCGCGCTCCATCTACACCAAAAAAGCGATTCACTCGCCGGCCGACATGAAAGGCCTCAAGGTGCGCGTGCAACCATCCGACCTGATGGTGGACGAAATCAAGGCAATGGGCGGTACGCCGACGCCGATGCCGTTCGCCGAAGTCTATACCGGCCTGAAGACGGGTCTGGTCGACGCAGCCGAAAACAACCTGCCGTCGTACGAAGAGACGAAGCATTTCGAAGTCGCGCCGGTCTATTCCGAAACGCAGCATTCAATGACTCCGGAAGTACTCGTGTTCTCCAAGAAAGTATGGGACACGCTGACGCCGCAAGAGCAGGACATCATCAAAAAGGCCGCGTCGGACTCGGTGCCTTACTACGAGAAGCTGTGGACCGCGCGTGAAGCCGACGCGAGCAAGACAGTCACGAAGGGTGGTGCGACGATCGTCGCGTCCTCGCAGATCGATCGCGCCGCGTTCGTGAAGGCCATGCAGCCGGTGTGGGCCAAGTATGAAAAAACGCCGCAAATGAAGCAGCTCGTCGACGAAATCCAGGCAGTCAAATAAGGTTCGCAGCAATCCCGCCATCCCAACGCTCGTAGCGTGCAAGCCTCGCAGGAATGACCGCGAGGTTTGCTGCTGCACGGGTGTCTGCGTGTGCGGCTTGTCGGACGTCGCCGTCCGACAGGATGGCTGATCTTCGGAAACAGCTTTGCGGTTTGCAAGGACGGATCAATGAATTTTCTGAAACGCCCCAATGATGTTCTCGTTTTACTGCTGACGATCGTGGCGTCGATCAGTCTCGCGGCGCTTAGTCTGCTCGTGATTTACAGCGTCGTGATGCGCTATGTTTTTAGCGACGCGCCGGATTTCGTCGAGCCCATCGCGCTGCTGCTGGTGATCGTGATCGCCATGTTCGGCGCCGCGCTGAAAGTACGTGAAAGCGGCCACATCGGGCTCGACTCGCTCGTGAAGAAGCTTTCGCCGAAGGGCCAGCTCGTCGCCGAAGGTTTTCAGCATCTGTGCCTGATTGCGCTTGCGGTAGCGATCTTCTTCGGCTGTCTGCAAATGGCGGAGACGACGATGGAAGACAGGATTCCGATCCTCGGCTTGCCGGAAGCGTTGCGTTATGTGATTCCGGTCATCGCGAGCGTCTGCATTGCGCTCTTTTCCGCCGAGCATCTGCTGGCGCTCTTTGTGCAAAAACAAAAATAGAAGAATCATGGAACTCGCCATCCTCTCCATCAGTTTCCTGGTGTTCCTTATTTTCGGCGTGCCCGTGTCGTTCGCACTGGGCCTGTCGTGCGTGCTGACCTATCTGTACGAGGGCTTGCCGGCCGCCACCGCGATGCAGTCGATGATCTCCGGCATGAACGCGTTCTCGTTTCTCGCGGTGCCGTTTTTCATCTTCTCCGGCGAACTGATGCTGCATGGCGGCATCGCCGACCGCATCCTGCGTTTCGCACAGGCTACGGTCGGGCATTTTCGCGGCGGTCTCGGCATGGCCAACGTGGTCGCCTGCACGCTGTTCGGCGGCGTGTCGGGTTCGCCGACCGCGGACACGTCCGCGATGGGCGGCGTGGTCATTCCGTTGATGAAGCGCGAAGGTTATAGCGCCGCCTACGCAGTGAACGTGACGACGCACTCGTCGCTTGCGGGCGCGCTGATGCCGACGTCGACCAACATGATCATCTACGCGTTCGCTGCGCAAGGGATCACCGGTACGCTCAACGGCCATCAGATGAGCGGCGTGTCGATTGGCGACCTGCTGTTTTCCGGTCTGCTGCCGGTGCTGTGGGTGATGGGTTTCGTGCTGATCGCAGCGTACTGGCAGGCCGTGCGCTACGGGTATCCGCGCCGTCCTGACGGTTCGACCGAACTCCAGCGCTTTCCCGGCTGGTTCGCGGTGGGCCGCACGTTCCTCGGCGCATTGCCCGGTTTGATGGTGATTGCAATCATCCTGGTGTGCGTCGCAAAGGGTATCGCGACGGCCACGGAGGCAGCGGCCATTGCAGTGGCGTATTCGCTGGTGCTGACCATCGTCGTCTATCGCACGATGACGATGAAAAAGCTCTTCTTCGCACTGTCCAAGGCGGCGAAAACCACGGGCGTGGTGCTGCTGCTGATCGGCGTATCGAACATGTTGCGCTATCAGATGGCGTATCTGGAGATTCCGGATGCGATCGAACGGCTGCTCGATGGCGCGACGACGATTCCGTGGCTGATGCTGCTGTATATCAACATTATCCAGATCTTTCTCGGCACGTTCGTCGACATGGCGGCGCACATTCTGATTACCACGCCGCTGTTCCTGCCGATGGCGATGCATAGCGGCGTAGGCCCAGTGCAATTCGGCATCATGATCCTCCTGAACTGTGCGCTCGGCCTCGTTCACCCGCCAATCGGCTCGGTCCAGTTCATCGGATGCGCGATCGGCAACGTGTCGATCGGTGAGACCACGAAAGTCGCGTGGCCGTATTACCTGGCCATTTTCAGTGCGATCAATATCGTTACCTATGTGCCGATGTTCTCGACGTGGCTGCCCAGTCTGATCAACGGCCACCCGGTATTCTGATTCGACATCCCAAGCAGGTTGAATAGTCAATCCACACTCAGCGGCGTTCAGACACGCCGCGCTTAAAGAACAATTTTTCAAAGAGGAGCAGAAATGAAAAAGGCACTAGCAACCTCGGCCCTTGGCCTCGTCGCCCTCGGTGCGCACGCGCAGAGCAGCGTGACGCTGTACGGGATCGTCGATACGGGGATTGGCTATCAAAGCAGCCAGACGTCGCTCGGCTCGACCACCGGCGGCCACTCGGTGGTGAAGATGGTCAACGGGATCTGGGCCGGCAGCCGTTTCGGCCTGAAAGGCGCCGAGGATCTGGGCGGCGGTACCAAGGCGATCTTCCAGCTGGAAGAGGGCTTTAACAGTGCCACGGGCGCGCAAAGCGTGTCGGGTCTGGCGTTCAACCGCCAGGCGTACGTCGGCCTCACGAACGCAACCTACGGCTCGCTGACGGCCGGCCGTCAGTACACGCCGTATTACACGCTGCTGTCGCCCTATAGCCCGACCAACTGGCTGACGGGCGCATACGGCGCGCATCCGGGCGATATCGATTCTCTGGATACGTTGTACCGCGCGAATAACTCGCTGGTGTACACGTCGCCGAGCATGTACGGCTTGACGGCTAGCGCGTCGTATTCGCTGGGCGGTGTGGCGGGCAGCTTCAACGCGGGCTCGACATGGAGCGCGGCGCTGCAATACCTGAACGGTCCGTTCGGCATTGCAGCCGGCTTCCAGCGCATCAACAATTCGACTGTGGGCGGCGGCGCGTGGGGTGCGGATTCCACGACGTCGAACGCGGGCGCGCAGGCGGCCGTGTCGGGCATCAACAACGGCTATCAGACGGCGCAGGCCCAACAGCGCGTTGCGGTAACGGGCGGCTATACGTTCAGCACGCAGTGGGACGTATCGTTCTCGTACTCGAATGTGCAATACATTCCGGGCGTAAATTCGAAGTTCCGCAGCCAGGCGACGTTCAATACGGCAGGCGCCGTGCTGCACTTCAAGCCGGTGACGGTGCTCGATCTGGCTGCCGGTTACAGCTATACGCGTGCGACGGAATCGAACGGCATCTCGAGCTCGGCTCGTTATCAGCAGTTCAATCTGTCGCAGTACTACAGCCTTTCCAAGCGGACTGGTTTGTATGCGCTCGAGGCCTATCAACGTGCGGGCGGCCAGACAATCGGCACGAACGGCGTCAGCATCATCAACGCGACGGCCGATATCGGCGACGGTCAGAACGGCGCGCCTTCGTCATCACGCAGCCAGTTCGCTGCGGGCGTGGGCATCATTCACCGCTTCTGATATTGCACGGCAGTCCGGTGGCGCAGCACGTCGGCGCTGCGTCACCGCCGGCGCGCCGCTGGATCAGCCGCAAAGCTGGAGCGGCTCAGGCGGCCGCGTCCGACCACAAGCGGCCACCTGTGGCCCAGTTTTCGCGTTTCACGTCGGTGAGAATGATGTCGACGGAATTTGGCTCGACGCCCAGCGATTCGCAGGTCGCGCGGGTAATGGCTTCGACGAATTCGCGCTTTTGCTCCAGTGTGCGGCCTTCGAAAAGTTCGATGTGAAACGTGGGCATGGCATGTCTCCGGTGAGAGATTAAGAATTGAATCGGGGTGAGGCGCTCAGTCGCTTAGTCGCTTAGTCGCGATAGGACCGGTCCAGCCGATCAAGCTTGCGCAGCAGGGCAGGCCATTCGAGCGCGCCTTCGATTGCGCCGTCATCGTACAGTTGCTGCGCCGTGCGCGCGGCGACGGCGTCTGCAGGCACCACCAGGTCGGCCCCGCATGCCTGCGCCTGCAACTGGATCTCGCAAGCCTTGATCAGCGTCGCCATGAGCACGTAGGCCTCGGCGACGGTGCGGCCCGCAGTCAGCGTGCCGTGATTGCGCAACAGCATCGCGGGTTTGTCCGCGAGATGCGCGACGAGGCGCTCGCTTTCCGCCGGCGAGAACGCAAGACCTTCATAGTCGTGATACGCGAGCTGGCCGTAAAACCGCAACGCGTGTTGTGACGCCGGCAGCAAGCCGGCCGGTTGCGCGGAAACGGCCACGCCCGCCGTGTTGTGCAGATGCATCACGCAGAAGGCGTCCGCGCGTGCGGCGTGAACGGCGGCGTGCAGCGCGAAACCCGTAGCGTTGACCGGATGCTCGCTCGTGCCGACGCTATTTCCGTGGATATCGATCTTCACCAGGTTCGACGCGCACACCTCGTCGAATGCGAAGCCGAACGGATTGATCAGAAAGTGGCCGGGCTCGCCGGGCACGCTCGCTGAAATATGCGTGTAGATCAGATCGTCCCAGCCGTTGAGCGCCGCGAGCCGGTAAGCGGCGGCGAGGTCGAACCGGGTTTGCTGTTCAGCTTCGGAGCGTGGGCCTGTTTCGGCGATGCGGCGGCTCGGCGCGTGTGTGAATGACATGAGTGTCTCCTGAGATCAGCGAAGCATCTGGCCTTGCGTGAAGAATGTAGCGCGGTGGTCGGCGGCGGCGTCAGCATGGCCGGTCGAGTCGGCGAGCGTCGGGCCGCTCCGAAGCGTCCTGCCGCGGTGCGCTAGCGGCCGGCCTCACTCGCGCGAACGGACGCATTCGAACGGCGCGCATTATCCCCGCGTTCCACCGCTTCCGTTGCGGCCGTCGTGCTCGCCATAGGCTGCCTGTACAACTGGATGCTCCATGTCGCGAGCACGAACGGCGCGGTCATGGCCGGCAGGCCGAACTGCACCGCGAGTGCCTGGAGCGCGACGGAAAGGCCCACGCCCGCGAGCGTCGTCGCTGCGCTGCCGTCCGCGAGCGCGAGCGCGGTAAGCGCACCGTTGAATCCTAACAGGCCTGTGTCGAACGAACTCGCCGTCGCGCCGAGGAGCAGCTGGGCAGCGCTCGCAAGCGCCGCGCCGAGCAACGCCCACAGTGCATGTTTGCGCGAACTCGCGGCAATGCCGACCAGCACCAGCAGACCCGAGTACGCGCTCGAAGCAAAGCCGGTTTGCGCGAGGCCTGCTAGAACCCCTGCGCTTGCCCGCTCCGCGCTGAAGTGTTGCGCGGCTTCGACGCCTGGCGTTTGAACGGTGAAGGCGGCGAAAGCCAGCCAAAGCCACGTCACGAGCAGACATGGGCTCGAAAAATACCCGAGCCCGTGTTTGCGCAAACGTTGCGACCACGGCTGCAACAGCCAGGCAGTTCCGGTCGCCGCGAGAATCGCCACGGCGACCGCCGTCGTGTTGTCGGAGATATTGACGAACGCGGCGAGTCCCGCAAGCGCGCCGTTGAAACCGTGCAATCCGGCGCGCGTGTCGTGACCGTCGTAGCCCGCGAGGGTCGCGCTCACATTGGCCGCCACTGCACCGATCAGCGCGGCGCAGGCCAGCCGCGGATCGTGAATCAACCACGCTGCAAGCAGGCATGCGCCGGTGAAGGCGTTCGGCTGAAGCACGATCTGGCCGAGACTGCGCAACAGCGTGCGCAAGGCGGCGGATTGAGCTTCGGTCGCGGCAGCGTGCATGGGGGATCGATAGCGGGCGGCGTGGCAATTGACAGGACGGCGCCCGCATCCGGCAGCTAGTCGCTAAAACACACACGCGGCGTCAGGATAGGGCGAACCGCGAGCATAGGCCAGCGGCGTCGCCGCGGCCATTTGCTGCTGTTGATAGTGGCTATTTGCGACACGCGGTTGGGTCGGCAAAAGAAGTGCCAGGAGGCGCGCCTTGTCGGCGGACCGAAAGGTTTCACACAATGGCAGGCAGTTGCAACATGATCGGTGGCCCGGCTTATGAACCCGCTGAGCGGGCGTTGCCTGATGCAATTCCTGATGCCGCGCCCGATGCCCCGCCCGATGCCTCACCCGACGCCGTCTGTCGCACGACGAAGCCGTCGATGCAGGCCGCGATTCGCGCGGGTTCACGCAGCACGACCCAGTGGCCCGCGTCGATTTCGATGCGTTCGTAGGCGCCAAGCCAGCCCTCGAGGCCGAGTGAGAGGGCGGGGCTGACGTAGCGGTCGCGCAGCGGCACGATGAACAGCACCGGCGCATGCGCGTGACGCGCGCGCGGGCGCAGCAGCCGGTCGATGATATTGGCGCGGTACAGGTTCAGGCCATTGAGTGCATTGCGCATTTGCGCGGGATCGCGGGCCGGCCGCACGCGTTCGGTGAGACGCAGCCATAGCGGCCACATGCGTGCGGCGCCGGCGCGCCACACCCACTCCGGCAACCACGGCAGATGAAAGAAGAAGATGTACCAGGACTTCAGCATCTGTCGAAGGCCGCTACCGGACGGGCGTCTACTTTGTTCTGATCGTGCGAAAGCGTCGCCGCCGCGCCTGGTGCTCCGCGCATAATCGAGGCAAGGTCCGGAGATCGACGTGAACGACGCTATCCGGCCGTTGAACGCCGGATCGGTCACCGCTTCCCAGCTCTGAATCGATCCCCAGTCGTGTCCGACGAGATGAAACGGACGCGCGCCGCATGTTGCGTCGGCGACGGCGGCGAGGTCGGCGGCGAGGCGCTCCATCCGGTACGCACCGCGCGTGGCCGGTGCCTGCGACGCCCCAGCGCCGCGCACATCATAGGCAATGACCCAGTAACGCGCATCCAGTTGCGCGCGCAACGGTTCCCATACGGCTGACGAGTCGGGGTAACCGTGCACCAGCACGATCGGCGGTGCATCACGCGGCCCGCTCATGTAGACCGCGAGCCGCACGTCGCCGGCCTCGACCGACAGCGTGTCGCGTGTCACGCGTTCGCCCGTACGCCGCGTCGCGCGGTGTTGCGCGTGCCTGGCGTAGCCGCGTGGGTCGCATCGAGCTCAGCTACGAGTGCGTCGATGCGCGCCAGTTGCGCGCGATTGTCGTGGTCCCACGGATGGAAGCCGGGCCGGAAAAAGCTGAGCCATTCGCCGGCAATGCGTGGAAAGATGCCGTGTTTCGGACCATACAGATACATCACGACGCGCCACATGCCGCGAAGATGGCCGCCGCGTTGGCGGTCGGCGATCATCAGTCGGACGTGATAGTCGAATACGATCAGCCAGAACGTCAGCGTGGTGGCGAGCATGGTGCCGGTGCGCAACAGGTAGCGACCCACGCCGGGCTCGAGCACCGTGTTCCATACATCGTAGGAAACGGACTTGTGCTCGGTCTCCTCCAGTGCATGCCATGTCCACATCTGTGTAAAGCCCTCCACGGAACTGCCGAGGCGCGACGCGTCTTCCAGCAGCAGACCGGCGAGCATGGCCGTGTAGTGTTCGAGGCACACCGTAACCGCGAGCTGGTACGAATGCGGCAGGATTCTGCGGCCGAAGTTCAGTATCGCCCACAGCCGCCTGTCGAGCTTGTGCGCCGGCAGGCCGGCTGCCTGCAGCAGATCGTTGTATTCGACATGTTCACGCGTATGCATGGCCTCCTGCCCGATGAAGCCCAGCACCTGCTTCTTCAGCACGGGGTCGTCGATCTGGTCGCGATAGTTGCGCACGCTGTCCATGAAAAAACGCTCGCCCGCCGGAAAGAGCAGCGATAGCGCATTGAAGAAGTGTGTCACATGCGAGCCCTGCACGTGCCAATCGCACGCGCGTTCCTGTGGCAGGTTGAAACGGAGGTCGCGGCGGACCGGCATCATGACCATTCTCCTGGTGATCCCCTGTGTGGGGCGGTATGGCTTGCCGCAGGGATTGGAATCAGCGGACGCGCGCAAAAATCAAGCGCGCTTGCCGTCGACCTGCGCCGTGCGTCGCGCGCGTTTGTCGGCAATGCGTATCATCCGGCGCGCCTGTATGACGACGAGTACCTGATAGGCGGCCGGCAACGTGCGCGCGAGCCAGTCGGCAGCGCGCGCATCGCGGCCGATCAGCACACGCCGCCTGTTCCTGCGAACGCCTTCGAGAATCACGCGCGCGGCTTCGTCTGCGGGTGTGATGAAAAGCTTCTCGAAGTCGTCCTTGCCTTGCTGCTCGTTTTTCAGCATGAAGCCGACCATACTCGGCGCGACGCGGCTCGACTGCGCGATGTTCGTGCGGATGCCGCCCGGATGCACGCAGGTCGCCGACACGCCGCACTTCATCAGGTCGAGTTCCTGGCGCAGCGCTTCGGTAAAAGCCCGCACGGCGAATTTCGTCGCGTTGTAGCCGCTCATGCCCGGCTGTGAAAACAACCCGAATACGCTCGACGTATTGACGATATGCCCTTCGCCCGAGGCCTTGAGGTACGGCAAAAACGCTTTCGTCCCGTGTACGACGCCCCAGAAGTTGATGCCGACGATCCATTCCAGGTCCGCATAATCCATCCCTTCGATCGTGCTGGATAGCGCGACGCCCGCGTTGTTGAACACCATGTTCACACGCCGATGCTGAGCGGCTGTTGCGGCGGCCCAATCGAACATGGCCGCGCGATCCGAGACATCGAGCACGCGCGTCGTGACGCGCAGCGGTGCGCCCACGATCCGCGGCGCGGCAGCCTGCGCGAGTTGCGCGGTGTCGGCAAGGCTTGCGGCGTTGCGATCCGCGAGCGCGAGATGGCAGCCTTCGCGCGCGAGCTGGATCGCGAGGGAACGGCCCATGCCCGAGCCCGCGCCGGTAATGGCGGCGACTCTGTCGGTGAAGTGCTTCATTGCGTCTGTCTCCCTGTTGGCCGGAATCACCCTTCGTGTGCTCACTCCGATGCCATGCCTGTGCTCGCCGTTCGCACGCAACGGTGTGCGTCGTTCCGCTTTCTCAGGATGCCTCTACGGAAGTCCGGGCGGCATGGCCGCCTGCCTGCACCGGTTGTGGCGAGTCGGTAGGCGCATTCACCGCGCGGGGCGCAGGCACGTACGCGAGGTAATCGGTCATCCTGAACGTGCGGGCCGCCTGGCGGAATCTGTACGCAAATCCTGGCCACAACGTCGTGTTCCTGCCGGTTTTCGGGTCGAGATACCAGCTTGTGCAACCGCCTGTCGACCAGATAGCGCGGCCGAGTTTCTGCTGGATCCGCTCGTTGTAAGCGCGTTCCACGTGCGGGCGCACTTCGATTGCGGCGACGCGCCCGGCGTTTATCGTCTGCAGCGCACGCAGGATGTACTCGACCTGCGATTCGATCATGAAGACCATCGAGTTGTGGCCGAGCCCGGTATTCGGGCCGACGATCATGAAAAAATTCGGATAACCAGGTAAAGCGGTCCCCAGATACGCATGCGCGCCGTCGCGCCATGTGTCGACGATATCCACGCCGCCGCGTCCGCGCACGACGCCCGGCGCAAACGGGGCCGCCACCTGAAACCCGGTGCCGAAAATAATGCAGTCCGCTGGATGACGCACACCGTCGGCCGTCACGATCGCGTCTTCCTCGACGCGGGCAATGCCGGCGGTGATCACCGAAACGTTCTTCCGGGACACGGCGGGGAAGTAGTCGTTCGAAATGAGAATGCGCTTGCAGCCCATCGTATAGCGCGGCGTGAGCGTTTCGCGCAACTGCGGGTCGCTCACCTGCCGGCGCAAATGGCGCTCCGCGGCCTTCTGCGCTGTCTTCATCAACGAAGGATGAATGGCAAAGCCGATGGCGCGCGATTCGAGCATCCAGTAAAGCGCCGAGCGCAGGATCTGCTGCGTGAACGGCAGGTGTGTGAAGAGCCATTGTTCAAGCGGCTTCACCGGGCGGTCGGCCTTCGGCATGATCCACGGCGGCGTGCGCTGGAACAGGTCGAGATGCGCAACGCGCGGCGCGATCTGCGGCACGAACTGGATGGCGCTCGCGCCGGTGCCGATCACGGCGACGCGTTTGCCTTCGAGCGAATACGCATGGTCCCAGTGTTGCGAATGAAACGCCTTGCCCTTGAAGTTTTCGATACCGGCGATGTCGGGGAGTGCCGCGCGCGACAGACCGCCCATGCCGGAAATCAGCACGCGCGCCGACCATTGCTGACCGTTCGCGAACGTGAGTTGCCAGCGATGCAGCGTGTCGTCGTACACGGCCGTCGCGAGTTCATGACCGAAGCGCAGATGACGCTGCACGCCGAAGCGTTGCGTGCATGCTTCGAGGTACGCGCGAATTTCGGGCTGGCGCGCGAACAGGCGCGACCAGCGAGGATTCGGAGCGAAAGAAAACGAATAGACGTGCGATTGGACGTCGCACGCGCAGCCCGGGTAATGATTGTCGCGCCACGTGCCGCCGACAGAATCCGCTTTTTCGGCCACGAGAAAGTCGGTGATGCCAACTTGCCGAAGCCGGATCGCCATGCCGAGCCCGGCAAACCCCGAGCCGATGATCGCGAGATCGGTATGGACAGGCGCGGAGTCGCGGGGCGTAGTGGGGTCGTGCAGCATCGTGCGTGCGTTCATCCGGGCAGTCTCCCTTGTCGCTGAACACTGTTACATTGGTTGATGTAACAATAGAGGCGAGGAGTGGATGGCGCAAGAAACCGGCTAGACGAGCAACTCTAGCCAACGAGAAATTGGCGGATCGCCACGCGTCCGCCCGGGTCGATCTCACCGGGCGTCGTGGCCCGTGCTTGGGTTGGCGGCTTACTTCGCGGCGAGCGCGCTCGTCACATCACGGTTTTGCCAGACGTTGTCCTTCACCGTGACTTTTTGCGGAATCAGATGCGCGCCATAGAAAGCGTCCGCGACGCTCTGCTGCGAACGCGCGATTTCGTCGGTCACGGCAGTGGTCCCGTACGGATAACGGCGCACCCAGGTTTCGACCAGTTGCGGGTCGAGTCCAACCTTCGGCGCAATCAGCGCGGAAGTTTCCTTCGGGTGTGCGTTGACCCACAGGCCGGCCGTGCGCAACTGACCGAGAATCGCGCCGATCACATCCGGATGCTGTTGAGCGAAGTCGCGCGTCGCTTCGTAAAAGTTGTAGGGGCCGTTGAGTTCCGAATAGTCGGCAAGCGTGCGCGCCTTCAGCGCCTGTTGCGCGGAAGCGTAGTACGGGTCCCAGATCACCCACGCGTCCACCTTGCCGCTTTCGAACGCCGCGCGCGCGTCCGCGGGCGGCAAGTAGACCGCGTGAACATCTTCGTATTGCAGGCCGGCTTTCTTGAGCGCTTCGAGCAGCAGGTAGTTCGAACTCGAACCCTTTTGCAAGGCCACGCTCTTGCCCTTCAGGTCCGCGACCTGGCGCAAAGGCGAATCGCTTTTCACGAGGATCGCCTCGGCGTGCCGGCCCGACGGTTCCGCGCCAACGTAGACAAAGCGCACGCCGCCGGCCTGCGCGAAGACGGGCGGCGGCGCGCCGGTATAGCCGAAATCGATACTGTTTGCGTTCAGCGCTTCGAGCAGTTGCGGACCGGCGGGGAATTCGAACCACTTGATGCTATAGCCGAGCGACTTCAGCTTGTCGTCGAGCGAGCCTTGGGCCTTGAGGACGGCAAGGAGCCCGGACTTCTGATACCCGATCCGCAACGTTTTCGACGGCTCGCCGCCGCTCGCCTGAGCCTGCGCGCCAGGCGACGTGAGTGGGGACAACACCGCGAGCAGCGCGGCGCCCACGTGAAGCGAAAGTCGATTTGAACGGCCCATGCGGGAATCTCCATTGTGTCCGATTGAATGCTTGAATGCCTGGCTGCCCGGCGAACGCTGCAGCAACGTGCGGGGATCGTCGCATGGACGACGCGCGAGTCAAACGAAGCAATGGAGATTTGAATATGACGCGTACGGGGACAGGCGCGCTGCGCGTGCGCCCGGCCCGCTACTACGCGGAAGGCTTGCCCTTCTTCACGGTGGATCGAACCGCGCTGTGTTCCGCCGACGAGCTTTCACGAGCATGCCCGAGCTTTCTGGCCATGATGGCCGCGACACGGTCGCCGAGATAATCGCCGGACGCTTCTTCCAGTGCCCGGTTCATTTCGGTTTCGACCAGCACCATCGCAAGGGGCCGCACGCGCCAGATCGCATCGACGAGCGCGGGAACATCGGCCGGCGGTGGCAAAGCGTCGGCGTCGTAACGGTCCAACTGGCGCACCACCAGATCGACGAGCGCCTTCGCGACCGCGTGAAAATGCGGCCGTGCGATCGCGACGGCGTCGAGCAGATCGGCGAGCGGGATGCCTTCTTTCGCGAGCGTGGCGCCCGCCGCGAGCGCCGCAGGGCTGCCCGACACGAACGACAACCCTTCGCGCTCCAGCAAGCCGAGATCGACCGCCTTGCCGAGCGCGCCCGGCGATGCCTTGTCGCCGAACATCTGCAGCAGTTCGATCAGCGAGTATTTTTTGGGCCGCTCGCGCGACCAGCGGCCGCCGATCGCCGTTTCCAGTCCAAGAATGGCGCGCAGATCGTGGCCTTCGTCGACGGCCATGATGAGGTCCTGGATGTTCGCGAGCGTGTAGCCGCGCGTGAGCAGATGGTTGATCAGTTTCAGACGCGACACGTGCGTGTCGTCATAGACGCCGACACGACCGCGTTTCTCCGGCGGCGCGAGCAGGCCACGGTCCTGATACGCGCGCACGTTGCGCACCGTGGTATCCGTCACGCGTGCGAGTTCATCGACGGTGTATTCGTTGCGCGGCGCGTCCGCTGCGGGCAGCTCAGCAGTGGAAGAGGGCGGCACGGGAGGCGGCGTGTTGGGCATGCATTTATTTTAACGCGGCGCCCTGGCCGGGCGAGCGCCCGACATCGTCTGGCGGTGTCGAGTCGCCGCGGCCCAGCGTCCGTTGCATCAACGTGGTATCGAGCCAGCGGCCATGTTTGAAGCCGACGGCTTTCAATGTGCCGATCAGTTCGAAGCCCAACTGCGTGTGCAACGAGAGCGAACCGCCGCTACCGCCGTCGGCGATCACGGCCACCATCTGGCGCCACGGTCCTGACTCGCAGCGCTCGATGAGCGCCTGCAGAAGCACGCGGCCCAGACCGCGTCCGCGATAAGCGTCGCTCACGTAGATTGAATCTTCGATGGTGTTGCGATACGCGGCGCGTGGGCGATACGGCGTGGCGTAGCAATAGCCTGCGACCTCGCCGTCGATGTCGGCGACCATATACGGCAGCCCATGACTGCGTACCGACGCGAGCCGTGAGCGCAGTTCATCGACGCCAGGCGGGGTTTCTTCGAACGACGCCACGCCGGTCAGCACATGGTGCGCGTAGATCGCCTGGATCGCGGGCAGGTCGTTGTCCTCGGCATCGCGAATCAATGGCGCGCTCAGCGGCGGGGCGGCAGTATCAGGGGAATGGTTGGAGCGCGTGATGCTCATACAGGGTCCTGTCGCGGCAAGCGGTTGACGATACGTTTTACTATGCTCGCCGCGTGTGCGAATTTGAAGCGAGTCAAAAATCGTCGTGACGTATGCCCACTATAAGGGCCGCGAACCTTGATCCGTAACGGCCGCGTTGCCGCTTGTGATTTGACGACTGAAGGGCCCCGCAAGGTCCGCGACAAACATTGCAACGCGGCCGCCCGGCCACGCCGGCGGGCGTGGCGCGTGGATGAACGTCTGCTCGCGGTCAGTTATGCGAGTACGTATCGGGCTGGGTCGCGTGCCCGCGATGATGCCTGCGGTGTTTCGGCTTGTGCGCGGGCTTCGCCGTGGCGTTTGTGTGGCCGGCGTCCTCGGAGCCCTGCGGTGCGGGCGCCTGCGCGGAAGGCGCAGCATGCGTGTTGCCCGACGACATACCGCTCTGGCCTTCGCCGAAATGGAACGTCTGCGAGTTTTGTGCGTAAGCGCCTGCGGACAACGTGAGCGCGGCGGCCGCGAGACAGATCGAAAACTTCATGCATCCTCCTTTGAACGAGCGGGAGAGGATACCTGCTTTTTTATTGCAACCGATCCGTTACATCAACCGCAGCGGTCCGCTCTCGCTGTTGTCGATCACCGGCAACGCCCGTGAACCCGGCAATTCGTAGTGCCACCATTCCGCCTTGATATGCGTGAAGCCTGCGCCATGCATGACGCCGAGCAGAAGCATGCGGTTGCGCTGTACCTGCACGGGCAAGCCCGCATGAAAATGCTCGGAGGCGATCGTCATCGCATCGAAGCCGGTGCCCATATCGAGTTCGTCGCCTTGCGCGTCGAGCAGCGTCAGATCGAGCGCGGTGCCGCGACTATGATTCGAGCCGCGGCTCAGGTCGGCCACATAGGTGGGATCGGGCAGGAAGTCCCAGAGTACCTGCTGTGCTTGCGGCGGCCGGTAGGCGTCGAAGATACGCAAGGTCATGCCGATCTGCGCCGCCAGTTCGACCGCGCGGCGCAGTGCGGCTTCGGCGGGTTCGAGCAGCAGGCAATGGGCGGCCCGGTAGATCGGCCTGCCCGTCAGGTTGCGGTCTGTCGCGTAGACGAGGTCGATGTCCACCCCGTGCGTGGCGGGCGTGATCTCGATGAGTCGATGGTCGGTCATGACGTGTTGGGCGTAGGTTTGTCAGAAGCGCGTCAAAGGTCGAACTGGTCGAATTCGCTTTGCAGCTCCCGGTTGCGGGCCACCCGCCCGTCGATGCCGGGGCCGAGGCGTTCGACGATCGCGGAGATCAGCAGGTTGAAGAGGCACGTGAGCGGTGCAAGCGAATCCCAGAACTGGCCGACGTCGGTTTTCACCTGCAGCAGGTCGCCGTCGAACTCGCGCGCCCACGGGCAGTAGATGTCGGTGACGAGCGCGAAGGGCAGACCGCGTTGCGTTGCCGCTTCGCAATAGCGGCGTGCGACCTTCGAGTAGGCGCGCGTGTCGGTCACGATCAGATAAGGCGACTCGAATTCCGAATTCAATGAGTCGACATACGAGCCGGACATGCCGTCGGAATAGAAAACGCGCGCACGGATGTATTCGAGGTAGCTGTAGAACGCATTGCTGATGCCGCGTGTGGATTGAATGCCGAGAATATAGACGGCGTCCGCGTTCGAAATCCGTTCGGCCACTCGCGCGAAGACGGGGGTTTGCGCGAGCTGGTACACGTGCTGGATCGCGCCGAGTTCGAGTTCGAGCGAATGCGCGAGCGCGGCGTTCGGTGGCGCTGCACCGTTTTCAGCAGCCGTCGTGTGGTCGTGATGGCCCGAGGCCCGGCGGAACGCGTCGAGCCGGTCGGTAATCATCCATGGACGCTCCTGCGTGCCGCGCAGTTCGCGCTTCAGGTCGTCGAGATTCCGGTAGCCGATGCTGCGCAGAAAGCGGCCTACCGAGATGCCGCTCGTGCCGGCCTGTTGCGCGATCTGGTCGGCGGTTTCGAGACCGAGCCGGTCGAGGTTGGCCAGCATATAGCTGGCAACGCGTTTGGAGGTGGGCGTGAGTTCGGCAAAACGGGCTTCGACGGTTTGAGCGAAAGCAGTCGGCATCGTTGTCGCGGCGCTGCGCGGTGGTGGCTGGTCACCGGAATGATGACATATCCCGCCGCCGGTCCGGTCCTTGAAGTACAACGGCCGTCGAGTTGCAGCGAATGTGATGTGGAAAGTCGCGCTGGAAGGCGGGCTTAAGGCGCATTAAAGGCCGCATTGAAGGTCGCAATAACGGCCGTACTAAAGGCCGTACTAATGGCCGGACTAAAGGCCTTACTCAAGGCCGCATCAAGCCCACACGATATGCCCCACCGCAACCGTGAAGCTCCACGCGAGATGCCGCCTGTTCATCGCGCCGGTGCCGCTCGGGAAAACCGCCGCGCCCCGGCGACGCAGGCCACCACGGCGATCGTAACGAGAACCATCGACGGGGGCACCTTTTCATCGAGCAGCAGGGCGGCCAGCAGCAGCCCGAAAAACGGCTGCAGCAATTGCAGTTGCCCGACACCCGCAATCCCGCCCAGCGCCAGGCCGCGATACCAGAACACGAAGCCGATCAACATGCTGAAGAGGGACACATACGCGAGGCCCCAAAGCGCAGCGTGACTGACGCCATCCAATGACATGGGGCGTGTCCACCACGCGAGCGGCACCATCAGCGGCAGGGACAGCACGAGCGCCCACGAAATGACCTGCCAGCCGCCGAGGCGTCGCGACAGACGCGCGCCCTCCGCATAGCCCAGCCCGCATACGATGATGGCGGCCAGCATCAACGCGTCGCCCAGCGGCGAAGCGTTGAGCCCGTGACGCACCGCGAACGCGACGACCGCGCCGCTACCGAGCGCGGAGAAGAGCCAGAACGCCGGCTGCGGACGCTCGCCGCCGCGCAGCACACCAAAAATCGCGGTGGCGACCGGCAGCAATCCGACGAACACGACCGCATGTGCGGCGTTCACATGCTGCAGCGCCAGCGCGGTCAGCAACGGAAAGCCGACCACCACGCCGAGCGCGACGATCATGAGCGGCACGAGGTCGACGCGCGCCGGCCTCGGCTGACGGAAGACGACCAGCAGCAGGAGGCCGAGTGTGCCGGCAATCGTCGCGCGGGCCACAGTCAGAAACACGGGGTCGAGGCCCTGGACTGCGATGCGCGTGGCCGGCAGCGAGCCGCTGAATATCAACACGCCGATGAGTCCGCTCAGCCATCCGCTCGTCAGTTTGTCCATGAAAGTGCGCCTGTAAGTAAAACCGGAACGCTTGAGCATCTACTTCCGGACCGGAAAAGGTAAGCTACGGATCAGTACAATTCGTACAAACTGTACCAAACAGGGAGCAGTACAGATGGCGGACCATGAATCCGGTCAGACAGCGCAGCCGGCCACGCGCGTCGACGCGGTCATGCACAACCTGCGCGAGCGCATTGCAAGCCGCTCGCTGATGCCGGGTGCGCGCGTGCCATCGATTCGCGTCATGACGGACGCACTCGGCGTGTCGAAATCGACGGTCGTGGAAGCTTATGACCGGCTGGTGGCGGAGGGTGCGATCGTCGCGCGGCGCGGCTCGGGCTTTTTCGTGTCGGGACACGCGCCGCCGCTTGCGCTGGCCGATCTCGGACCGCGGCTCGACCGCGAAGTCGATCCGTTATGGCTCACGCGTCAGTCGCTCGAAGCAGCGTCGGGCGTATTGAAGCCGGGTTGCGGCTGGATGCCGCCCTCGTGGATGCCGGAGGACGGCGTGCGCCGCGCGTTGCGCGCGGTGGCGCGCGACCCGCAGGCGTCGCTTGCCGAATATGCCAGTCCGTCTGGCCTGCCCGCGCTGCGTCAGCAACTCGCGTGGCGGCTTGCGCAGCACGGCGTGGAGGCGTCGCCCGAGCAGATCGTGCTGACCGACGGCGCCACGCATGCGCTCGATCTCGTGTGCCGCTTTTTGCTCGAACCGGGCGACACCGTGCTGATCGACGATCCGTGCTACTTCAACTTTCAGGCTTTGCTGCGGGCTCACCGCGCCCGCGTGGTGGGTGTGCCCTACACGCGTACCGGCCCGGATCTGGTGGCATTCGAACGTGCGTTGATCGAGCACCGTCCGCGGCTCTATGTGACGAACTCCGCGATTCACAATCCGACCGGCGCAACGCTCGCGCCAGCGGTAGCACACCGTCTGCTCAAGCTGGCAGGAGAGCACGGTCTGCTGATCGTGGAAGACGACATTTTCGCCGACTTTGAAGACGAAGCCGCCCCGCGTCTAGCCGCATTCGACGGGCTGTCGCGCGTGGTGTCGATCGGCAGCTTTTCGAAGACGCTGTCGGCGGCCGTGCGCTGCGGATACATTGCAGCAAGCGCCGAGTGGATCGAGCCGCTGATCGATCTGAAACTCGCGACGTCGTTCGGCAACGGGCAACTTGCGGCGAGCGTGGTGCATCGCCTGCTGGTGGACGGCACATACCGGCGCCATCTGGAAACCATGCGCACGAGACTTGCCGATGCAATGGGCGAAACGGTCACGCGCATCGGTCATGCGGGCCTCGAACTGTGGACGCGGCCGCGCGCGGGACTGTTCGTGTGGGCGCGTTTGCCCGGTTCGCTCGACGCCGCCGACGTGGCGCGCCATGCGCTCGCGAAAGACGTGGTCTTCGCGCCGGGCAACGTGTTCAGCGCGTCGCAGTCGGCCGCCGGCTTCCTGCGCTTTAACGTCTCGCAATGCAATCGTCCGAAAGTCTACGAGGCATTGCAGCGGGCGATGGATGCGTCGGCTGCGTCAGCGATGCGGGCGGGCGCCTGAGCCGAACGCGCGCCGCTTGCCGCGCTCTTCGCGCTTACCGTGCGCCGCTCATTTGCAAAGCAGAAGCAGGCGCTCCTGGTCCGTGCACGAAGAACGCGGTTTCTGCGCCGGCTGGGCACCCGTCGTTGCCGCCGTCGCGTTGATCGCCGCGCTCCTCGTCGCAAGACACGCGCGCAGACGCTTCTCGACCGGCGAATAATATTTCCAGCCGCGCACGAGCGTGGGCAACTCGAGCTTCACCTGTTTCCACTTCGGATGGCCGTGCTCCTGCAGGCTGTCGAAGTTCGTGCACAGCGAATCGGCGAAATGATTCAGATTGACGACCGTGTCGCGCAAGCCATAGTCATAGGTGACGAGAAACGCTTTGACCGTCAGCGTGGGCACGTCTTCCTTCAGCCAGTTCGGGTAGCTGGTGGCGCGGATCGTCGCTGGGAAGTAAGTTTGCCTCGCGCGCGCGGTTTCAGGTGCGGCCGGATCGACTCTGAGCAGACGGATCTGTTGCAGAAGGTCCGCATTCATGTCGTTGAACAGCTTGGCCGGCTGCCCGACGACGATAATCGCCACGTCCACTTTTTTCACGATCAGCGCGGCGAGCGCGTCCTCGTTGCTCAGATGCTGGATGTTCTGCTCGGGAATGGCCTGGCCGAACATCAGGTGATACAGCGTGGTGGCCGACTGCGCGGTGCCGCTGCCGAGCAGGCCCACGCTGATCGTCTTGTCCTTGATATCGGCGAAGGTTTTCATTGGCGAATCCGCGCGCACCACGACGTTGATCTCTTCATCATAGAGCGGCATGATGAGCCGCAGCGGCCGGATCGCCGTGCCCGCATCGGCATTGCCGGCGTTCGCCATGTCGAGGTAAGCCTGATACACGTCGGATTGCACCAGCGCGAGCTTGACGCCCGGCTCGAAGCGCATACGCTGCACATTCTCCGCTGACCCTTTCGAAGCCATCACTTCCAGGTCGATCCCCGCCGGCTGGGCAACCCACTTCGCCAGATCCTGGCCAAACTGAATATAGGTGCCCCGCTCCGGTCCGGTGACGATCTTGTAATGCGCGGGCTCCGCGAATCCGAGTGATGACATGAGCATCAGCGCCATCCCCAGCCATCCTGCCAGAAGTCTCTTCAGCATGGTCTTTCTCTACCTGTCGGTCAGATTGATATCGCCTCGCCCGACGGCGCGAGCAAAGCATCGGTGAATGGACGCCTTCCCGTGTGTAGCGCGTTGTGCCTGCTCTGTACGTGTGGTGCCGCTCACAGACAACCGGATCGTGTGGCCGTATCAGTGTTTTTCCTGATGCGCATGCGATGCCGGCTCAAGAGTGGAGCTCTTATGTAACCGCTTGCGGAGTGCATTTCGTGCTTCCATCATTACTTCGGCATCCGTATCAAATCATGGCTGTTTGCTGGCCGTCGAGCCGGCTGCCGGCTTCGCGCTGTTCTGCGCCGCCCGGTTCCAGCCCGATTCCCGTATCGCACGCTCGCGCGCCTCGACACTGTTGGGATCGAGCGCCGGTTGGGCGGGGCGTGCGGCTATCGCAGAGGTATCGTTGCCAGCCGGCGGTCCTTGAGGCAGCCGTGTCTGCGGCGAAATCTGCGCGGGTGCCGGCTTCGCCTGCAGTGTCGCGGCCGCTGCGGGCACCGTTGCCAGCGCTTGCGTTTGCAGCGGTGCAGCGGACGGGACACTCGTTGCGGCGGGCGAGTGGAGCGGCGCCCAACCTGTTTGCGTGATGACGCGCTCGAGCATCGAACTGGCTGCGTCACTACCGCTGTCGATCGAGAGCGCATCGGTCGCATGCTGGCGTGCGCATGCCCACGACTGCTGCGTGAAGCAGGCTTGCGCCGCTTGCAGCGCAGCGTCGCGGCGCGCAATCGCGGGCTTCAGTTCCAGCGACAGACTCAGCGCGTCCGCATTGTCGGGTTGCAAAGTTTGCGCGGCAGCAAGCGCGGATTGCGCGGCGGACAGATTGTTTGCACGATATGCGACACGGGCAGCCTGCACGGCCTGACCGGCATCACGGAACTGTGCGCTGGCCGGCTTGACCGGGGCGGCAGCGACGAGCGGCATGATCGGCGTAACGGGGATGGCAGGCGCGGCTTTCGTGGGAGTGGCCGGTGTGCCAGGTGTCGCGACAATCGCCTTATTAAGCTGACGTTGACGATTCGGCGCGAGTGCCGGCGTATAAGGCGCGATTGTGCCGGCGGTTGTTCTGGCATCCTGAATGTCCGATACCTGATCGTTGGCGTTGCTATCCGTCTCGTCGTCCGGGCGGAATAGCGCGTAACCGACAAGCACCAGGCCAACGCCGACAACTGCCGCAGCACAGAACAAAGACTTGCGAATAAGTTGCGTGGTGCGGGCGGACGGGCCAAGGCTGACAGGCAATCCAACGGACGATTCGGCGGACTGCGGAATGGACACGCCGGGCGTCGACAGGGCGGATGGGCGTGGCGCGGCTTTCACGGCAGCAGGGTCGCCCGCTCTGGCTTCGCGCGAGGCGAAGCCGGCACCGTCGGCCAATGGCGCGTCGAACGGATTGTTGGGCGTAGTCCTGGGCGTGGCGCTCGCGCTAGCGCGGCTGCCGGGAATCACCGTGCGTTTATGCGGACCGGCGTCGAGAGGATCACCCGCGCCGCAGTACGGACAATAATCGACCTGCCGGTAGAGAGCGCCTCCACATCTTTTGCAGGGCGTAGGAAAGCTTTGGCCAGGAAGTGTCTGGGTGGACATGCTAAGGACCCGCCTGAGGAAATCAATGCCTGATACGGCATGCTCCGGATCGTGCTGAAGCAGGAGTCCTATCCGCGGAATTCACGATCCACATGCACCGGAGAGTCGGCGACGCAGAAGTCTTGCTGCGCTGCTGCAACCAATATGTGGCGTTTCAATTCAGTCGTCAATCGCCGTTCCTACCTATCCTGTGTGCGCTAGCGCACATATCCACGTACGACGAAATACCGCCTGTGACGGCAAAACGCGCATCGGCAAGGCATTTTGAACGGTTGGGCAACGCGGTCGCGTTGTCGGGACGACTTCGCGGCGGTCGTCATCCGGTGTATCGGAATGCAACGAGGCTGGCGCTGCGTCAGCCTCGTCATTAAGCGCTTTAATCAGCGGAATACGGGGGATGTGAGGTCGGCACAGTGGATGCGTGCGCAACGATCAGCGCGTGCGAAGCGGGTGATCCTTCAGCAGCCATGCGAGCACGAACGCAAGCAGCACGACGCACGCTGCCGATAAATACACGGTATGCAGCGCGCCTGCGAAAGCCTGCAGATAGTCGTTGCGAAACGCTTGCGGCAACTGGTGGATTGCAGCGGGTCCAAGCGCATGGGGTAATTCGGTGTTGGGCGGGATCAGCGTTTCGAGCCGCGAGGCCAGCCCGTTCGAGAACACCGCGCCGAAGCCCGCGACGCCGATTGAACCGCCTATAGAACGGAACAGCGTTGCGCCGGAAGTGGCCACGCCCATGTGCCGGAATTCGACGGTGTTTTGCACCGCGAGGATCAGCACCTGCATCACCATGCCGAGGCCGCAGCCGAGAAGGCCCATGTCGACATACATCACATGAATGGGTGTCGCGATCTGCAAGCGCGCAAGCAGAAACATGGCGATCGCGACGAGCAGCGTGCCGGCAATGGGAAACATCCGGTACTTGCCGATCTTCGAGATGACCCGGCCGGTGACCATCGACATGATGAAGAGGCCGCCCATCATCGGCAGCATTTGCATGCCGGCCTGCGAAGGCGTGGAGCCTTTCACCACTTGCAAGTAGAGCGGCAGGAACGTCACCGAGCCGAATAGCGATACGCCGATAATGAAGCCGATCAGACTGCTCAGCAAAAACGTGCGCTGGCGGAACAGTTCGAGCGGCATGATCGGCTCGGCCGCGCTACGCTCCTCGTGGACGAAACCCCAGATCGCGATGAGCCCCATTGCCAGCGTGAACCAGAGTTGCGGCGACGACCACGGCAGGATCGTGCCGCCCTGACTCGTGAACAGGATGATGCAGGTGAGTGCGCCGGCGAGAAACGCGGCGCCCATGTAGTCGATGGTGTGCCTCACATGGCGCGCGTGCGGCCTGAACACTGCGCCGATCACGATCAGCGATACGATGCCGAGCGGCAGATTGATGTAAAAAATCCAGCGCCACGTCAGGTGCTCGACGAGAAAGCCGCCGAGCAGCGGACCGACCACGGTGGCGAGTCCGAACATACCGCCGAATACGCCCTGATAGCGGCCGCGCTCGGCGGGCGGAATCACGTCGGCGATCGCGGCCATGGTGACGACCAGCAGACCGCCGCCGCCAAGGCCTTGCAGCGCGCGCAAGATGATCAACTGGGTCATGTCCTGCGCGATGCCGCACAACGCGGAGCCGACCAGAAACACCACGATCGCGGTCTGCAGTACGATCTTGCGGCCAAACAGGTCGCCAAGCTTTCCGTATAACGGAACGACGATCGTCGAAGTGAGCAGGTAAGCGGTGACGACCCACGACAGATTGTTCAAGCCGCCCAGCTCGCCGACGATAGTCGGCAGCGCGGTGGAGACAATCGTCTGGTCGAGCGCGGCGAGCAGCATGACGAGCAGCAGCGCCGGAAACAGCAACCGTATCGGCGGATGGTCCATGGCCGGGGCGCTGGCGTTCGCTTCGTCCTGGCTCAAGTCCGCAGGTTGCGGTGTCAAATGTTCCATATTCCCAAGCCATTGAAATTAATTAACAAGAAGATTAATATAGGCGTTACCTGATCTTTCGTCAAATCATTGCAATGACACATATTCCGAGGGGCGACTCGCCGATGGACGACGGCCCGCACGACGCGGCTGCCAGTCGCCGCTTGAACGACGCGGCAGGCGGCGAGGCCCGGGCAAGCGCCGACCACCCGACTGCCGCCACTGCGTCCGTACGGCGGCCGGGCCGGCCGTCGGGCGCGGTGCGAGGCGCCGGGCAGCGCGCGCGTTTGCTCGACGCCGCGCTGGCGTTATTCGCGCGGCAGGGGATCGTCGACACGACACTCGGTGCGATCGCACGCGAAGCTGGCTTCACGCCGGCCATGGTGCATTACTACTTCAAGACCCGCGGCCAGTTGCTCGACGTCTTGATCGACGAACGCTTCGCGCCGTTGCGCGCGGCACTCGGCACGCCTTTCCAGCAAAATCCCGACGATCCGGTCGCGGCCATCACGCAACTCGCGCGGCGGCTCGTCGACGTGGCGGCGGAACATCCGTGGTTTCCGTCGCTGTGGATTCGTGAAGTAATCAGCGATGGCGGGCTGTTGCGCCAGCGCATGCACGAACGTTTCGGCGACACGTACCAGAAGGCGTCGCTCGCGGCCATCTCGCGCTGGCAACAAGAGGGGCGGCTGAATGCCGGGCTCGAGCCGTCGCTCGTATTCATCACGCTGCTCGGGCTCACCATCCTGCCTCTCGCGTCGTCTCAGCTCTGGCACACCGATCCGGTGCGCAAAAATATAGGCGGCGAAGACATTGCGCGACATGCCATTGCGTTGCTGGTGCAGGGCATCGGTCCAATCCACGCAGGCTGACCACTGCGTGTGCACGAGGTCACGACCTTGGCCGTCCATGCCCAATCTCCGTGCAGTGATGCACAACCGCGGCACGCAACATGCTACCTATGCGTTGAACATGAACGCCTCGTGGTTTGTACGGCCGGGGGCGTTGCAAAAGAATCGGGATACGAGAAAAGTCGCTGGACGGGACGTGCCACGCAGGCGGGGTCTGCGCGAGCCGTCCGGCGATTCGGGTGCCGGCACCGGCCAGCCGAAGCAGGAATGCCGGATGCCGTATTTTTATTGGCGTGCAATTGGCGCGTTACTGTGCGCCGCGTTGCGTCCTGGCAATGTTTTACAATTTGGGCTGGACGTAGCTCGGTGCATGACATCGAGTCGGAATCATGAACAGCAACATCGCAGCCGTGCAGGCAGGCGGCCAGCAGCAAGGCGACACGTTGGCCAAGTCTGACGGCCTAACCGGTTTTTTAGAGCAACAACAGAAAATGAACGGAGCATTGAGACTCGATCAGGCCACGATCGTGCTCGTCGAAGACGACCCGGATAGCCGGGAATCGTTGACCTTGTTACTCGAAGCGGAAGGCGCGCATGTCGTCGCCGTGGCGGATGCGGAAGAGGGTGTCGAAGCGGCGCTCCGATTATTGCCCGACGCCGTTGTCTGCGACCTCGAACTGCCTGCCATGGATGGCTTCTACATGATCCAGCGGCTTCGCGATCATGAGATTCGCAGTGACCACGCGCCGTCGGTTGCCGTCGCGCTGACGGGCCACACCGACGACGCTTACCGCTTGCGCAGTATTGGCGAAGGCTTTCAGCATTTCATGACAAAGCCGGCGTTGCCCGATGACCTCGTGACGTTGCTGCACGACGCGATCCACGCGCGCGCAGCAGGTTGATGGACGCGATGGCTTAAGGTTCGTCCGGCGTGCCGCCGGGCGTTGCTCGCGGCTTAGGCTTAGGCGTCAGCGCCCGCGAGGCGGTAAAGATGCTGGCAGAAACAGGCCGACCACGCGCGCACGGCGATTCGCGTTGCCTGACCTCGGTGTGCTTTCAACGGCATTGCCGGCGCACCGCATTGCAAACGCGACCCGCGTTGCCACGCACTACGCGACCGTCGTCTTCCTATTTCGCCGCCACCGCTCCCACGGCGGTCGCCGCGCCTGCCGTGGCTTCGGCTGCCTGACAGGCAGCGCATACACCCTTCAGTTCAATCTCGTCGCTTGCGACGCGATAGCCCGCGTCTTCGATCTGCGCGATCAGCGCCTGGCGCAGCTTCGGCTGATGCAATTCAGTGACGTTGCCGCACTGCTGACACACCACCAGAATGCCGTGCTGACATTGCGTCAGATCGTGGCAGACCGTGAATGCGTTGATCGACTCGATTCGATGCACGAGACCCGCCGTCAGCAGAAAATCGAGCGCGCGATATACCGTGGGCGGCGCTGATCCGGGATGAATCTGCCGCATTTCATCCAGCAGCGAATACGCTTTGGTCGCGCGCCCGGAATTTAGCAGCAGTTCGAGCACTTTGCGGCGAATGGGCGTGAGTTTTTCGCCGCGCTCGCGGCAATACTCTTCCGCAAGCGTCAGCGCAGCTTCCTGCGATCCACCGTGCACGTGTTCCAACTCATGCGCATGGTCGTGTGGGTGGTCGTGCGCCGGTTCGTGGGCGGCGCGGGCGGTGGTCGCGGACAGGGTGCGGGACGCGCTGGCTGCGGGAACAGCTTTCGCAGTGGTCGCGGAGGGCTTGGCGTTCTTCATAATTCGATTATAAAGGCCAGCGCACAATGGCGTGGCACCCGCCCATGCTCGTCAGGTCAGCGGAAAATCCACATATTTCTTGAAGCCCGAACGCGTCGCAATGCGCGAATACCAGCGCTCCAGGTTCGGCAGCGGCGGCCTTTCGACCCCTTCCAGGCCAAACCAGCGTTTCGCATACGCGCCGATCACGATGTCGGCGAGCGTAAATTTATCGCCTTCGAGGAAAAACCGGGCTTGCAAATGCGTGTCCAGCATGCGCCAGTGTTGCGTCACCGCCTCGAAATCGCCGGCGAGCTTCGCGAGATCGCGCTCGACTGCCGGCGTGCGCACGAGCGTCCAGAACACAGGCCGCTCAGCGGGTTGCAGCGTGGAGAGCGACCAGTCGAGCCAACGGTCGATGCGCGAACTGGTGCGTGCATCGACGGGATAGAGCGGGCTCGACTCGCCATACTGACGCACGAGATAGCGAAGAATGGAGTTCGATTCCCACAGGACGAAGTCATCGTCAATCAGCGTGGGAATCTTGCCAGTAGGGTTCATCGCCAGATAGGCGGGCTCGTCGTTGCGGCCGAATTGCAGACCTGCGTCGATGCGCGCATACGGCAGCACCAGTTCGTCACAACACCACAACACTTTTTGGACGTTGACCGAGTTGGTGCGTCCCCAGATCGTAATCATCCGGTCAATCCTTTTTGATTCGAAGAGTGGCAGGGCGCGTTTCGAGCGCGTCGTGGCACGCCCATTTGCGCCTTATGCACGGCGTTCGATCCAACCCGCGCCCGGATCGTGCTCCACGTCGTTATCCAACCCCGCGCGCCGCTTGCCGCTTGCTGCTTCTGCCATGCCTGTGCGTAACACCGAATCAGTAACGATACACGATGCGCGCGAAGGCGCGAAGCAGCGTGCGCAGGCAGCCACGAACAGGCCCGGCCGTTGCGTACAATGAGCGCAAC
The DNA here is from genome assembly GCF_039621805.1 of Paraburkholderia sp. PREW-6R. NCBI lineage: Bacteria > Pseudomonadati > Pseudomonadota > Betaproteobacteria > Burkholderiales > Burkholderiaceae > Paraburkholderia > Paraburkholderia sp. PREW-6R. The sequence continues at coordinate 1,264,357 of NZ_CP155074.1, read as the reverse complement.
CGAAAACCAAGAGGCAACGCATGGCCCGCATTGTTCCCGACGACTGGAAAAGTCTCGCCGCAACCGGCGCGGCGGCGCGCGAACGCGAGACCCTCGCGTTGCTTGAGCACGCGCTGCCCGACGACTACACGGTCTATCACGGCGTGCACTGGACCCGCCTGAACCAGAATTTCTCCGTGTTCGGCGAAGCGGACTTCGTGGTCGTCAGTCCGGCAGGGCGCGTGATGATCGTCGAGCAGAAAACCGGTTTCCTTCGCGAAACGGCGAAGGGGCTCGTCAAGGTGTATCTGCAAACCGAGCGCAACGTCGCGATTGCGCTCGCGCACACCGTCGAAAATCTGCACCGGCGATTTACCGCCGCGTTCGGGGCGGGCACCTATTTCATCGAAGCGTTGCTGTACTGCCCGGACCACAACGTGAAGGACGCGGCCATTGCCGGCGTGGACCCGGCGCGCATCGTCGACGCCACGCGCAAGGACCGGCTCGCGGCGGTCATCCGCGAAGCGCTGGCCGCCGATGAGCCGCGTCTTGCGTGCGCACCGAAGATCCACCATTTTCTCGCCGACGAACTCGCGCTTTCGCCCGACACCAGCGCGCTGGTCGGCCAGGCCGATACGCTCGTCACGCGGCTCGCGGGCGGTCTCGCGACATGGGCGCGGCGGCTCGAATTCTCGCCGTTCCGGCTGCGCGTGATCGGCACGGCCGGTTCGGGCAAGACCCAGCTCGCGGTACAGGTGATGAAAGACGCGGTCGGCCGCGGCCGGCGTCCTTTGTATGTGTGCTTCAACCGGCCGCTGGCGGATCACATCGCGCAGGTGGCGCCGCCCGAAGCCAAAGTGGCGAATTATCACCAGCTCTGCGACTGGATTGCGCGCGACGCCGGTCGTGAGCCTGATTTCCAGGCAGGCGACGTGTTCGACCAGCTCGAAACGATTTTTGCTGGCACGCCAATCGATTCGCGCTGGCAGTTCGACGTGCTGATCGTGGACGAAGGTCAGGATTTCCAGCAGCCGTGGGTCGAAGCGCTCGAGCGCCTGCTGCGTCCCGGCGCGTCGTGGTGGTGGCTCGAAGATCCGCTGCAGAATCTGTACATGCGCGAACCGGTGGCGCTGCCGGGCTGGACCACGCTCACGGAAACCACGAACTACCGCAGCCCGCGCGACATTCTCGAATACGTGCGCGACTTGGTCGGCGGGTCCGCGCCGGAAGCGGCGGCGCTCAGGTCGGGCAGTCCGTTCGATGGCTCGGACATTTCGCTGTCCGTCTACGACGAAGCGAATGCGGCCGAAGGCAGCATCGACGCCACCAAGCGTGCGATCACGCAGGCGCTGTCGCTCGGCTTTCGCAAGCAGGACATTGCCGTGCTGTCGTTCCGCGGCCGCGAAGGGTCGGCCATGACGGCGCTCGATCAGCTCGGCCCGCACCGGTTGCGCAGTTTCACCGGCAAGTACGATCTGTTCGGCAACCCGGAATATCGCGAAGGCGACGTGCTGTTCGAGTCGATCTATCGCTTCAAGGGGCAGGCGGCGCCGTGCGTGATCTTCACGGAAGTCGATTTCGATTCGTTCGACGAGCGCATCGCCCGCAAGCTGTTCGTCGGCGCTACGCGTGCCACCATGAAACTGATCGTGGTGGCGTCGCAGCGGGCGGCGCGGTTTCTGGAGCGAGGCGCTGACAGAACCCACCGAGAGCCGGGTCTCGCGAAAGCGGTCTAGCGCTCGCCGCTCGTCCACGCACGCGCGCCGACCAGCGTGGCGGTGCGGCTGTGAGCGTCCCACCAGATCACGCGCAGCAGCGGCGCCTGCTGCGCGATCAGCAGCGCCTGCACCGGATCGCTTTCGACAAAATGCGTGACGCCGCCGCGCAGTGCGGCAGCGGCCTTGTGAGCCGCGGCGCCCGCCGGGCTTTCGTCGTGCGCGCCGGGCACGCGCATCACCAGTTGCATATGGCCAAAGCCGTGCCGCTCCAGCCAGCCGAGAGTGCGCGCGCGGTCCGCTTCCGGCCGCCCCGTGATGATCGTGCGCACGCGTTTCAGGTCGACGTCCGGCAACGCATCGAAGGGCAGCAGCGCGTCGCGTTCGGCGAGCGCGGCGGCGAGATCCTCGTCGTAGCGCGCGAGCGGCACGTCGGGCAGCAGAATGCCGTCGAGGTCGATCGCATAGGTGAGGTACTCGTGATCTTCCGCCATGGCCGGCGTGTCGCCGGCCTCGACCCGCAGCCAGTCGTCGCGGTAACGCTCGGTGTACGCCTGGCGCTCCCACGGAAAAAGCGCGAAATAGCCACGCGCGTCGATCGCATAGTCGGGTTGCACGCGGCTCAGATCGTCGACCGCGCCGGTCAGCGTCGTGACATCGAGCCCATGACCGCGTAGAAAGCCGATGCAGTCGGCGAGCGTCAAGCCGCGTCCCGCAATGTCCTCGCACAGCAGCACTCTCGAGCCCGCGGGCGGCATCGGCAGCGTGGAATCCCACGTGACCGTGCGGGACTGCCGGTCATAGCGCACGAATGCGACCGGCGTGCCCACCGCGTGCGACACCATCAGCGCGAGCGGCGCGCCGCCGCGCAGAATCCCCACTGCCATCGTGAATTGCGCAGCCAGCAAGGCGGGCCGCAGCGATTCGATCCAGTGATCGAGCTGTTCGTAAGTCAGGGGCAATACCGGCTTGTTCATGACTCTTCGCGTGTCGCTTGGGGCCGAGCCGTGCGACCCGGATCTGACCGTGTTGACCGGGGCGCGTTTCGTCGCGCGGACGCGACCCTTACGCCCCATTTTTGAGACAAAGAATTTTGGCGATATTATGCATGCGACTCAAAGAGCGCGCGTCGGGGTGACACGCGTTTGCCGGCGGTGGCGGGTGGGGAATGCCCGTCGTCGCGGGATGCTGTGAAATACATAACGGAATAAAAAAATGACGAAGGTGACCGAACCGGTGCGCGACGATGCGCGCACTCACGGGAGGGGCGCGGGCCGCCCGTGTGGCGAACCACGGCCCGGCGGCTCGCACGCCGCGCGCTGCGCAGCCGTGCTGCTGCTTACGCTGACAGCGCTCAACGCGCACGCGCAGTCGGATATTCCGCCCCTGTCACTCGACGTGTCGGGCAAAATCAGCAAGCCTTCCGACGTCGCTCACCAGTCCTATCACTTCAGCGAGGCGCAGCTACTCGCGCTGCCGGTCCATTCGATCACGACCGCGACCACGTGGACTCCGCGTTCCACCTTCACAGGACCGCTGCTGGCGGATATTCTGAAGACAGTCGGCGCGTACGGCACGCAGGTGGAGGTGCTGACGCTCGACGACTACACGTACACCGTGCCGGTGTCGGACTGCGATCGCTATGGCGTGGTCGTGGCATACAGCCTGAACGGCAAGCGCCTGAAGATCAGCGACTTTGGGCCGCTGTTTCTCATTTATCCGCGCGACGCGTTTCCCGATGAGCTGACGGGCGCGGTGGGCGATTCGAAATTCGTATGGCAGATCAAGGCCCTCATCGTCAAATAGCGCCCAGGCCGTGGCGTCGCTTCATCTACGTGCTGATCTGGTTGACCGCGCTCGCCGCGCCTGCCGGCGCGATCGGCTATCTGCTGTACGCCAACCTGCTGAATTCGCGCGCGACCGGGCAGTTGACCGGCTCTTACGACGGTTTCTATTGGGACGCCGCACAGTTGCAGATTGCCTACGCGCGCTTTGAGAATCAGTTGCTGCTGTACCAGTCGGGTGTCGACAACGATTATCCGCGCCTGATGCTGCGCTATCAGTTGCTGCAATCGAAGCTTCATGTGATCGCGGGCTCCACGCGCCGTCTGACCGCGCAACTCGCGTTACTGCAACGGCAACTGGACGAAATCCAGTCGCTCGATCAACTGCTCGGCGGCATCCAGCCAGACGTGAACGCGCTCGCGAAAGATCGCAGTCGCGCGAGCCGGGTCGTCGACGCTTTGCGGCAACACTGGAGCGAAGTCAACGACCTTGCGCTCAGCCGCCGCTTCGCCGACGTCGCCGACCGCGAGGCGTTGAATCGCGATTTCATCAGCAAGCGCCGCATGCTGTTCGCAGGCGGCCTGCTGCTGCTGTTGCTGTCGGCGGCGGCCACGCTGTTGCTGGTGCTCAACGGCCGGCGGCGCGCGCGTCTGCTCGATCAGCAGCATGCGGCGCTCGAAGCGGAGCACCAGGCAAGTCGCGCGGCGCGCGAAGCGAGTGCCGCGAAAGATGCGTTTCTCGGGATGATCAGCCATGAACTGCGCACGCCGTTGCACGCAATCGTGTCGTCGATCGAATTGCTGGGCTTTAACTATCACTCCGAGGCCGACCGCAAGGTGATCCAGCGGCTCGAATCGGCGGCGCGGCATCTGGAAGCGCAAATGAAGGATCTGACCGACTACGCGCGTCTGGGCGCCGGCAAGCTGGAGTTGCGCCACGAGCATTTCGAGCCGCGCGAGCTGCTCGCGTCGATTGTCGACGAACACGCAATGGCGGCGCGCGCCCGTGGTTTGCTGCTCGAAAGCGAGGCGAGCGGCGCGAGCGGGCTCGTCGAGTCCGATCCGCACCGCATCCGGCAGATCGTCAACAACCTCGTCACCAACGCGATCCGCTACACCGAGGACGGCACCGTGCGCGTGCAGTTGCGTCAGCAACCCGCGGCGCTGGTGTTCGTCGTGAGCGATACGGGACCTGGCGTGCCGCAAGCGCAGATTCCGCTGATCTTCCAGGAGTTTACGCAACTCGACGCGTCGCGCACGCGCCGTTTCGAAGGCGCGGGCATGGGGCTGACGATTGTCCAGGGGCTCGTCAAACTGTTCGGCGGAACGGTGGACGTGGCGAGCGTGGTCGGCGAGGGGACGAGTTTCACCGTGACCGTTCCGGTCACGCCGGTGGCGACCACCGAACCCGCTGGCCGCTACGAAGAGGCGAGCGCGGCGGGCGCGCGGCCCTGTGTGCTGATCGTCGACGACAACCGTCTGATTCGCGAGTCGCTCAGTGAGATGGTCGCCCACATGAATTACGACGTGCACGCATGTGCCAGCGCCGACGACGCGCTCGCGTGGCTCGACACGCGCCAGTGCGACGTGGTGTTGCTCGATCTGCATATGCCCGATCGGGACGGCTACACGTTTCTCGCGGAGTTGGCCGAACGCGGCGGCCCGTCGGCGGGTGTGCCGGTGATCGTGGTCAGCGCCTATTCGCCGGAGCGGCTCGCCGACTCGGGGACAGAGAGCGAAGCGGGCGAGCAGCCGTACTTCGAAGCGCTATTGAAGCCGGTGCACTATGAAGATCTGCGCAATGCGTTGCAGCGCGCGCTGGGTTCGCGGCATACGGTGTGACACGGGCGGCCGTGGCGGCCGCCTGGCTTCTTCAGGCACACGCCCCCGCCACTTATCAAGGCCGATTCAGCCGTTTGGACAGGTCCGCGACGAGGATCGCCATGCGCGCGGGCTTTTCATAACACGCCACGTCGTAGTGACGGATCACCTGGCTGATTTCCGATTCGCTGGCTTTGCCAGTGAGCAGTTCGCCGGTCAGCACGAAGATCGGCGCATCAGGATTTTCCGAGCCGCGCACCGCGCGGATCGCTGACGCCGACGTTTGCGAGCCAAACAGCCAGTCGATCACGACGCCGTCGAACACCTGGGTTTGCAACTGCTCCGCGAACGCGGAGAGCCCGTAGATGGCGACCGCGGCAAACCCGCTGCGTTCCAGATAGTCGCGCAGATTGTCGGCGGACGCCTGATCGTCGTCGACTACGGCGATGGTCGGCTTGTCGGCTTCGGCGCGGCGCGGATAGATCTCGATCTTGTGGACCTCGTACGCGCTCTGGTAGAGCGCACCGTCGTGACGCGCCACGCGCCATTGCCCGAGCCGCGAATACGCGACGAACTCGGGGCGGCTGCCCGGTTCCAGCGCTGCGCCCACCCATGCCGTACAGGCGAGTTCGATCGCGCCGATAGTGAAGATCGCTTCCTGGGCGATCGCGCCGACCATGCCCGGATCGAGCGATTGGGCGCCGAACAGTTGCGCGGCCGGTTCGCCGAAGACCTCGGCGACCTTCTTGATCTGCGACAGTGTCCACGGGCTGTTGCCGCGTAGCTTGCGGTGTCCCTGTGAAAAACTCAGGTCGAGGATCCGGCATAGCTCCGTGGTCTGCTGGCGCTTGCCGATTCCGTGCCGGCTCATCAACTCGCGCACGCGTTCCGCCACGGCGATGGAGTCAGGTGAGTGTGTTTCGTTGGCCATACTGCGTAAGGGTCCGCTGTCTTAAAGTGGGCTGTGGGGTGCTGCCTTGGGACGTCCGGCGACACGCGCCGCGCGTTTGCGATACCGCAGAAAACGGGTACTTCGCATAACCGGAATTCCGCAAGAGACAGCCAATGTACCGTAAAACGCGCCGCGGTCAGCCCTTTTGTATGACCATTCAGACGCGCGAGCGTGCACACACGCCGGCGCGAATTCCAACGACGCGATCGCCTGCTGCCTATTCATTTCGCATCAGTCTATTTTACCGATGAAAAGGTGTCGCATCAGCGAATGACACACTTTTAGCCGGAGGACGCCTTGGACAGCCTTAGTTCGCCGGCATGGCGGCGAGCCTGGCCGCTGACTTTTCGAGGCCATCGAACACACGTTCGGCTACTGCGCCGGGGAAGTGCGGCGGCAGTTGCGCCGCAACTTGCGCGATCACACGTGGCGTGTCGCCGATCAGCCGCTCGATCAGCGGTTCGGCACTCGCGCCGTATGAGCACTTGAGCGCCATCGTATTGAAGTGCCGGCGCTGCACGTCGCGGAACGCGTCATGTTTGCTGCGCGACCACATGCCCATGGCAAGCCGCGCCTTGAACCACGACCACTGGTTTGGGCCGCTGCCTTCCACCGGCCAGATCGACATAACGTCGTAAAGCGGCGTGAGGCGGTAGTGGCCGCCCGGCAATAGGCGAATACTGAAATTTTTCGCGTGACCGTCTGGCGCGGCGAGCATCCAGAAGAGGATCTGGCTGGCCAGCAGTGTTTCGATATCCTGACGCGCATCGACCGACTGCTGCAGCACCCGCGCGAGGTCCAGCACGCCCGGGCCGCCTTCGTTTTCGTACTTGCGATGTGACGGCACCCCGTACACCTGGCAGAAATCCTCCTGTGGCAGGCGCAGGAGCCACTGACCGCTCGAATGCATCTGACGGTCGAAGCGCTCGACGCACAGCACGCGCTGCTTGCCGAATGTGAGAATTTCCGCGTTGGCCACCGGCAGCCCATAGGCGCGCAGAATCCGCAGACACAGCCATTCGTTTTCGACCGACGTGGTCAGATCGGCGCGCCGGTTGCCGACGAGGCCGAGCGGCAGCTTGAAGATATGGGTCGTGGGCGTTGCGCCGTGCGGCCGCAGCCATGCGCCGTCGTGGCGCAACAGCGCCGTTTTCTCCTGTGCGCCGGCCAGCGAGATGCGGAAATCGTCGGTGTCGTCGAGTGCGCCGAGCGCCGCGGAGCTGACCGTGCGCGTCAGCAGCGCTTCGATCTCGTCGTCCGCGAGCGGCGTGCCCTCGATCCGGCCGATGCCGACTGGCCTGTCGTCTTCTCCAAGCAGTTGCACGGCGCCTACGCAGTCGCGGCCGATGGCTTGCAGCAGGTCGAACGCGTCGAGTGTGTCGGTTCTGTAGCGCTGCGCGATGCGCTTTCTGATTGCCTCGCTGTCCGGCAGCAGATTGTCGAAATAGTTGAGCACGCGCGAGCCCTTGTGCGCGAAGTTGCCGGGCGTGAAGGGCAGCGAGAGCGACAGCGGCCGGCCCGCGGCCGACGCGATCCACGGCAGATCGTACGAAAATTCCATTGGGCCGCGCGAAGGCAGGCGCCACACGCCCACGCGCTCACCGTTGGCCCACACCGACAGCGCGCGGGAACGGGTGTGGCGTGCCGGGGACAGTGCGCTCACCATTCGACCGGCGGCCCGGCATCGGGCGCCGTGCCGGACACGGAACCAGACGATGATGCGTTCGGTTCGCCGGTTCTGTCGTTGATTTGCAGTTGCAGACCATAGACGCCGCACAGCGCCAGTAGTTGAGCGAGCGTTAGCGCGGCAGCGTCGGTTTCGAGCGCGGAAATGCGGCTCTGACTGATGCCGACCCGCATGGCGGCTTCTGTTTGGGTCAGTCCCGCCTGACGGCGGCTGGCGGCGAGAAGCTGACACATCTGGTCCGGCGTGGCGATGACGTGGAGCATGGCAAAATATCCGCGAGACGAATAAATGCAGTTTATGCGTCAGACGGATATTTGTCAAATATGCGTATAGCGGATATTTTGCAAATATCTGTGTGAAAGATATTTGCGAATTCTGGTGCTGCGAAAGGCGGGCCGTCGCGACATGCGTCAGAAAGCAAGCGGACAGGCCTGCACCCGCCTGGAGTCGCATTGCAGACAACCGCCTCGCCTGCGAAGATGACGCCCACGTTTTCAATGCCCTGACGAGACCGCGTTCCCTGATGACCACGACTTACCCGCTGCACGCCAATCTCACCACCGCCGATCAACCCTTCCCGAAGCAGGCCGATGTCGTCATTGCCGGCGCGGGCATCATGGGCTGCGCCGCCGCGTACTATCTCGCGCGCCGCGGTCTGGCGGTGGTAGTGCTCGACAAATCGCGGATCGCGGGCCAGCAGTCGTCGCGCGCATGGGGCTTCGTGCGCCAGCAAGGCCGCGAGTCCGCCGAAGTGCCGCTGATGATGGCGAGCATTCCGCTGTGGCAACAACTCGAACGCGAGCTGAACTTCGATCTCGAATGGCGCCAGGGCGGCTGCCTCTATGTCGCGACTCAGGAGGAGGACTGGGCTTCCTTCCAGCAATGGATGGACGTCGCGCGCCAGCACGGGCTCGACACCCGCACGCTGGACCGTCGGCAGATCGACGCGGTCGTAACCGGTATGCAAGGTCCGGCCCTCGGCGGACTCTACACGCCGAGCGACGGCCAGGCCGAACCACGCCGCGCTGCGGCCGCGTTCGCGGCGCGGGCGCGCGAAGCCGGCGCGCTGTTTTTCGAAGGCTGCGGCGTGGTAGGCGTCGAACGCGCGGCCGGCGCGATTGCAGGCGTTGTCACGGAGCGCGGCACGGTCGCGACTTCGCGATTCATTTGTGCGGCGGGCGCGAGCAGCTGGCGTCTGCTCAGAACGCTCGGGCTCGAACTGCCGCAGCAGGCGGTGCGCGGCACCTGCATGCGCACGAACCCGCTGCCGTCGATCACCGCGTCCACTTTCTGGGGGCACGGGCTCGGCATCCGGCAGCGCGCGAACGGCGCGATCAATCTTGCCGACGACATGCAGGTCGACGTGGACATGACGCTCGGCCATTTCCGGGCGCTCAAATGGTTTTTGCCGGAGCTATGGGCTCAACGCGAAAAGTTCAGCTTCCATCTTGATGGCGCCTGTCTGCGTGACCTGCGCGAGCGGTTGCCTGGCGGCGTACCGGCGGCCGAGCGCGTATTGCATCCGCGAGATCCGCATCCGCAGCCGAACGTAAGCCATGCGCCGCGCGCGTTGCAAAAATTGCGCGCACTCTTTCCCGCGCTGAAAGATGCGCAGGTGGTGGAATCCTGGGCCGGTCTGATCGATGTGCTACCCGACGGCATTCCGGTGATCGATGCGCCGCCGCAGGTGCGCGGTTTGACGATCGCCACCGGTTTTTGCGGTCACGGTTTTGCACTGGGGCCGATCGTCGGCCAACTACTGGCCGAGATGAACGACGGTGGCGAGGCTTCGCTCGATCTGTCAGCATTCCGTTTGCAGCGCTTCTTCGACGGCACCATGCAGCGTCCGCGCAGCATGTTGTAGGAATGCCCCTCCCGGCTTTGCGACAGGTGAGCCCCGCTACCTTTGCAATGATCAGGCCCGCTTTCTGCTAAATGGTCACACCGAACATTTGCGATACCGGAATTTGCCATGAACCGACTCCACGCTTTTTTTGCGGTTAGCCTTGTAGCGGCCAGCGCTGCATTGTCTTTGAACGCTGCCCATGCGGCGACCGAAGACGAAGAGGCGAAAGCCTGCCGCGGCGACGCCATCCACTTCTGTTCGAGCGAGATTCCCGATAAGGAAAAGATCACCGCCTGCATGAAGCAACACGTCCAGGAACTGAGTCCCGCCTGTCGGGCGATGTTCAAGGGTGGTAAAAAAAGTGGTGACAAGGGCCGCGACAAGGGCACAGCGCAGTGAGCGACGCCAGAGCGTAGCGTCGGCGCCAGACGAGCGCCAGACGAGCGGCAGTTGCTCCCCGTGACCGCTTTGTGCTGCCTTCTCGCGCCTCACGAAGGATTGAAACGATAACGCTCATGACTCGCCCGACCACGCCCATTTTCGACGCTGCCGCGACCGCGCGGCTGATTCCCTACGCAGCGCTCGTCGACGCATTGAAGCGTGCGAGCATCGATTATGAGGACAAGCGTATCGCGAGTCCCGAGCGGCTCGTCGTGCCGCTGACCGAAGGCGGCATCATGCTGTCGATGCCCGCCACGGCGCCGGATCTCGCGATCCACAAACTGGTCAATGTGTGCGCTGCGAACCGCGCACGTGAATTGCCGACCATCCACGGCCAGGTGATGGCCTTCGACGCGCAGACCGGCGTCACCCTCTTTATCCTCGACGGCCCCACCGTTACCGGCCGGCGCACCGCCGCGATGTCGATGCTCGGCGTTCAGAGTTTCGCATCCGGCACGCCACATGAGTTTCTGCTGATCGGCACCGGCACGCAGTCCTTCAACCATCTGGAAGCGATCGGCGAACTGTATCCGCACGCGCGGGTGTGGATCAAAGGGAGCACACCCGCTCGCGCCGAAGCGTTTTGCGCCGCGCAGCGCGGCAAGGTGAACGAGCTTCGCGCACTGACGGAACCGGACGCCGCGATTCCCGCTTCGGTGGACGTGGTCATTGCGCTGACTACGAGCACGTCGCCGGTCTACGACGAAGCGGCGCGCGCGGAGCGGCTCGTCATCGGCGTCGGCGCATTTACGCCGGCTATGGCCGAGATCGGCGCACGAACGCTCGCGGGCAGCGCGCTTTTCGTCGACGATGAAGCCGGTGCGAGGCATGAGGCCGGCGACTTCATCCAGGCCGACGTCGACTGGTCCACAGTACGGGGAGTGGCTTCTGTTTTGCGCGGGGCGGATGCGTCGGCGGCGTCGCTGAAAAATAGACCGGTCGTTTTCAAAACCGTGGGTTGTGCAGCGTGGGATCTCGCCGCATGCCGGGTCGCGCGCGAGACGCTATCCGATCAATGACTCACGCGGGAACGGCGAAAAAGCCCGAGAAACAGGTACTTGCCATAGTGGGTTGGCATATTGTGCGAACCTGACGCACATGTTGCCGTGCAAACAATCCCAAAACGTTGCAACATGAGCGTTTGCGAGAAAAAAGTGCCGGTTTGGCGAGGCGCGTAGGCTTCGCCTATGCTTGCCTATGCCTTTTCCGCTCCTGATCGACGCCTTCTTCATCACTACGCCGCGACCGCGCTATGACGACCCAACACGCTTCTGCCACTCCCGATTTGCCGCTCGACATGATCATCTTCGGCGGCACCGGCGACCTGTCGTTCCGCAAGCTGCTGCCCGCGCTATACATGGCGCACCTGCACTGCAATCTGCCGCCGGATACCCGCATTCTCACGATCGGCCGCAAGCCGTGGTCGCGTGAGGAATACATCAACGAGTTCATGGAAACGAAGGCAAAGCCCTTCATCGAAAAGAAAGCGTTCGAGGCAGCCGCCTGGGACAAATTCCTCGCGCTCTTCGAATACGTGCGCATGGACGTCGATTCGCCCGAGGACTACGCGCGCCTTGCCGAAGCGTCGCGGCCCGGCGTGCGCCGCGTGTTCTATCTCGCGACGTCGCCGGATCTGTTCACGAATATCTGCGACAACCTGGCGTCGGCCGGATTGATCGACGCCAATTCCCGCGTCGTGCTCGAAAAGCCGCTCGGCCACGACCTCGCCTCCGCGCAGGAAATCAACACGGCGGTCGGCAAGCATTTCAGCGAAGCGCAGATCTACCGGATCGACCATTACCTGGGCAAGGAAACGGTACAGAACCTGATGGTGCTGCGCTTCGGCAACCCGATCTTCGGGCCGCTGTGGCAGGCGCCGTACATCAAGAGCGTGCAGATCACGGTCGCGGAAACCGTCGGCGTGGGCACTCGCGCGGGCTTCTATGACAAGACCGGCGCACTGCGCGACATGGTGCAGAATCATTTGCTGCAGCTGCTGTGTATCGTCGCAATGGAGCCGCCGGTGTCGCTCGACCCGGACGCGGTGCGCGACGAAAAGCTCAAGGTGCTGCGCTCGCTGCGCCCCATGACGGCGGAAGACATCGCGCGCGACACCGTGCGCGGCCAGTACACGGCGGGTGCGGTCGAAGGCGAAGCAGTGAAGGGCTATCAGGAAGAGGAAAACGTGCCGGCGGGCAGCCGCGCGGAAACCTTCGTCGCACTGCGCGCGCATATCAACAACTGGCGCTGGGCGCATGTGCCGTTCTTCCTGCGCACGGGCAAGCGGATGCAGAAGAAGGTGTCGGAGATCGTCATTGAGTTTTCCGAACTGCCGTTCTCGATCTTTCCGAATGGTGGCCATAACTATGGCAATCGTCTCGTAATCCAGCTACAGCCGGAGGAGTCGATCCAGCTGCAGGTGCTCGCCAAGGAACCGGGTAGCGGCATGCATATGGTGCCCGTCAATCTGAATCTGGATCTGCAGCAGGCGTTCACCGAGCGCCGCGCGGAGGCGTATGAGCGTTTGCTGATCGACGTGATTCGCGGGCGTCTGACGCACTTCATGCGCCGCGACGAACTGGAAGCGGCATGGGCGTGGGCCGAGCCGATTCTCGAAGGGTGGGCCAGGTCGAACGAGAAGCCGCGCGCCTATACGGCGGGCACGTTCGGGCCGTCGGCGTCGACAGCGCTGATGGCGCGCGAGAACACGGTGTGGGCGGAAGAATCGCAATGAGCTTCGCCTGAACGATAAAAAAAGAGCGGCCCGTTTCAATACGGGCCGTTTTTTTTTTGCGCGCGCAGCGCGCCGGCTTACAGCAACAAGATCGTTAATGCGGCGGATTGCTCGTGCTAGTCCGATGAAGATGACGATTTGTTTTCAGTATGTTTACGTCTATGATGACTCTCCCGATCGCGCAACAACGCGATATCAGAAAAAGGAGACATCAATGAAGCGGGTTCTCGTGGCATTGACAGGCGTAGCCAGCCTGGTGGCAACTCTCGCTCTTCCCGCGTGTGGCGGCAGCAGTATCAATTCGCCCGCCGACCCACCCAAGGTTATTATCGACAGCGATTACAACACGTTAAGCGACGACGGCCAGCTTGGCGTCATGGCGGCACAGTTGCAGGCACAGGGGTCGCTCAAGGTGCTGGGCATTACCGTGGTATCTGGAAACCAGTGGCTGAAGCAGGGTGTCGCAGACGCGTTGAAATCAGTCGAACGTCTCGGCGTCGAAAATCAGATCGGCGTCTATGCGGGCGCCAATTACGCGCTGTCGCACGATTACGCGACCATTCAGGCAGAGCTCAAGCAATTCCCCGGTGGCGACGGTTATCTCGGCGCATGGAATACACCCGAGCCAAAATCGGATAGCGATCTCGTTGCACCACCCGATGGCTTTGCCACGCACACTAAAGTGCAGAGCAAGAGCGCGGTGGACTTTATCGTCGACTCCGTCAAGCAATATCCGGGGCAAGTCACCATTCTTGCAATCGGCCCGTTGACCAATATTGCGCTCGCCACACGTGAGCATCCTGAGATCGTTCCGTTGATCAAACAGATCATCTACATGGGCGGAGCAATCGACGTCGCGGGAAATACCACGCCTACGGCAGAATTCAACTGGTGGTTCGACCCGGAAGCCGCGAAAACGGTGCTGCGGTTGCCGATCAGGCAGGTAGTGGTGCCGCTCGACGTAACGGATACCGTGAAGATGGACAAGACGCTCTACGACCGCGTCGCGCACGACCCGAACAGGCAGACCATCATTACGCAGCTTTTCAAAACGTTGAATGGGTATGGCTTCGACGGCAAGAACGGCTTCGAGACGAATCCGAACTACACGACGAACATCTGGGACACGTTGACGCTCGCGTATCTGATGCGTCCTTCTTTCGCGACGCAAACGGTGGAAGAGTGGGTGGACGTGGATACGACTTTCGGCGCGAATGACGGCAAGGCAACGGGTTACACGAGTTCGCCGCCGGCGGGCTTGCAGAAGATGACAGTCGTCAAGCGCTTCGATAATCCCAGCTTCTTCGACTTCTACGTGGATCTGCTGACGCGTCCAGTGCCGGTCAAACTGCCGGGCTGACGCACCGAGGGTTGCTGCCGTGGACCGGCATCGCACCGCCTCAGGCGGGATGCAGGCCACGCAGCAACTGGCGCACGCGCGAGAGATCCTGCTCGACGTGCTCGGTCTTCTCGAACAACTCCACGAGCCAGTCGACGAACGCGCGCACGCGCGGCGAAACACGGCGGTTTTTCACATACGCAACCGAGACCGGCATCGGCACGGGTTTCCATTGCGGCAGGACTTCGCGCAGCAGACCGGAGTCGAGGTACGGCTGCGCGGCGATCCGTGCGGGCTGAATGAGCCCGAGCCCTTGCAGGCCGCAAGTCAGGTAAGCGTGTTCGTCGCTCACTTTGATGAAGCCGTTGACTTTCACGCCTTGCGCCTCGCCCTCTACTTCGAAATCGAAATCCACTTCGCGCCCGTTGAGCGGCGACATGCAGTTGACCGCGACGTGCTCGCGCAGATCATCCAGGCTCGCGGGCGTGCCGTAGCGCGCGAGATAAGCGGGACTGGCGCACGTCACGTGTTCCAGCGTGCCCAATTGCCGCGCGACCAGATTCGAATCCGGCAGTTCGCCGAGTTGAATCCTGCAGTCGATCGCTTCGGAGATCAGGTCCACCGTGCGATTGCTGATGCCGATGGCGAGGTCGAGATGCGGATAGCGCGCGTGAAATTCGTCCAATGCCGGCAGCACGATAGCACTCGCGACTGCGCCGGGCATTTCTATACGCAGGCGGCCGCTGAGGTTGTCTGTCGAATGGCGAATGCTGGCTTCCATCTCGTCGATGTCGGCGAGGATCTGCGCGCAGCGCTCGTAGTAGGCCGCGCCTTCCGGCGTAACGCTCAGGCGCCGTGTTGTGCGGGCGAGCAGCGCTGTGCCTAGCAGGGCTTCCAGATTCTGAACGATGGTGGTCGCCGTCGCACGCGGGATGTTCAATGACTCCGCCGCACGGGTGAAGCTGTTGGTGTCCACGATCCGGACGAATGTCCGCATGGCGGTAATTCTGTCGAGCATGGGTTTTACTCCATCGAAATCCGGGTTTCATTCGTCATTCGGGTCGGTTTCGGCATTTAGAAATGCCGAAATAACGGGAACGATCAACGTTGCACGTGTTCAGTGCGGAACCCATTGATTCGGTATCCAGAACACAGTAAGAAGCGGCTTTATAAATGCGTCGCCGCAAGAATGACTGGCTTGTCACCAACGCGGGATACGGACCACTTCCCCTTCAGGCCGGGGGACGCGCTTATGGACTGGCGGTTTGAAGCCTGCATTGCTGGCTTGCTTGCGGCCTGCATGGCCGCAACGCAAGTGTGTGCCGCCCGGCAAAGGGGCGGCACGAATAGACCACTCGCACAACAACAGGAGGCCAGCGCCACGGGCAACCCAACCCGCCCGTCGCGCGGACCTGACAATCCCGCTATTACTTCCTCAGAGAATCGAGATCAATGACGAACCGGTACTTGACATCACTCTTGAGCATCCGTTCATATGCCTCATTAATCTGCTGCATCGGAATCACCTCGATATCGGAAGTAATTCCATGCTCACCACAGAAGTCCAGCATCTCCTGCGTTTCAGCAATCCCGCCAATCAACGAACCCGCCAGGCGGCGGCGTTTCATGATCAGGTTGAACACTTGCGGCGACGGGTGATCATGCTCCGGCGCACCCACGAGAGCCATCGTGCCGTCCCGCTTCAGCAGGTTCAGGAACGGATTCAGGTCATGCGGCGCGGCGACCGTGTTCACGATCAGATCGAAACTGTTCGCGTGCGCTTCCATCTCTTCCGGGTTCTTCGAAATGACCACTTCGTGCGCGCCCAGACGCTTCGCGTCTTCGATCTTCGAAGGCGACGTGGTGAACAGCACGACGTGCGCGCCCATCGCGCGCGCAAGCTTCACGCCCATGTGGCCGAGCCCGCCGAGACCGACGACCCCGACCTTCTTGCCAGGACCAGCACCCCATGTGCGTAGCGGCGAATACGTGGTGATGCCCGCGCACAGCAGCGGCGCGACGCCGGCCGGATCCAGATTGTCCGGCACGCGCAGCGTGAATGCTTCGTCCACGACGAGTTGGGTGGAGTAGCCGCCATACGTGTTCTTGCCGTCGACCTTGTCCGTGCCGTTATACGTACCGACAAATCCGTTTTCGCAATACTGTTCGAGCCCTTCCGCACAGCTCGTGCACGTGCGGCACGAATCGACGAGGCATCCGACGCCGACCAGTTCGCCCACCTTGAATTTCGTCACATCCGAACCCACCGCAGTCACGCGGCCGACGATCTCATGGCCCGGCACAACCGGATAAACAGTGTTTTTCCATTCATTGCGCGCCTGATGCAAATCGGAATGGCACACGCCGCAAAACAGGACTTCCATCTGTACATCGTGGGCACGCAGTTCGCGGCGCTGGATTTCGAACGGAGCGAGCGGCGTGGTAGCGTCGGTCGCTGCATAGGCATAAGTCGTGCTCATGGGTAGCTCCAGCAAGAGGGTGATGATTGCAAGGCGCCGTCGACAGGCGACGCATGTCGCCGATGCGGCTGAACCTTCTGAAGGCCGGGATCAAGGCGCCCGCAGTGACCGCGCAATCCGCCGAAGCAGTGAATTGACGGCCAAGCCCGCAAGGCGCCGGACATCACGATCCGGCAGGGTTCCCATGTTAGGAGCCGGGCACGCTATCGGGAATACCTGAATGTCTTGAAGATTTGCCTAAATCTCTTGCCCACGAGCGCGGTAGGCTGTTTGGTGCTAAATTTCAAGCATTATTCTCTTGCTCGTCACTATATCGTCATGTCGTCACACGCTGTCCACCCCGACGCCACCCAAGCCGCGCAGCAGCGCGTCGCCGAGCTGTTCGATTTGCTGGCGCCCAATCCCGGCTTCACACGTTCGAGTCTGGAGGGCGTCAGTCTGATGCGCGCCAATGCCCCCATGCCGCGTATGCCAGTCATGTATGAACCGAGCATTGTGATTGTTTGTCAGGGGCGCAAACGGGGCTTTCTCGGCGATCAGGTGTTCCAGTACGACGCGCAGCAGTATCTGGTGCTGTCCGTGCCGCTGCCGTTCGAATGCGAAACGGAAGCCACGCCCGAGGCACCGTTCCTCGCGATTTCCGTGCGCGTCGATCTCGCGATGGTGGCGGAGTTGCTGATGGCGTTGAACGAATCGCAGGGCGCCGCGCAGAACGATCCCGTCGGCATCTACTCAACACCGCTCGACGCACCGTTGTCCAACGCCGTGCTGCGCTTGATGGACGCCTTGGCGTCGCCGCTCGACGCGCGCATTCTTGCACCCGGAATCGTGAAGGAGATCTGCTATCGCGTGCTGACGGGCGAGCAGGGCGATGCGATCCGCGCAGCGCTCACGCATCAGAATCATTTCGGCCGCATTGCCAAGGCACTGCGCCGTATTCATGCGGACTACCAGGGTTCACTCGACGTCGATACGCTTGCGGCGGAAGCGGGCATGAGCCTCGCCGTTTTCCATGCGCAGTTCAAGGCCGTTACCTCGACCTCGCCGATGCAGTATGTGAAAACCACGCGCCTGCATCACGCACGTTTGCTGATGGTGCAGGACGGCCTGAACGCGGGCGCGGCGGCTGCGCGGGTCGGCTACGAGAGCGCGTCGCAATTCAGCCGCGAATTCAAGCGCCTTTTTGGACTGAGCCCGGTGGACGAAGTCAAACGTATGCGCACGGTGTACGACGCGCCGCCCGCGCGTGTGCCGAAGCCGGTCGCACGTTACGTGACTGCTGTGTGATGCGTCGCCGGGGCGGCTTCGCGGCTACAGGCCACTAAACCAGTTATAGCCCTGGTCTTCCCAGTAGCCGCCCGGATTCGTGTTGGTGACGAAGATCGCGGCAATGTGCTTGGGGTTCTTGAAGCCGAGCTTGGTGGGCACACGTAACTTCAGCGGATACCCGTATTTCGCCGGCAGAGGCGCGTCGCGGAAGTCGAGCGTGAGTTGCGTCTGCGGATGAAGCGCGGTTGCCATGTCGAGGCTCGAATAATAGCGGTCCGCGCATTTGAAGCCGACGTAGCGTGCGTTCAGATCGGCGCCGACACGCTCCAGAAACGTGCGAAAAGGCACGCCGCGCCATTGGCCAATCGCGCTCCAGCCTTCAATGCAGATGTGCCGCGTAATCTGCGAGGCCTGCGGCAGCGCACGCAGTTGTTCGAGCGTCCAGGTGCTTCTGTTCGAGACGAGACCGGAAACTTCAAGTTCAAACGTCGAACCGTCGATGTCCGGTGCGTCGAACTCTGGATAGAACGCGTTGAACGGAAACGGGTCGGTGATCTGGCTCGCCGCGTAGGTCGGCGCGAGGCGGTTGCGATTGAAGAGCCACGCCTGCACGCGATCGTTCCAGCGCGACATGGCCCACAACACCTTGTCGACCGAATCGCCGTCCTGCATGTTGCAGCCGGACAGCATGGCGAGCGCGCCGATCGATAACGACGAGCGCAAAAAGAGACGCCGTTGCAGACGTTCGATTTGCGGTTTGTGATCGGCGAGAACGACGCGCGAGGTCCTGCCGTGCGTGACGTCGCCAGGATACTTGCTGCTGGGATCGGTTGTATTCATGCGTGATTCTCTTTCTGCGCGACGTGTTTCGCGCGCCCCGTCAACATGGGCAGTAGTGTGCGCGGCACCAGCAGCACCAGCGACAGATGCACGGCAACGAATCCGACCACGCCGGCCATCGCAATGAAATGCACGCGCCTCGCCAGGTCGAAACCGCCGAATAGCGCGGTGAGCCACGAAAATTGCACAGGCTTCCAGATCGACAGTCCCGACGCGACCAGCACGACGCCAAGCAGAAGAACGACCCAATAAAGCGCGCGTTGTACCGCGTTATATCTGCCGGTATCGTGCGCAAGCCTGAAACGCAGCGCCAATGCCGCGTCGTGCATGACGTCGCGAGGATGAACCGGCAAAAGCTTGCGGCGCAGATGCCCGCGTGCGACGCCATAAGTGAGATACAGCAGGCCATTTCCGCACAGCAGCCACATGGCGGCGAAATGCCATGCAATCGATCCGCCGAGCCAGCCGCCGACGGTGGCCCACGCCGGAAATCTGAACGGGAAGAAGGGCGACGCGTTATAGATCGCCCAACCACTCATCACCATGCAGACCATGGCGAACGCGTTGACCCAATGCGTGACGCGAACGATCAGCGGATGAACGACGATGGAGCGCTTGAGCGGGTCGGGCATGGCTATCAGGAAAGTAAGGTCAAAGGTCTGCGAATATGCAATCAGAAGGCAGTGCGGCCGGCTGGATTGCGGCTATGGGCGAATCTGTCCGGCGCATCGCTTCGCATGGCTTCGCATCGTCTTGCATCACTTCGCAGCCAAACGCATCGCATCCGTTGCACAGGAACGGCTCTGCCTGAGCCCGCCCCGTCACATCGGCGGCGTTACACCGTGTTCGCCTGCCGAGATGAAGTTGGCCGCCATCGTGCCGTCGGCGTCCTTGTGGGCGAACAGCACGACCTTGGCGCCCGGCACCAGCAGCGAGCGATCACCTGGTTCGAGACTCACGATCGGCACGTCTTGCGGAATGACGATTTTCTTCTCGCCATCCTTGTATTTGACCGTTATCGTGCGGCCGTTGCTCACCACGAGCGAGCCCACGGTGCCGTTCGTCATCGAACTGTTCGCGCCGAGATCCCACGGACGATGGCCTTCGCCAGAGCCGCGCATGCTCGCCGGGAACACATGCACTTCGAGTGCCTTCAACGTGCCGTCCGCCTGCGGAATGGCCGCCGTACCGACGTAGCTATCGGGCTTGATGTCGTTGACGCTGGCGAGCGCCACGCCGCGAATCGGCGTGTCTTTCGCGAGCTTCACGTCGACGTCCTTGCCGTCGCGCGTATGCACTTTCAACAGATCGCCCGACAATGACGTGACGGTGCCCCGCACGCCGGTGGGCGCGGCGGTTTGGGCCTGCACGGCGCCGGCACTCGCGAACAGGGCGGCGGCAACGAACGCAGGGGCAACGAATGCGCGCAGTGCGTTCGTGGAAACGATCTTCATGTATCTGCTCCAGGTGGGTGAACGATATCAGGCAGGTTAAGGGTGCGAGTGGCTCCGCCGGGTGACAGTCGAATGACAAAAACGTCATGAACGCGGTATTGCAGCCACGTAAAATGGCCGTCACGGCTATGTCCTGCGTCCGCGCCGGGCGGGTGGCCATTCAGAATGAGGGAGCAGCAGGCATCATGAGCATTCTCGTCATCGAAGACGATCTGAAAACCGGTGATTATCTGAAGAAGGGCTTGCGCGAAAGCGGCTATGCGGTCGATCTCGCGCGTACCGGCACGGACGGTCTGCACATGGCGCTCGAACATGCGTACGACCTCGTCGTGCTCGACGTGATGCTGCCGGGCATCGACGGCTGGGAAATCATGCGGGCATTGCGCGCGCGGCGCGACCTGCCGGTCATTTTCCTGACCGCCCGGGATCATGTCAGCGACCGCATTCGCGGTCTCGAACTCGGCGCGGACGATTATCTGGTCAAGCCTTTTTCATTTACCGAGTTGGTGCTGCGCATCCGCACGCTGCTGCGTCGCGGCGTAATCCGCGAAAGCGACGTGTTCGAGATTGCCGACCTCAAGCTCGATGTTTTGCGTCGCAAGGTCACGCGCGAAGGCATGGAAATACCGCTCACGAACAAGGAATTCATGCTGCTGCATCTGCTCGTGCGGCGGCAGGGCGAAGCGTTGTCGCGCACGCAGATCGCGTCGGAAGTATGGGACATGAATTTCGACAGCGATACGAACGTAGTGGACGTCGCGGTCAAACGCCTGCGCGCGAAGATCGATCATCCGTTTGAAAAGAAGCTGATTCACACGGTGCGCAGCATCGGTTACACGTTCGGTGACGGATCGTGAAACTGTGGACCGAGCGTTCGCTGACCGCGCGCACCACGATTCTTTTTGCGTCCATTGCGTGCGCGGTGATTGGCACGCTCGGCGCGTATTTCTACCATTCAGCCGAAGTGTCGCTGGAACATCGCGCGGATCTGGTGCTGACTGCCCGCGTCGAGCATTTCAGCCGTATCGTGCGCGATCTTTATTCGGTGAGCGAACTAAAGAACCGGCCGCTCCTGTTCGAGACCATGCTTGGCGCCGAGCAGGACGTGCTCGTGTTTCGTCATCCCGGCGAGGCGCCGTTCATCGACGTGAATCCCGCAGGCATGGCGATACCCGTGTTATGGGCCGACAACGGCGGCCGCCTGCCAACTCTCGCCGATGTACGCCAGACGCGCCTGCCTGACGGCGTGCCGGTCCACTGGGCCATTGCCCGCGCGAAGGCACGCGAGGACGGCACGGAAGTGGAGGTGATCGCCGCGCACCCCATGACAGAAGAAGTACGCATGCTGGCCGCCTACCGGAACCGCATTCTGCTGGCGACATTCATCGGTATGCTGGCCGCGACGCTACTGGGTTACTACGTGCTGCGCCGCACGTTGCGGCCGGTCCGGGACATTGCGACCCGCGCCGCGCAGATCAGCCCCGCGAGCCTGTCCGTGCGGCTGGACAGCAGCGCTGCGCCGCTCGAACTGCGGCAACTCACGCATGCGTTCAATGCCATGCTCGACCGTCTTGCCGATGGTTATCAGCGCCTGTCGCAGTTTTCCGCCGATCTGGCGCACGAGATCCGCACGCCGGTCGGCGCGTTGATCGGGCAGACCCAGGTCACGCTTGCCAAGCCCCGCGAAGTCGATGAATACCAGCAGTTGCTCGAATCCAATCTGGAGGAACTGAACCGCCTGAGCCACATCGCGGAGAACATTCTGTTTCTCGCGCATGCGGATCACGCGGCAGTGACCATCGAGCGTGAATCGCTCGATCTGCATGGTGAACTCGTGAGGATCGCTGAATATTTCGAGGGGCCGGCCGACGAGCGCAACATGCGTTTCGACGTCGACGCGCGCGGCGTCGCCACGGTCAATCCCATGTTATGCCGGCGCGCGATCAACAATCTGGTGGTCAACGCCGTGCGGTATGGCGCGGGCGGCACCGTGGTGCGCATGCGTGGCGAGCAGGACGCACAGGGCGCGATAGTGACGGTGGAAAACGACGGCGAGCCGATTCCGCCCGACCAGCTCGACCGCTTATTCGACCGTTTCTACCGTGCGGACAGCGCGCGCAGTGCGATGACCGAATCGCACGGCTTGGGATTGGCGATTGTCAAGGCGATCATGCATTTGCACGGCGGCAGCGCGCGCGTATTGTGCCCGGCGAGAGGCGTGGTGCGCTTCGAACTGCGTTTTCCGGGCGTCTGACTGCAGCAGGTAGCGCGCCTGCACAGTGTCAATCGCGCTGCGTGCCGCTCGTCGACTGGTTTGCGTAATGCGTGCGCTTTTCCTCGTACATCAGGAGATCGGCGCGCTGCACGCCCGCTTCGAGCCGCTCGCCACGCTGGCAGGTCGCCGCGCCCATCGAGAAGCTCAGCAGCGAGCCGGGGTAGAACTGGTTGTTCATCTCTACCAGCTGACGGATTGCGTCGATCATCGCCGCGCCGCCGCGTTCGTCGGTATCGGGCAACAGGATTGCAAATTCGTCGCCGCCAATACGCGCGGCGTGAAACGGCGCTTCCATCGCCTTCGCCAGCACTTCGCCCGCGCGACGCAGCAGCGCGTCGCCGGCCGCATGGCCCAGCTGGTCGTTCACGCGCTTCAAACCGTTCAGGTCGGCCATGATGATCGTCACCGGCCACGGGCCCTTGCGCTCCAGCCGGTTCAATTCGTCGACGTAAAACGAGCGGTTGCGCAGTTTGGTCAGCACGTCGTGCTTGCCGAGAAACTCCAGGTAGGCCTCGGCCTTCTTGCGCGCGGTGATGTCGGTGAGCGCGACGAGCACCAGGTCCCAGTTTTTCTCATGCCCGGGCAACACCGAGAATTGCAGGTGCACGTGCACCTCGCCGCCGTCGAGCGAATAGTTCAGCACCTCGCGCTGCTGGAAGAGCTTGCCGTCCCACAGGTCGAGCAACTGCTCACGAAAATGCAGACGCATGTCGTCGCGGAACACTTCGGAAAGCCGCGAGAGCAGCGTTTTCTTGTCCTGTGCGCCGAACATCTCGAGCGTGTGCTGGTTCACGTCGAGCACATGGATCTCGGCCATGCAACGTTCGACGAACTCGGGATGCACGTCCGTGAACACGCGAAAGTCGCTGATGCCGGCTGCGCGGGCTTCATCGAGCAAGCGTTTGACCGCGCTGAAATCCTCTACCCACAGCGAAACCGGCGAATGCTCGAAGAGGCCGCGTACATATTGTTCAGCCAGCGCCACGCGATGCCGCGCGCCTTCCAGTTCGGTGATGTCTTCAGTCGACACCAGCACGCGATCCCAGCGCGCTTCATGACCCGGCAGCACGGTGCCCTTGAGCAGCACGTCAAGCCGCCGGCCGCCGAGCGTGTAATTCACGGTTTGACTGGTGAAATGCGACTCGCCGGCCCATAGCTGGCACAGTTCTTCGAGATGCGTTTTCAGCATGTCGTCGCGGAAAACCGACCCGATACTGCGGGTCAGCGCGTCGAAGTCGGCGGCCTCGAATTGCGAGAGCGTCTTCTGATTGACCTTGATGACGCGGATGCTGTGCGCGCACTGGGCGACGAAGGTCGGATTGGCGGCGAAATGCGCGCGCAGGTCGGTCACACCGTCCGCCCGCCATGCGTCGAAGAGCGCGCGCACGCCGCTGAAGTCTTCTAGCCACAGCGAAACAGGCGCGAGTTCAAACATCTCGGAATCGTCATTCGTGGCGGCGGAGCCGAGCGGCAGGATATCCAGCATGAGAATCTCTTGATCGGAAGTCCGACTATTTTAAGACGGGATCGGCGTCGGTTGAAAAGATTGGCGGCGGGCGGGTCGATGGCGCGCGTGGCTCATTCAGCGGAATTAACGGCCAGCCACCGCGCGACTTGAGGCAAAGCCGTGCTCGCTTCGCGCGCTTTGCCGTCTGCGCCTGCATGCGCCCTGCAATTGCCTTTCAGGCGACCGTTACGGCAGCACGCCCGCAGCCTTGCTACACTCGTCGGACGTAGCCTCCGTCCGCCCACGCAGCCAGACATCTTTCATCATGAAGCCCACTTTGCTGGTCCTGATCCAGTTGAACGAGTCGAGCCTTGCCAGTCTTGCGGCCGACTTCGAGATCATCTACGCACCCACACCGGGCGAGCGCGGAGCAGCGCTGGATACGCACGGTGACGCGGTGCGCGCCGTGCTGACCAACGGAACGACCGGACTGAGCGCCGCCGACATCGACCGCATGCCACGGCTGGAGTTCGTCAGCGCGCTCGGTGCCGGCTTCGAAAACCTGGCCGTCGATCATGCCCGGGCACACGGTATCGTGCTCGCGAATGGCGCGGGCACGAACGACCACTGCGTCGCCGATCACGCTTTCGCGTTACTACTGGCGGTAGTGCGCGCGGTGCCGCATCTGGACCACGCCACACGCGCTGGCGTCTGGCGCGATACGTTGCCCATGCAGCCTAATGTCTCCGGCAAACGCCTTGGTATTGTCGGGCTCGGCCATATCGGCGAGAAAGTGGCGCGGCGGGGCACGGGATTCGACATGCAGGTCGGCTATCACAACCGCCGACCACGCGAAGCTTCGCCACTGCAATACTTCGACACCGTCGAAGCGCTCGCGCAGTGGGCTGACTTTCTGGTCGTGTGCACGCCCGGTGGCCCCGGAACGCACCATCTGATCGGCAAGGACGTGTTCGACGCGCTGGGTCCGAACGGTTATGTGGTGAACGTTTCGCGAGGCAGCGTGCTCGATACCGCGGCGCTGGCCCAGGCGCTCACGGCGAACGCGATTGCCGGCGCGGCGCTCGACGTCTACGAGGGCGAACCCAAGCCGCCGCAGGCGTTGCTCACGCTGCACAATGTGGTGTTGACGCCGCATGTGGCCGGCCGTTCGCCGGAAGCCGTCACCGCCTCGGTCGATAACTTCCTGACCAACGCGCGCCGGCATTTCACGGGACAACCCGTGCTGACGCCGATCTGAACGATGCAGCGCCGGTTGGCGGCAAGGGCGGCGCCGGACTCATCGGCGCGTTGGCCCGGGCGGCGAACCGACAGTAAAGATCTTTTGCCGCTGCAGCGCGCGGAACATCAGCCGCACGCGCCCACTTCGCCACACGCGGTGCAGAAGTCGCAACCGTCCTTGCGGATGACCGCGTTTGCGCCGCAGGTGCCGCATTTGCGGCCGAGCATGGTGTGCAGACCTTGCGCGCCGCCCGGTTGCGTCAACGTCGATTCGTCGGCGTCGGCGGTGCCGGCGGAGCGAGGGGTGTCGGCCGGATGTGGGCGGAGGCCAAAATCGGCGGGCAGTGCCGTCTCCACTTTCATCTGTCCGCGCGCGAGGCGCGCTAGCATGCGCGAGGGCACCTGATTGCCCTCGGCGTCGAGAAAGCCGCGACGATGCAGGATCTGCTGGATCGCGAACGCCAGTGCCGCGACCTCCGAGTCGTGCCAGCGCGGCGTGCGATGGCCGTCGAGCCGCAGCACTTCGCCAAGCCGCACCTGGCCGCGATCCCACGACACCTTGCGCATATCCTGCAGATTGCGCGCGACAAAGCCGCCGCGTGCCGCAAGCGACAGCGAGCGCATGGTCGCCGTGATCCACTGCTGCGACTCATCGCGCTGGCCGGTCGGGATAAAAAACTCGATAGGCCGCTCGATCGTCACCTCTTCGCCACCCAGCCGCCCGGTGACTTCGATGAACGACACCGCGACGTACAGCGATTTCTTGCCCGCCTGCGTCAGATACTCGACCTTTTCGATGATCGCCGGCAACTCCCCCTTGGGCCGATGGTCGATCGCGATACGCAGCGGGTCGAGATCGGTTTCGGCGAGCGGGCCGTCGGCGTCCGCCCGCGGCGGGCTCACGCTGAGCACCGCGCCGAGCGTCTCATTGGGACGGTAGGTGGCGAGGCCCTTCAGGCCGCTTTTCCATGCGTCGAAATAGAGGCTTTCGAACGACTCGAATGGATAGTCGGCCGGCACGTTCACGGTTTTCGAAATCGACGTGTCCACATACGGTTGCACGGCCGCCATCATGTCGAGATGGTCGCGTGCGGACATGTCGAGCGCGCTGACAAAATAGCCGGGCAGATTCTTCACGTCGCCGCCGAGTTCGCGGTACAGGCGATACGCGTAGTCTTCGACGTCGAACGATTCGCGGCCGCCGTCGGCCATCACCTTCATGCGCGTGTAAGTCCACGAGAACGCGGGTTCGATCCCGTTCGATGCGTTATCCGCAAATGCGAGACTGACCGTGCCGGTCGGCGCGATGGAGAGCAGGTGACTGTTGCGAATCCCGTCGCGCCGAATCGCCTGCTTGAGGTCGTCGGGCAGGCGTGACGCGAACGTGCCGGCTTCGAGAAAGCGCTCGGCGTCGAAAAGCGGAAACGCACCGCGTTCGCGCGCGAGTTCGACTGATGCGCGATACGCCTCGTCGCGCATCAGTCGCGCAATGCGTACCGCGAAGTCGCGGCCTTCCTGCGAGTCGTAGCGCAGACCGAGCATCACGAGCGTGTCGCCGAGGCCCGTGAAACCCACGCCGATGCGCCGCTTCGCGCGCGATTCGTCATATTGCTGCGGCAGCGGCCAGAGCGTCACGTCGAGCACGTCGTCGAGAAAGCGTACTTGCGTGCGCGTGCGTTGCGCGAGGCCTTCGAAGTCGAACGACGGCTGGCGGCCTTGCAGTTGCGCGAACGGGTCGATCACGAAACGCGTGAGATTCAGCGGCCCGAGATTGCAGCAGCCATATGCGGGTAACGGCTGCTCGCCGCACGGATTGGTCGCACGAATGGTCTCGACTGCGCGCAGGTTGTTGTCCTCATTCATCCGCGAGATGAAGACGATGCCCGGTTCGGCGACGTCATACGTGGAGCGCATGATGCGCTCCCAGATGGAGCGGGCAGGTTGCTCGCTGTAGACCCACAGGCCGTCTTCGCGCTGCTGCACGTCGCCGGCTGCGCGCAGCGCGGGCGAAGGCTCCGCGCGGTGCACGAGTTGCCAGGGTTGATTGTCTTCGACGGCGCGCATGAACTCGTCCGTTACGCCGACTGACACGTTGAAGTTGTTCCAGCGCCCCTTCGAATGTTTGGCCTCGATGAATTCGAGCAGGTCAGGATGGCTGCAATCGAGCACGGCCATCTGCGCGCCGCGCCGCGAGCCGGCGCTTTCGACCGTCCGGCACGACGCGTCGAACACGTCCATGTAGCTGCATGGGCCGGAGGCCGCCGAACTGGTAGTGTGCACGCGCGCGCCCTTCGGGCGGATCGCCGAAAAGTTATAGCCGACGCCGCCGCCGCGCCGCATGGTTTCCGCAGCCTGCAAGAGGGCGACGTAGATGCCGGGCAACCCGTCTTCGTCGACGCCTTGAATCGCGTCGCCAACCGGTTGCACGAAGCAGTTGATCAGCGTCGCCGCGATGCCCGTGCCGGCCGCGCTCATGATGCGGCCAGCGCCGAGCGCGCCGTGCCGCAAATTGTCGACGAAGCGCGCCTCGATCGTGTCGCGCAGTGCTGCCGGCTCCGCCTGCGCAACGCCGCGCGCGACGCGCCGGTAGACGTCGTCAGCGGACTGTTCGTCGCCCTTTGCGTACTTTTCGAGCAGCACGTCGAGCGAGAACTGTTGAGGAGCAATCAGGGCGGCGCGCGGCGCGTCGGGTGCGGTGGAGGATGAGACCGATGGTGCAGCGGGAATGCGGGTGTCCGGCGTATCTTCAGCCATGGTGTGCCCTCATGCAGCGCCGCAACGTTCGCGGCGCGGTGGGTGGAAATGCGGTCGATACTACGCCGCGTACCACGCCGGCGCGGTGACGAGCCGCAATGAGATCCACCTTAACGCACGAGGCGCAGGGCTGCAATCGGGGGTGGTTTTGCGTCGCGCGATGTGGCGTGCGGTCATGACCGCAGACCGGCGCGTCTGGCGGGATAAGACGCTGCCGGCGCGACAGACAGACTTTTCAGGCTTCGCCGAGCAGATCGGCGCAGATCATCGCGGAGGCATTGGCGGGTGCGGGACGCTCTGCCGGCTTGAAGACCGCATCGCCGCGACGGATCTTGCGGCGCGATACCGCGCATGTGCCAGACGTATGCGCCGAGCGACGGCGCCAGCGCTGCTCGCCATAATGGCAACGGCCTGGCTCGACCCAGCGGATGACCAGCGTAGTGTCGGAGCGCTCGAGGATCTCGATGCGAACGCCGTTGCTACCGTCTAGGGGGATGGACTCTAAGGTCATCGTGGTCGGCTCCGTGTGGTGGTGTGCCGAATGTATTCCTGCGGACGCTTAAGAGCCATTCTGTCCGCGTTGAAACACTGTTCTCGATTTAGCAACAATTACGCTTGACATTTGCGCCAGCTCCCAACGACCGGCTTGAGGCGGCCTGATCAAAGGGCATTTTTCGATAACGTCTGTTTTTGCAACGCAGTGTTGACTGGAGCGCGACGGAATCACCGCCTGTAAAGGGCACGGGCGCTTCCTTTAAGATGTCGCTATTGCAGAGCGACCGGGAACAAGTCTAGCGCTTTTATTTTTTTCCTGTCGGCTCGCGCGCAGGTTCGCAAAACCAAAGAGTCTCCATGAATTCACGCCCACCCGTTGTCCCTTCTGAATCGTCGTCACCGCAGGATCGCCTGAGAAAGCAGAGGGCGTACTCGCTCGCACTGTATATCGGGCTGGTGCTGCTCGCGCTATGGGTCGTGCGCGACTTTATCGCGGTGGTGGCGTGGGCCGGCGTCATCGCCATTGCTTTGTGGCCGTTGCTGCACAAACTCGAGGGAAGCCGCTGGTGCAAGGGCCGCACGACCCTGGTGGCCGTCGCGCTCACGCTCGCCATTGCATTGCTGGTCGTGCTGCCTGTGGGAATCGCCATCGGCCAGGCGCTGCACGAAATGCATGACCTGACTGAATGGTTCAAGACGGCGCAGGAAAATGGCATCCCCATGCCGGCTTTCCTGCAGAACCTGCCTGTCGGCGCGCATCAGATCACCGCCTGGTGGCAGGCCAATCTCGCGCAACCGCTGCGTGATTCCTCGGCGATGAAGCAGTTGCACGGCGCCACGGTTATGACGCTCGGCCGCCATTTCGGCGCACGCGCGATTCACGCGATGATGGTGTTCGCGTTCATGCTGGTCACACTGTTCGTGATCTTCCAGGCAGGGCCGCGCCTGTCCGGCGACCTGATCAAGGGCATGCGGCGGGCGTTCGGCGAAGCCGGTGCGCAACTGCTTCAGCGTATGGCCGCGGCGGTGCGCGGAACGGTGTCCGGACTCGTGGTGGTCGGACTCGGGGAGGGTGCGCTGATGGGCGTGGCGTACTTCATCACCGGCTTGCCGCACGTCGCACTGCTGGCGCTGATCACCGCAATCGCCGCGATGCTGCCATTCTGTGCGCCGCTCACGTTCGGGCTGGCTGCGTTATGGCTGTTCTCGCAGGGTTCGGTGGCGAGCGCAATCGGTTTGGCCGCGTTTGGCACGGTGGTGGTGTTCGTCGCCGAGCACTTCGTCCGGCCAGTGCTGATCGGCAATTCCACGCGGTTGCCGTTTCTGCTCGTTCTGTTCGGCATTCTTGGCGGCGCGGAGACCTTCGGGCTGCTCGGGCTGTTCATCGGGCCCGCGTTGATGACCGTGCTGATGGTGCTGTGGACTGACCTCGTGCAATAGTTGCACACGCGATGGCGGGAGGGCGGCGGTTCTGGCAAGTCGTCGTGTCAGGCCGCTACTTGAGTCGC
This sequence comes from Paraburkholderia sp. PREW-6R, assembly GCF_039621805.1. NCBI lineage: Bacteria > Pseudomonadati > Pseudomonadota > Betaproteobacteria > Burkholderiales > Burkholderiaceae > Paraburkholderia > Paraburkholderia sp. PREW-6R. Next base: position 1,234,298 of record NZ_CP155074.1, on the reverse strand, counting down.
CACATGACTACCACATGAGCGGCCACATGAGCCGCCACATGAGCGGCCACATGAGCCGCCACATGAGCCGCCACATGAGCCGCCACATCAGCCGCCACATCAGCCGCCACATGAACCGCCAGGCTCATGGCCGCTGATAAGACGGGTGCTCCTGCGCAACGGGCTTCACGCAGGCGAGCGTGTACTTGAGCGCGGCCGGCAGCAATGCGCTCCACACGTCCCACGTGTGGCCGCCGTCGATAATGCGCAGCGCCGCCGGGTTTCCCGCCAGCCGCAAATGCGTGTACAGCGATGATGCCTCGGCCTGGATCGAGAGATCGTCGTCGCCGGCGGCGATGAACATGGGCAGCCGATACGGCCGGCTCATGTAGTGCTCCCACTGCGCCGGATAGTTGAGCGCGTGCCAGACACTCGCATCGAATTGCCGCTCGCCGAACACACCGACCCGTCGCGCCGCGGACGCGCGCGGCGGCTCGGTCGCATAAATGGCCGGGCTCAGCAGCAATGCGCCGCAGAACAGTTCGGGTTGCGTCATCGCATAGCGCAGCGCGCCGAAGCCGCCCATCGACACACCGCCGATCATCCGGCCGCCACGCTGCGTGGACACTGCATAGTGCGATTCGATCTCGGGCAGCAGATCGTCGAAAAACGCGGTCTCCATTTTCTCCTTGCGATCGACATACCAGTCCGTGCCGCCCTGCGGCATCACGATCGCGACGGGCGGCATCTCCTTGTGCTCGATCAGCACGTCGGCGGCGGTTTGCAGGTGGCCTTGCGTGATCCAGTCGGTCGCGTCGCCATTGTTGCCATGCAGGAGATAGAGCACCGGGATCCGGGCGCCATCGTGGCGATAGCCGGTGGGCAGGTAAATCGTGTAGGACCAGTCGCGGTCGAGCGCATTTGAGTGAAAGCTGCGGGTGATCACCGTACTGGCGTCAGCCTGCGCCTGAGTGGCGGCGCACACAACGAGAAGGGCGGAGTGCAGGAGTGGACGCATATCGGATGGAGCGTGCGGCGCTTGGGTGACTCGCGGCGTGGGACTAACCGGTGGCGCCTCTTCAACGTGTACGGCGAGCAAAAGCGCGGCTCGCCACGATCTTGCAGCGCTTACGGCCACGTGCGCAGACGGGTGCCGTAAAGCCGGGCAAAGAAACGTTTGAGCGGTTCGGATGCCAGCGCCACCGCGAACAGCGCGCCGACCGCAATTGCGTCCGCGAGCAGGCCGAGCGGATAGTTCAGATAGCCGTCGGTGGCCGCGTAGAGCACCGAGTCGACGGTCAGCGAAATCACCGCGCCCGCCACGAAACACAGCAACCCCTTGCGGCCGATCACGCCGACCCACGGCAGCCACTGCGCGGCCTTCTTTGCCCAGCCGAGCTGGATCAGATTGGCGACGAGCCAGCCGATCGCAAGAAAATTCACCGCGCGCAAGTACGAAAGGTTCTGCTTCAGGCTGCCGTCAAGCGGCTCGTGTTCGATGAAAAGCTTGTAATACGCGGCCGCCGCCACCACGGCGAAAGCGAGGGCGCTCACGATCCAGCCAAGCCGATGCGCGCTGACCCGCTGGTAGACGCGCTGGCAGCGCGCGAGTACGCCGATCACGAACAGCAGTTGCCACGCAAACGGATTGAAATCCCAATGCATGTCCGGCGCTGCGGGCAGATAGGCGTCGACGGCCGGCGCCCCGGCCCACAAGGCGACGCTGCCGGCCAGCAGCAGCCACGGCTTGCTGCGCGCAAGCGGCAGCACCATGGGCGCGAGCAGCGCGAAGAACGCATACATGGGCAGTACCGAGGCGAGATACGGCTGGCGGCGAAACAGCAGAATGTCGCGAAGCGCGGCAAGCGGCGCGTCCATCAGGTCGTCGAGATCGGTGGTGGCGAGATTAGGAGCGTCGATGCTGAAAGCGGTCAGCACGGCGCTGACCAGCAGCATCAGACCCGCAGTGACGAGGAACGCGCGGTAGATCTCCAGCGAGCGGCGCAGGAACCGGTTGCGCGCGGTGGCTTCGCTGCGCCGTTCGGCAAGGGCCGCATAAGCCGTGGCGGTGGCAAAGCCTCCGAGAAACACGAACACTTCGGCGGCATCGCACAGTGCGTAGGCGTGTAGCGTGACACGCGACAGAATGCTGCCGCCGATATGGTCCACCACGATGATCAACAGGACCAGTCCGCGGAAAAAATCGAGCTCGATCAGGCGGGATTGCGATTGTTTCATTTCTTGTCGTCAAAATGCCCGTCGCGACGGCGCGCTCATGCAGCGCGGCAAACGTCGCCAGGCGTCAGATTTTCGTTGCCACTCTGTCGCGAATCGGTCTGGAGCCGCCGAAGCTCGGGCCACCTGCTTTTGCAAAAAATAGCTTTCATGGAGACCCTGACAACCGTTCATGGGTTCCGCCGCCGCGGTGCAGCAAGTCCATGATTATATTTCTTTTTGTGACAATGCGGCCGTTAAATCTACGCGTTAACCCCAACCATACTGAACACAGCGGAAGTGCGCTCAAGACGGCTCGCCGCTTACCTCATTGCGCTCGTCAAAAAAAGGGGCGGGTGTGGCAAGTGGAGAATTAGCAACGATTTGAGCTTTGAGCGTGGCACCCAATGGACGGCCAGCAATCGGCGTGTGACGATTTCCAACAAGCGCCCCGGAGTCCGTGGTTGACCCGTCGAAGGGCGATCGGGCGGTCGGATCGAGTTGTCCCATTACTCGAGAGTGCAGGGAGATCTTCATGAACAAGCAAGTGTTCGCGCTGGCTGTCTCTGCCGCTTTGTGCGCCGCATTTGCAGCGTCCGCTTCGGCGCAGACGAGCGTGACGCTTTACGGGGTGATCGACGAGGGTGTGAACTACACGAACAACGCCGGTCGCGGTCATGTGTATGAACTGACAAGCGGTTATGCGCAAGGCAGCCGTTGGGGTCTGAAAGGCTCGGAAGAACTCGGCGGCGGACTGAAGGCGATCTTCCAGCTTGAAAACGGTTTCGACGTGAACTCCGGGCGCCTGAACCAGGGCGGCCGGCTGTTCGGGCGCCAGGCATTCGTCGGGCTGAGCGCAGACAACTACGGCTCATTGACGTTCGGCCGCCAGTACGATTCGATGGTCGACTATCTTGCGCAGACCACCGCAAACGGCAACTGGGCCGGCTTGCTGTTTTCCCACCCGTACGACAACGACAACACCGACAACTCGTTTCGCCTCGACAACGCGGTCAAATACACGAGCCCGTCGCTGTCCGGCTTCCAGTTCGGCGGCATGTACAGCTTCAGCAACGACACCGGCTTCGCGAATAACCGTGCGTACAGTTTCGGCGGACAGTATGCGTACGGCGGCCTGCTCGTCGCGGGCGCCTATCTTCAGGCCGATAACCCGGGGAATGGCGCGAATGGCGCGATCACCTCGAACGACGCGAGTTTCATAGCGGGCCGCATGCGCACGTTCGGCGGCGGGATGACGTACACGTTCGGGCCGGCCACCGCGGGCTTCGTCTATACGAATTCGAATTACCTCGACCCGACCGGCAACGGCTACCTTGGTATCACGCCGCTCGCGCCGCCGGGCATTCTGCTGAACTCGCTGAAATATCAAAACTTCGAAGTGAATGGCAAGTATCAGATCTCGCCGATGTTTTTCGTCGGCGCGCAGTACGTTTATACGATGGAAACCTATGACGCTTCGAACGGCGGGGTCAAGCCGCGGGTCCACTCGTTTGGTCTGATGGCGGACTACAACCTGTCCAAACGCACCGACGTCTATATACAGGGCGAATACCAGCAGGTGACGGGCGACTCGACCTATTCGATTCTGGACGATGCGTTCAACGTCGGCACGCAATCGCCGTCATCCACGTCGAAGCAGGTCGTGGTGCGCGCGGCGATCAGGCACAAGTTCTAGCGAACGGCCGGGCGACGAGCCGGCACACGCTCAGTTCATCACGAAGTTCTGGATCAGGATGCCGACAATCACGCCGGCAGGAATGCCGAAGGTACGGCCACGAAGCGTCGCGCTGATGTCTTCGTCGAGCACGAAACTACAGCGTTTTTCACGCCAGACGGTTTTGTACATCAACGGTTTTGCGTCGACGATAACGAGCGACACGAGCGCCGTTACGATCACCTGTTGTAGCGCATGCAGCCGTGCCATGAACGGAGAGAACTGGCCAGCGTTGCATAGCAGAACCATGATGACGGCGGCGATCAGTGCGCCGAGAAAAAAGCCGCTCATGAAGCGGCTGGCCGAATTGGATGGGCTGAGCGGGTCCACTGTTCACCTCGACGCTTCGCCGCGCTGGGAAGGCGGCGAAGAAAAATATTCTGACGGTATGGATTTCCCGGCTGACCAGCCTGCCGCGTTGGACGCGGCGCAGGCCAGGCAAGGGGCGGACGCGTAAGAATATTTTTTTCGCGATTGCCTACCTATCGTCCTATTCCTAATGGCGCATAAGATTTGTCCGAAAGGGCGGGGTGTTCGCGCGACCCTTGGCGATTGCCGTCACCATTAAAGAGATTGAGCCTGGCGTTCAGCAAAAAGCTGCGCGTGGCGAGTACCCATCCGTAAAGAGACTTGAGCACCTTAAATAATTAGGAACCCTTTATAAACAGACGTGCTTTCTGATCGCACGGCGGAAACCGCCGACCGGTCCGAAATCAGCTTATTAACAAAGCCGCATGAGCTTTATATAACTGGCGTTATGACAATCTATACGCGTTTCTTTATTTGCGAGATAGCGGGACAAAATTTGACGCAACGTGCGGCAAATCAGCGCGATAATCGCGGCCCTTGTCCTCTGTAGGACAAAGAGTGGGCAACTCACGGTAGTTCAACGAAAGTCACAACGACTGCGGCGCGGTCATACGCTGAATGAATAGCCGCCGCAGGTCGCCGACCGCTCGGGCGCGAGCTTGCGCCTGCTGATCGAACCCCTCCCTCGTCGCGGCGAAAGCCATTCAACGCGGGTTTGGCGCGCATGGCGCGCGGCTGCGCACGAGGTCGCAGCAAGTCGGCTGCGCCGCCGTGTTGCCGCTGTTTTCAATAAAGGAGAAGTCCATGGGGAAACTCGGCCTTTCGCGTCGCAGTTTTCTGAAGGCCAGTGTGCTGGCGGGTGTCTCGGTCTATATCGCGCCGATGGGCAGCCGCGCATTCGCCGCGTTGTTCGAAGAGAAGATTCTCACGCCGGTTCAGTGGGACGCCGTCAACGGCCAGGCGAAATTCCGTATCGACGGAATATCCAAGGTGACGGGTTCGAAAGTATTCGCGCGCGACATTCGCGCAACCGACATGCCGCACTGGCCGCAACAGCAGTCGCATGCATTCATTCTGCGCACGACGCTCGCCGACCGTACCTATGAAGGCTTCGATCTGAGCCTGCTCGGCGACGAGCTGAAACCGGATCGCGTGGTGAGCGCCGACGACCTGAAGCGCGACGGCCTCGTGTTCCCCGCGTTCTATGGCGACGACATGCTGCTGCCGCCCGGCAAGACGCCCGCCTACCTCGGGCACGCGGTGGCCATTCTCATCTATCACGATTTCGCGCGCTTCCGCTTTGCAAAAGACAAGCTCAAGTTCCAGGATCAGATCATCCGTTACGGCGCGCAGACCGGGCCGCTCGAGCGCGATCCGTGGGGCACGTTCCGCTTCGTGCGTGTCGGCGGCAACACGCCTTATGACGACGACAGCTACTCCAGCCTGAAAGACGCGCCGATCTTCCCGAGCATGATGCGCAAACATCAGCCGGTGTGGCCGGACGGCGTCGAACACGGCAAGCTCGACGAGCAGGGCATGTTCCACGCCGCGCAGATCCAGCACGAACTCGACCAGCCGTCGCCGGACTGGCTTGTGATGGCGCGCGAGTACAACACACAGTCGATCGATACGGCTGCGCTCGAGCCCGACAACGTAAACGCGTGGTACGACGCAGCGACTCAATCGCTGCATATGGTCGTGCCGACGCAAGCGCCGTCCGAAGTCGGCGACAGCGCCGCGGAGATGGTCGCGAAATGCGCTTTCCCGGTGAAGAAGCTGTTCATTCACCCGTGCTATACCGTGGGCTACGGTTCGAAAGATCACTTCAACGTGCCGTTCTACGGCCTCGTCTGTTCGTTGTACTCGGACGGCCGGCCGGTGCGTCTTGCCAACGACCGCTACGAGCAGTTCCAGACTGCGCTGAAGCGCCATGCGTTCAAGATGAATTACCGGATCGCGGTCGACAGGAAGACGGGTCTGCTGCAATCGTTCAAGGCCGAGATGGAAGCGAACGGCGGCGGACGGTGCAACTTCTCGCCGTCGGTGGCCATGGTGGGCGCAACGGCCGCGCAATCGATCTACTACTTCCCGAAGAACGATCTGTCCGCGGTCGCCGTTGCGTCGCGTGCAATCGACGCAGGTTCCGCGCGCGGCTACGGCACGCTGCAGAGCATGGCCGCGACCGAAATGATGGTCGACGAAATCGCGGCGCAACTCGGGGTCGATCCCATCGACTTCCGTCTGAAAAACGCGCTGCGCTCGGGCATGAAGAACACGCAGGGCGCGGTGCCGGCCGGCGCGATTCGCGTCGACGACGTGCTGAACAAGGCGAAGGTGCATCCGCTGTGGATCAACCGCGCAAAGCGCAAGGCCGAGTTCGAAGCGACGCACCCGGGCAAGCGCTACGGCGTCGGCTTCGCGTGTGTACAGAAAGATTTCGGCACGGGCGCGGAGACCTCGTTCGCGAAGGTCGAGTTCACGGCCGAAGGCAAGATCAGCCTGCAGCACACGGCGGCAGAAATCGGCACGGGTATGTCGACGTCGCAGGCGGTCGCTGTCGCGAAGTGGCTTGGCAAGCCGGCCACCGACGTGCACGTTGCGATCACGGACTGGCCGGATCTGCCGGTCGTGACGAGCGGCGATCCATACACGATGTCGCAGGCGGATCAGGACAAGCTCGCAGCGAATCCGCGCTGGTCGCCCGGCTATGCGTCGCCGTCGAGCGCGACGAATTCGGCGTACTACTTCACGCACAGCACCCGCGAGGCCGCACGCGTGCTGTTCACCCACGGTCTGTGGCCGGCGGCGCTGAGCCTCTGGGGCCAGGGTATCGGCGGCGGACAGGCCGCGCCGCTGGTCGTGCGTATCGAAGACGCACGCTGGGTAGACGGCAAGCTCTCCGCAGCAGGTCTCGAAGCGCTGCCGTTCGATCAGCTCGCGAAGAAGGCGCACGAACTCGGACTCGTGACGGGTGCGACGGTCCATGTGTTCAACCGCTGGCAGTGGACCGAGGCGGAATTCGATATCGACGGCAACGTGGTGCGTCTGCCGCTCGACGGTCTTTCGGTGCGCTATGGCGATAACGCCGCCGACGAGCGCAAGAAGTTGCAGACCACGGTGAACCGCTACCGTGTGCTCGACCGTCAGCGCGTATTCATTGCGCCGGTGCAACGCAACAACGCCGCCGTCACGTATTACAGCGCGGTTGGCACGCTCGTCGAGTTATCGGTGCATGAGGCGAGCGGCAAGGTCGATCTGCTTGCGCATCATTCGATCATGGAGTGCGGCAATCAGATTTCGCCACAACTCGTGTCGGGTCAATTGCAGGGCGGTCTTGCCATGGGCATCGGCCACGCACTGCACGAATATCTGCCGCTTTACGAAGATGGCCCCGGCAACGGCACGTGGAATTTCAATCGATACCACCTGCCGCGCGCCACCGACGTCGCCGTCTGGACCCAGACCGGCGAAGTGCTGCCGCCGTTGACCGACACCGATCCGCCGAAGGGCATCGCAGAAGTCGTGATGATTCCAGTGGTCGGCGCCATCGTGAACGCTATCGCCCACGCGATCGGCCATCGCTTTACCGACCTGCCGGTTACCCCGCAACGTATTCAGGAGGCGCTCGCATGACGGACGCTATTCAAACCAACGCCAATGCCAGCACGAGCGCCAGCGCGGCGAGCGGCGCGGTGAACGCAACCGCCGCGGGTGGCGCGGCTGCCGACGCCACTGCCAGGGTTCCCGCAAGCGATGCTCAGGCGGCTTCCGCCGTCGCGGCCAGTTCTTCGGTGACGACCACGGGCAGCACGTCCGCCGGCACACCGGCTGGTCCTGCAAGCCCGCCCGTCGAACAGCCGTTGACGCATTTTCGCAAGCTGCCGTTGTCGGTCAGAGTGAACGGCAGCATGGTCGGACCGACCGACGTGCCGGCCGGTCTGATGATGATCGACTACCTGCACGAGTATCTGCACCTGACCGGTTCGCGGCTCGGCTGCGGTCAGGGAATCTGTCACGCGTGCGTCGTGATCGTGGACAACCCGGACGGCACCAGCGAGGAAGTGCGCACCTGCATCACCGGTGCAAACTTCTTCCACGGCAAAAGTATTCGCACGATCGAAGGGCACGCGACGCGCAACGAAGCGGGCGAGGTCGTCGAACTCGCGCCGATCCAGCAGAAGTTCCTGGAGCATTTCAGTTTCCAGTGCGGCTACTGCACGCCGGGCTTCGTCAATGCGGCAATCGTGTTGCTCGAACGCCTGAAGCGTCAGCCGGTCGCGCGCGACAAGGTGGAAGTCACCATCACCGCCGCGCTGAACGACCACATCTGCCGCTGCACGGGCTACGTGCGCTATTACGAAGCCGTGAAGGAAGTCGTGATGACGACGCCCGGCCTCGTGAAAGATGCCGTTCCGGGAGCCGCAGCATGACGAGACGCATCGCAAGCCGCATGGCGACAACCTCGGGGAGCGGCAGCGCGAGTCGCCTTGAGAATCGCGTGGCGGCTCGAACGACCCGCTTCGGCGATCGTCCCCGGCGCGTCAGCCGCGCGCTACTGGCGCTCGGCACCGCGCTCGTGCTGAGCGCCTGTGCGAAGCAGGACGATCTGGCCGCCGCTACGGCCGCCGCCGCCGCCATGGGTCCGCAGTCCACTGCCGCCGATCCGCTCGCGCGTGGCCGTTATCTCGTCAAGGCCGCCGACTGCGCCGCGTGCCACACGGCCGCGGACGGCGCGCCGTTCGCCGGTGGCGTGAAGCTGGCGTCTCCGTTCGGCACGTTCTACGGGACCAACATCACGCCCGACAGGACGCACGGCATCGGCAACTGGACTGCCGACGACCTGTATAAAGCGCTGCATGACGGCGTGGCGCCGGACAAGCATCTGTATCCCGCGATGCCGTACACGTCGTACCGGATGTTGTCGCGCGCGGACAGCGACGCAATCTACGCCTACCTGATGGCGCAGAAACCGGCTGCCGTAACGAATCGTGACCCGGACCTGACGTTCCCGTTCAACCTGCGCTTTGGCGTGCGGTTCTGGGACTGGGCGTTCCTGAGGGACGCGTTGCCGGATGCATCGACGGGACAATCGGCGGACTGGAATCGTGGCCGGTATCTGGCGAACGCACTGGGTCATTGCGCGGAGTGCCACACACCGCGCGCGTTCTCGGGCCAGCTCGATAATGCAAGGCCGCTGACGGGCGCGGCGCTTGGCCGTATCGCCGCGCCCGATATCACGCCGCAGGGTCTCGCCGCACGGGGCTGGACGGCGACGGATCTGCAGGCCTTCTTCGCAACGGGCATTGCGCCGCAAGGCTCGGCGTTCGGCGAAATGTATCCGGTGATCCATCTGAGCAGCCAGTACATGACGCATGACGATCTGCGCGCGCTCTCTACCTATCTGCTTGGCGATCATCCGTTGGCGCCGCAGGCGTTGCAGCGGGGTTCGGCCGATGCCGCGCAACTCGAAGCGGGCCGCAACGTCTACCTCGCGGTGTGCGCGGGTTGTCACGGACTGAACGGGCAGGGCAAGCCGCATGTCGCCGTGCCGATGCAGGCAAACTCGACGCTGCGTCAAAGCGATCCGCGCAATCTGCTCGTCGCGATGCTCGACGGTCTGGAGCCGGAGGAGTTTCCGGGCCTGGAGCGCATGCAGGACATGCCGGGCTTCGCGCGGCAACTGAGCGACACCGAACTCGCGCAGCTCGCAAACTATCTGCGCGCCACGTGGGGCGGCCAGCCCGCCAATGTAACGGCGGACGCGGTCAAAGCGCTGCGGTAAAAGCTGTCGCGCTGCGCGCGCGTAAAGTGGCTCAACGAAAATGCCGGTGCCTGTGATGGGCATCGGCATTTTTATTTTCCGGCGACGAAGCGCGCGGCTGTTGCACCGTGCGGCACGCGTCACATGGCGTGCGCTCCCGTAAAAGCTCACCCTTGCTTTTATTCAGCAAACCCAGGCAATTTGAAAGGCGGCGCGCTGATACGGGCTCGTGCAACGTGGCTGGAAGCGTCACTGTTGCGAATCCCGTACGAATCCCATACACATTGCGCTATTTCGCGTGTGCTGGCGACCTTCATAGTCCACAAAGCCGGGTCATCCATTCATCGCGTCAGGGCAGTGCGCCGCCTATGCACTGCCCGACTGCTCGATACCGCGCTTCCGGAAGGTGAGGAAATACGGGATGCGGCTACCTCTTTTCCTCGATTCCGCGCAGCAACTGCGCCACCTGTCCGTGGTGATGCAGGATCCCGGGATCGGATTGCAACAGCGGCAGATAGCGGGGCAGGAAGATATTGTTCGGCATGTCGGACGAGAAGAGTCCTGTGACTGCCTCGGCGGCGGCGAGACGGTCACCGGCATCGGCTTCCTTGTCGTCGAGAATTTCGTCGACGCTCGCGATCACCGTTGAAAGCGGCGTGAGCCAGCGAAAGCCGGAACCGTTAATCAGCACCTGCAAAAATGCGGCGGGCGTTACCGGGCCGAACTCTTTCTCGTAAGCCGCGCGTTCATGATCCAGAATAGCCTTATGCAATGCGAGCAGCGGCTTGCGAATCTCCGACAGGAATTGAGTACATTGCGGGTCGTTCATCGTGCGGCTCCTTCGTATGGTCGGCGAGATGACTGTCCATGCTATCAAAATTGCCCGGCTTCGATTCGAACCGTGCGAGATGCACATGGCATGCCGATGCGCGCGCGGGCACGCGAATTTTCTTTTCCCGACTACAATCTGCTCGACGCCGCGAAGGCCCTTGCTGTCGGCCTTCGCCGCGATGCTGGACTGTGCGCAATCCGCCCTGCGTATTAGTCCGGTTAATCGAATAAACGTCGCCACTCTTTCGGTTTTGGTTTGACGGCTCTCGCTAAAGAGCCGGCTTTTCTGACTCACTAACAATAATCCCCACCCCGGAGCCGCTTATGACCACGTTCACTATCAACGGCGAAACCCATACCGTCGACGCGCCGCCCGACATGCCGCTGCTGTGGGTTTTGCGCGACCTCGTCGGCTTGACCGGCACAAAATTCGGTTGCGGCATTGCTCAATGCGGCGCCTGCACGGTTCATCTGGACGGTGTGGCGGTACGCTCGTGCGTGCTGCCGGCCGCCGCCGTCGGCGACAGGAAGATCACCACGATCGAAGCAGTCGGCGCGACGCCCGCCGGACAGAAAGTGCAACAGGCATGGCGCCAGCTCGACGTAGTGCAGTGCGGCTACTGCCAGTCCGGCCAGGTCATGTCGGCGGCTTCACTGCTCGCGAGCAACCCCAATCCAACGGATGCGGACATCGATGCCGCCATGGCCGGCAACATCTGCCGCTGTGGGACGTACAACCGCATTCGCGCGGCCATCAAGCAAGCCGCGAAGGGAGCCTGACATGTCCCAGGGATTGCTCGATGCACAGAATGGCGCGCAGCCTGGCACGCACGGCGCGCAAGCCGCGGCGGGTTTCTCGCGGCGCAACTTCCTCAAGTTCGGCGTGACAGTGGGCGCGGCGGCCAGTGGTGGTCTGCTGCTCGGTTTCAGCCTGCCCGCTGCAAGCCAGGATCAGAAAACGGGTAAATCGGTGATTGGCGGCGACGGCAATGAAGCGCCGCAAAGCGGTGTATTCGCGCCAAACGCATTCATCCAGATCGACACTGCCGGCAAGGTCACGCTGGTGATCCCGAAGGTCGAGATGGGTCAGGGCGTCTACACGTCGATTCCAATGCTGATCGCCGAGGAACTCGAAGTGCCGCTCGACTCGGTCGTGGTCGATCACGCGCCGCCGAACGACAAGCTTTTCACGGACCCGCTGCTCGGCGGCCAGTTGACCGGCGGATCCACGTCGATCCGTTATGCGTGGGACCCCATGCGCAAAGCCGGCGCCACCGCCCGCACCATGCTGATCAGCGCAGCCGCGCAGCAATGGCAGGTCGAACCTGCTAGCTGCCATGCGCAGGCCGGCCAGGTCATACATGCGGCGAGCAATCGCAGCATCGGCTACGGGCAGCTCGTCGACGCCGCCGCCAAACTGCCCGTGCCGCAGAACGTCCCCCTGAAAAACCCGAAAGACTTCAAGCTGATCGGCACGTCGCCCAAACGTCTGGACTCGCCGGAGAAAGTGGACGGCACCGCGATGTTCGGCCTCGATGTGCGCGTGCCCGACATGGTGTACGCCGCCATCGCGAACTGCCCGGTGTTCGGCGGCACGCTTGCGACGGTGGACGACACCCACGCGAAGCAGATTCCGGGCGTGCGCCAGGTGATCCGGATCGACAACGCGGTGGCCGTGATCGGCGACCATACCTGGGCCGCGAAGCGCGGCGTGCAGGCGCTCAACATCACCTGGAACGAAGGCGCGGGCGCGAACATCGGCATGAAGCAGATCGTCGACGATCTGGCCAATGCGTCGCAGCGCAACGGGGCGATCGCGCACAAGGCAGGCGACGTGGGCAACGCGTTTTCCAATGCGAAAACGCGCGTGGACGCCGTGTATCAGCAGCCCTTTCTTGCGCACGCCACCATGGAGCCGATCAACTGCACGGTTCACGTGCGCGCCGACGGCTGCGACATCTGGCTCGGCTCGCAGGTGCCCACGCGCGTGGTGGATGCCGCCGTGAAGGAAACCGGCTTGCCCGCCGACAAGATCGTCGTGCATAACCACCTGATTGGCGGTGGCTTTGGACGGCGGCTCGAGTTCGACATGGTCACGCAGGCGGTCAAGATCGGCAAGCAGGTGCAGACGCCGGTCAAAGTGCTGTGGACGCGCGAAGAGGACATCCAGCACGACATGTACCGCCCGTACTACTACGACAAGATCTCGGCCGGACTCGACGCGAACGGCAAACCGGTCGCGTGGCAGCACCGGATCGTCGGCTCGTCGGTGATGGCGCGCTTTGCGCCGCCCGCATTCAAGGATGGGCTCGATCCGGACGCCGTGGAAGTCGCGGCGGATCTGCCGTACGACCTGCCGAACCAACTGGTCGATTACGTGCGCCAGGAGCCGCACGCCGTGCCGACCGCGTTCTGGCGCGGCGTCGGTCCCACGCGCGGCACGTTCGTGGTGGAGAGTTTCATCGACGAACTGGCGGCGCAGGCCAAGGTCGATCCCGTCAAATACCGCCAGGATCTGCTGGGCAAGACGCCGCGCGCGCTGAACGTGCTGAACACGGCCACGCAGGCGGCGAACTGGGGCAGCGCGGTGCCCAAAGGGCAGGGGCGCGGCGTCTCGGTGATGCACGCATTCGGCAGCTACTTCGCGATGGTGGTGGACGTGTCGGTGGATCAGGGCGAAGTCGCGGTGAACCGCGTGGTGTGCGCGGTGGACTGCGGGATGGTGGTCAACCCGAACACGATCGAGGCGCAGGTGCAAGGCGGCATCATTTTCGGGATCACGGCGGCGCTCTACAGCGAGATCACGATCAAGGACGGCCGCGTCGAGCAGAACAATTTCACTGACTACCGGATGCTGCGTATCGATCAGACGCCGCCGATCGACGTGCATATCGTCAAAAGCAGCGAGGCGCCCGGCGGCATCGGCGAGCCGGGCACCGCGGCGCTCGCGCCTGCGCTGACCAACGCGATCTTCGCGGCCACCGGCAAGCGCCTGCGGCAGTTGCCCGTCGGCAGCCAGCTACAGACCGCCTAACCGGAGCCTCACATGAAAACTACACTGAAGGGTCTCGCTGCGGCGCTGTGCGCGGTCTTGCCGTTCGCCGCCCAGGTGCCCGCCCATGCCGCCGACCAGGCGCTCGTGCAGCGCGGCGCTTACGTCGCGAAGCTCGGCGACTGCGTCGCCTGTCACACGGCGCCCAAGGGCAAACCGTTCGCCGGCGGCCTGCCGATGAACACGCCGATGGGCCGCATCTACACCACCAACATCACACCGGATCAGCAGACCGGCATCGGCAGCTACAGCGAGGCGGACTTTGCGCGGGCGATGCGCGAAGGCGTCGCGAAAGACGGCCACAATCTGTATCCGGCCATGCCGTATCCGTCCTACGCGAAGGTCAACGACGACGACATGAAGGCGCTTTACGCGTATTTCATGAGCGGCGTCGCACCCGTGCAGCAACCCAACCGCGAGCCGGACATCAAGTGGCCGCTGAACATGCGCTGGCCGTTGAAGTTCTGGAACATGGTGTTTCTCGACAAGGGCGTCTATCAGGACAAGTCGGGCAAGGACGTGGCATGGAATCGCGGCGCGTATCTGATTCAGGGCCTCGGCCACTGCGGTTCATGCCATACGCCGCGCGGTATTGCGTTCCAGGAGAAGGCGCTCGACGAAACCGGCAGCGCGTTCCTGACGGGCGGCGTACTCGACGGCTGGTTCGCGTCGAACCTGACGGGCGAGCATAACGTGGGTCTCGGCCGCTGGAACGACCAGGATCTGCAGGCGTTCCTGAAGACCGGTGCGAACCGTCATGCGTCGGCGTTCGGCTCCATGACCAGCGTGATCAACAACAGCACGCAGAACATGAGCGACACGGACGTCGCGGCCATGTCGGCTTACCTGAAGTCGTTGCCGGCGGCGGGCGGCACCGGTGCGCCGCCGTACACGTTCGATCCGCAGGCGACGAAGGTGTCGCTGAACCGTCCGGCGAACAATGCCGGCGCGCGTGTCTATACGGCGTACTGCATGCACTGTCACGGCGTTGATGGGCGCGGCTTCGCGCCGATGCTGGCGCCGCTGTCGGGCAATCCGAACGTGCTGGAGAAAGATCCGTCGTCACTGATCAACGTGACGCTGAACGGCACCGAGGACCTGGTGATCGGCGGCATCCCCGCGCCGTATCCGATGCCGAAGTACGCGCCGGTGCTCAACGATCAGCAGATCGCCGACGTGCTCACCTTCGTGCGCGGCGGGTGGAACAACGGCGCGCCTTCGGTCTCGGCCGAAGACGTGGCGAAGCTGCGCAAGTCGACCCAGGCGGCGAAGTAACGGCGCGTGCCTTCGTCATAGCTCGTGCCGGAAAAAAGCGGCAACCGCCTCACGGGCGGTTGCCGCTTCTCTTTTGTATCCGCATACAGATGTTCAACGGTGCTGCCCGACCTTCTGCCGCTTTTCGAGCACGCGCGCATACCAGGTCAGCGGAAAACACATCGCGAAGTAGATCATCGCAACCATGCCGTAGATCGGAAATGGGCGGAACGCCGCGTTCGTGATCATCGTGCCGGTCTTGGTCAACTCGGTGAAGCCGATGATCGACGCCAGCGCCGTGCTCTTCACCACCTGCACGAGAAAGCCGACCGTGGGCGCGACCGCGATCCTGCGTGCCTGCGGCCAGACGATATAGCGCAACTGCTGGCCGAAGGTCATGCCCAGACTCGCACCCGCCGCCCACTGGCCGCGCGGCACGGCCTCGAC
This sequence comes from Paraburkholderia sp. PREW-6R, assembly GCF_039621805.1. Taxonomy (NCBI): domain Bacteria; kingdom Pseudomonadati; phylum Pseudomonadota; class Betaproteobacteria; order Burkholderiales; family Burkholderiaceae; genus Paraburkholderia; species Paraburkholderia sp. PREW-6R. The sequence goes on along the minus strand of NZ_CP155074.1, from coordinate 1,218,716 downwards.
GCAGCCGCGCCAGATATCGACGAGATAGGCGCTGGTGTAGAGCGTCAGCGTGACGGTGGCGGCGACCCACGGCGACACGTCCACGCCGAGCAGCGGCAGCCCGAAGAATGCGAGGAACAGCTGCATCAGCAGCGGCGTGCCCTGGAAAATTTCCACGTACACGACGACCACGCGTCGCAGCCACGCGATCGGCGATACGCGCATGGCAAGCAGGATCAGACCGACGACGCCGCCGCCGACAAACGCGATCAGCGACAGAAGCACGGTCCAGCGGGCGGCGAGCAGCAGATTGCGGGCAATGTCCCACAGCGTGAATTCGACCATGATCAACGCTCCGTCGGCAGGGTGCGAGCGCCGCGCCACATCAGGCGGTTGCGCCAACCGCGCGGCCCGCTTTCGGCGCCGCGCGCGACGCGGCCCGCGAACAGACCCCGCCCGAGCCGGTTCAGCACCTGCCGCAAGATGATGGAAAGCGCGAGATACGCGACGGTAATAATCAGATAGCTCTCGAACGAGCGGAAGTTGCGCGACTGGATGAAATTCGCCGCGTAAGTGAGATCGGGCACCGAGATTTGCGACACCACCGCCGAGCCGAGCATCACGATCAGCACCTGGCTTAGCAGCGCCGGGAACACGTTGGCAATGGCCTGCGGCAGCACGACAAAACGGAACACCTGGCGTCCTTGCAGGCCGAGCGCCTGAGCCGCCTGCACCTGGCCGTGCGGAATTGAGTCGATGCCCGCACGCACGATTTCAATGGCGTAAGCGCCGAGATTGACGGTCATCGCAAGAATCGCGGCCTGGACTTCATCGATATGAATGCCGAGACTCGGCAGGCCGAAAAATACGAAGAACAGTTGCACGATGAACGGCGTGTTGCGGATCAGTTCCACGTAGCTCGCCACGACCCAGCGCGCCCATTTCGGGCCGGCCGCCGCGATACTCGCGCCGGCTATCCCGACCACGCCGCCCAGCAGGGTGGAGACGGCGGTCAGCCCGAGCGTGACGGCCGCGCCGCGCGCAAGCATGCCCGCATAGAGGCCGAAGCCGGTGAAGTCGAACGCATAGGTCATGGCGTGGCGCTCATCATGAAATCAGGACTCCGCCGCGCAGGGGCTCACCCATGCGCGTAGTGAAGGTTCAGAGGTTGGCCGGCAAGGGTGCGCGCAACCATTTCTGCGAGATCGCGTTCATCGTGCCGTCCTTGCGGGCTTTGGCAATCGTGTCGTCGACCTTCTGCTTCAGGCGCGGTTCGTTCTTGTTCAGACCGACGTGGTCCGGCGAGCTGAAAAGCGAAAACTTCTGCTCCGGATCATTCGCCGGATGACGCGCGAGAATGGTTGCGCCGACGTCGTTGCCGACCACCATCAACTGTACCTGACCAGAAAGAAACGCCGAAATTGCGCCGTTAGGATCATCAAAACGCTTGATCGTCGCCGTGGGCGGCGCGATCTTGGTGACGCTCAGATCTTCCAGCGTGCCGCGCGCGACCGAAACCGACTTGCCGGCGAGGTCCGCGGCGCTTTTGACGGGCAGCGTTTTCGGGCCGAACACGGCCAGGTAGTAGGGCGCGTAGGGCTGCGAGAAATCGATCACCTTTTCGCGCTCCGGGGTCTGGCCCACCGAGAGCAGCATGTCGGCCTTGTGGTCGGCGAGGAAGGCCATGCGATTGTCGCCCGTGACCTGCACGAGTTCCACCTTCGCGTTCAGCGCCTTGCCGATCAGATTCGCGACGTCGATGTCGTAGCCCATCGGCTTCATGTCCGGGCCAATGGAGCCGAACGGCGGATAGTCTTCGAACACGCCGATCCGTACCGTGCCGGACCTGGCGATGTCGTCGAGCGCATCGGCGTGCGCCGCCGGAGAAAACGCGCACAACGCGCCGAGGCCGGTGAACGCGAGTGTGGCGGCCAGCGCGGCAAACACGCGGCGGATGTGGGGCTGGGCTGAGTGAGTCATGGTCTTTCCTCTGTCGGTTCGTCGGTATTGGAGTGGGTGATTCAGTGCGCCGTGACCGTGCGCGCCGCGATCAGCTTGCACGCGTGCGGCGGCAACTCCGCGAGCACGGTCATGCCGAGCGCAAGCCCCGGCGTTTCGCGAGGCGTGGTCGCGGCGGTCAGCGTGAAGCCCGCGCAGTCGATCGTCGCTTCGAGCGACGCGCCCACGTCGCGAATAAACGCGACCGTGCCTCGCAGGCGGTTGCCGCGAGCGTCGGCGTCGTCGGTCCGGGTGTCGGCGGTCCTGACGCATACGTCTTCCGGACGGATCAGCAGGCGGATGTCATTCGTCGAATCCGGCACGCGCGCCGATTGCGCAAGCGCGATACGCCGGCCACCCGGCAAATGCACGCCGCCCGCGCCGTCGTACGTGACCGGCAGGATATTGCCGAAGCCGATGAAGTCGGCGACGAACTCGCTTACCGGATCGCGATAAATGTCGAGCGGCTTGCCGACCTGCGCGATGCGGCCTTTTTCCATGACCACGATTTCGTCGGCCATCGTCATGGCTTCGCGCTGGTCGTGCGTGACCATGATCGTCGTAATGCCGAGGCGCTGCTGCAGCAGGCGGATCTCCACCTGCATCGCTTCGCGCAGCTTGGCATCGAGCGCGGAGAGCGGTTCGTCGAGCAGCAGCAGCCTGGGTTGCGATGCGATCGCGCGGGCAATCGCCACGCGCTGGCGCTGGCCGCCGGAAAGTTGCGTGACAGGCCGGTTCGCCATGTTCGGCAGCTGGATCAGCTCCAGCAGCTCGGCAACCCGCCGCGTCTGCTGTTCTTTGCCGATCTTGCGCAGCTTCAGCGGATACGCGATGTTCTGCGCGACCGTCATATGCGGAAACAGCGCGAGCGACTGGAACACCATGCCGAAGTCGCGCTGGTTCGCGGGCAATCGCGTGATGTCGCGGCCGGCGAACTGGATGCTGCCCGAACTCGGCGTTTCGAGTCCGGCGATCATGCGCAGCAACGTGGTCTTGCCGCAGCCGGACGGTCCGAGAAAGCACACCAGCTTGCCGTCGGGCACGTTCAGATCGACGCTGTCCACGGCATAGGTCGCGTGGAAACGGCGGGTGACGGCCTGCAAGGTGAGATGGGTCATCGAAAGCTCCGGCTAAACGCGTCAATTCGGTGGGGTGGCTCGCATGAAGCGGCCGCGTGTCAAAGGGCGACACCTTCGTCGCCGATCAGCTTTTCGAGCAGCCAGATCAGCGCGAAGTCGATCGCGACGATGAACACCGCAAAACAGAATACGGTCGGATCGAGCGACGACACCGTGCGGCTGTACAGCCAGACCGGCAGCGTCATCGTATCGATGCCGTAGAGGAAAAACGTCACGGTGAATTCGTTGAACGAGACGATGAACGCGAACAGCATGCCGGCGAGAATGCCGGGGCGCATCAGCGGCAGGATCACGTCGACGAGCGCGCGCAATGGGCTCGCGCCCATTACGCAGGCGGCTTCCTCGAACTGCGGACCGATTGCCGCCACCGACGCCGCGCAGTTCTTCACCGTGAACGGCAATGCGAGGATCACATGCGCAATGATCAGGCGGAATACGCCGAGTTCGACGGGCAGCACGTTGAACACGAGCAGCAGCGAGAGGCCGAGCATCACGAGCGGGTACACCAGCGGCAGCGCCACCAGCTGTTCAACCAGCGGCTTGCCGCGAAACCGGTAACGGCTGAGCGCGTAAGCGGCGGGCACGGAGACGAACGTGGCGATCACCATCGTCGAGAGCGCGACGATCAGGCTCGTGCTCAATGCCGCGCCCATCGAGAGCGTGTCGCTCGCGTCGGGCGACACGAAGCTGTGCCACGCGGCGCGATACCAGTGCAGCCCGTACGCGTGCGGCGGAAATTCGAGCGTGTCGGCCGCGCTGAACGACATCGTGATCATCGTGAGAATGGGCAGCGCGGCGAGAAACAGCACGATCGCGGCGAGCAGCGCGGTGGCTTTGCCGAGCTGTCCGGGCAGCGTCATGCGCAGACGTGGAGAACGAGGCTGCGGAGCATGCCGGCGCGCGGTCTGAGCGGGCGTGCTCATGGGTGAGGCTCCTCGGCAAGACGTTGCGTACGGCGCACGAGCCGCTGCGAAAGCCCCATTACCGTCAGCGTGGCGAGCATCAGCACGACGCCGGAGGCCGACGCAGCCGGCCAGTTCAGCAGCGGCGCGACCTGATCGTGGACCAGCACCGCGAGCATGGGCACGCGGCGTCCGCCGAGCAGCAGCGGCACGGCGAACGCACTCGCGTTGTACGCGAACACCAGCAGCGCGCCGGAGACGAGCCCGGGCATCGCCAGCGGCAACACCACGTGACGCAGCGTTTGCCAGCGCGACGCACCGAGCGTCGCGGCGGCTTCTTCGTATGAGGTGGAGACGGCGCGCATTGCGCTCGACAGCGGCAGCACGGCAAGCGGAAACGCCGTCTGGATCAGCCCGAGCAGCACGCCGTTTTCGCGGTACAGCCACATCAGCGGGCGTTGCACGAGGCCGCTGCCGACGAGCGCGTGATTGAGCAGGCCAGCCGGCCCGAGAATGATGAGCCAGCCGTAGCCTTGCAACAGCAGATTGACGAGCAGCGGCAACAGCACGCCAGCCAGCAGCAGACGCCGCGCGAGCCGCGATTTCGTGCGCGCCATCGCCAATGCGACGGGAATCGCGAGCAGCACCGCGCAGATCATGCTCTGGAACGCGAGCTTGAGCGTGAGCCAGAGCGACTTCATAAAGTAGCCGTCGAGCAGGTCGGCGTAGTTCCGCAGCGTGAACCCGTGCCACTCGTCGCCTTGCGTGCCGAAGCTCATGCGCAGCACGACCAGCGCGGCCGCACCGAGAATCGCGAGGAACAGCAGAATGGGCGCGAGCAGGAGCCACGGCCGCGCTTTTTGCATCGGCGACAGCGCGCTTTCGCCGGGCAGAACTGGCGAGCCGTGTGCGTCCGCCGGCACCGCTTTGGACGACGTGTCGCCGGCGGCGTCCGGTCTTTCGTGCGCCTGCGCTGCGGCACGCCGCGAAAAGCGCGCAAGCATCGCGGTCATGCCGAGAAGAGTTCGGTGTACCGCTTGATCCACGCGGGCTGGACGACAGCGAGGGCCTTGTCGTCGTGCAGCACGGCTTTATCGGCGATCTGCTGCGGGCTCGGCACGAACGCGCGGCTTTCGGCGGGAATCACCGCCTTCGAGTTGACGGGACCGTTCAGCACGTCCGCGGCCATGCGGCCTTGCACGCCTGCGTCGAGCGAATGGTTGATGAACGCGTGAATCAGATCGACGTCGCCCGGATGCGCTTTCGGGATCACGGTGAACATGAGCTGCGTCGCGAAGCCTTCCTTCATGCCGTATGTCACACCCATCCTGTATTCGGGCTTGCGGATCTGATCCGGGAAGAATGCCGGCGAATAGATGCCGCCGATATCGAGCGAACCTGTACGGAACAGATCGGCGACCTGATTCGGGTTTTCGCCGAGCGTCATCACGCGGTCTTTCAGTTGCGCGAGCTTGTTGAAGCCCGGATCGATGTTCTGCTGCGAGCCGCCGTTCAGTTTCGCGGCGATGATCGCGAGATCGACCGCCTCGGCCCATTCGGGCGGCGGCAGGAACAGGCGGCCTGCGTACTTCGGGTCCCAGAGCGCCTCGTACGTCGAGGGCGGCGTCTTCACCGTCGACGTGTTGTAGATCAGCCCGTCCGACCACAGCAGATAGCCGACGCCAAAACCGCTCGCGCCCGTGCGGTATGGTGGCGCGACGTCTTTCAGATTCGGCAGCCTGTCGAGGTCGGGTTTCATCAGCAGGCCGGCGTCGCCGAGGCCGGCCGCACCGACCCCTGCGAGCGTGATCACGTCGTAGGTCGGGCGATTGCCCGCGGCCTTGACTTTGGCGACCATGCCGGACGTACCGTCGGCGCGGTCGGCGATCACTTTGGCGCCGGTTTTCGCGGTGAACGTCGCGGCGATGTTGCGCAATGCGGCCGCGCCGGTGTCGTCCGACCAGGTCAGGAGGCGCAGCGTCTTGCCGGAGAAGTTGTGCTTCTGCGCGTTGACGTTGATGAACGGCATCGGCAACGTGGACGCCGCGAGCGCCGCGCCGATCGTCTTGATGGCCTGCCTTCTACCCCGTTTGATGTCCTGCATGGCAGTCTCCCGTGTTGAACGCCTGTTGCCTGTGTGCCGTGGTGAGTCCGCCTGGCTCTGACCGACCCGCGGCCTGCTGCGCGAAGCGCAGCGCGTGATGCACTCTAGGTTTGCCAAAATCCCTCAACAACCGAAATATGCGCATGGACAGCATGACGTAATCTCATGCGCCCGCAAACAGCGCGGCAATGACGAGCCGCCTGGCGAAATCGGCGGCGAGCGCTTGCGCAAGGACGTCCGCTGACCATCGTCCACGAATGCTGCGTTCGGGTCGGGCGAGGCGAGGTATGAGGAAAGCCGGGTTTCGGCGGGACGGCGGCGGGAGCGTCTGCTGTCTCTGCGCCCGTCACGCAGGACATTGCACGACCGCATGGTCATCATGAGCGGCGTGCATGTGTCGATCGAGTCGGCGATTTTTGTCCTGGCCCGTAATCAACGTATGCTGGAGGCTTCGCGGGCAATCGACCGTGTGGGCCGAATGCCACCGCAATGAATTTTCCTGATCCCTGACAGACCCATCCGACCACGCTCATGCGACGTCTCCCGCCGCTTAACGCGCTGCAGATTTTTGAAACGGTCGCGCGGCACCGCAGCTTCACGCGCGCCGCCGATCACCTGTGCCTGACGCAAGGTGCGGTGAGCCGCCAGATCATCGCGCTCGAGGATTACTACAAGTTTCCGCTCTTCAAGCGTCACGCGAAAGGGCTCACGCTCACCGCCGAAGGCGAATTGCTGCTGCCGGCCGTCAAGGAGAGCTTTGCGCGCATCGAGGAGATTTCGCTGCGGCTCACGCGGCAGCGCACCGATCTCGCGCTGAAGGTGCCGACCTGCGTGATGCGCTGGATGCTGCCGAAAATCATGCGCTTTCAGTCCGAGTATCCGGACCTGCACGTGCAGATCACGACCACCTGGCAGCACGACGTGGACTTCCAGCTCGAACCGTTCGACGCGGCGATCATTTACGGGTCGTCGCCGGGCGCGGACGTGCAGGCGGTGCCGCTATTCGAGGAGCGTCTGACGCCGGTGTGCGCGCCCGATCTGCTAAAGGACAAACCGCTCGCGCGGATCGGCGACCTCGCGCGGCATACGCTGCTGCATCCCACACGCGATCATCGCGACTGGAAAATGTGGCTCGCGAAGATCGGCGAAACAGACGCCGAAGGCGCGCAGACGATCGACGCCGGGCACGGCCCGAGTTTCGACACGCTCGACATGGCCACCAACGCCGCGTTGCAGGGTTTCGGCGTCGCGATCAGCGATCTCGCATTGATCGACGAGGACGTGGCGGCGAGGCGCCTCGTGCGTCCATTCGATACGGTGTTGAAAACTGGCTGGCGCTATTACTTCGTTTATCCGGATTCGGTCGCGCATCAGCAGAAACTCAATCTTTTTCGCGACTGGATTGCGGCGAATTGGGAGCATTAGGGCAACGCGCGCTGCCTTGCCGGTGGCCGTCTGGGCACCTGACGAGCAGGCCGGCTCAGGGCGCGAACGAAAGAAAAAGATACGCCGCGAACAGCGACAGGTGCACCGCGCCCTGAAGAATCGTAGTGCGTCCGGTACTCAGCGTCAGCGTGCCCACGAGTAGCGTCAAGATCAGCAACACGGTTTCCTTGCCGTCGATGCCCAGCACGAGCGGCTGGCCGGTCCACAGGAAAACGCCGGCCACGGTCGGAATGGTCAGCCCGATGCTGGCGAGCGCCGAACCGAGCGCGAGATTCAGGCTGGTCTGCAAACGGTCGGCGCGCGCCGCGCGCACCGCGGCCAGCCCTTCGGGCAGCAACACCAGTGCGGCAATCACGATACCCACCACCGCAGCCGGCGCGCCCGCATTCTTCACGGCGGTTTCGACGACCGGCGAGAGCACTTTCGCGAGCAGCACCACGGCGACGAGACACACCACGAGCAGAGCACCCGCAGTCAGCGCGACAGCGGACGTGGGGGGCACCGCGTGGACGTCCGCGTCGGACGCGTCGGCGAGAAAATAGTCACGGTGGCGCACCGTCTGCACGAATACGAACACGCCATACAGCACCAGCGACGAAACGCCCGCGAACGCGAGTTGCGACGGCGACAGGACCGGCCCGACGCTGGTCGTGGTGTAGTTCGGCATCACCATGGTCAGCACGGAGAGCGACGCCAGCACAGCGAGCGCCGCAGCGGCGCCGCGAATCTGAAAATCCTGTTCGCGATGCCGGATGCCGCCGACCAGCAGGCAGATGCCGACGATTCCGTTGCAGACGATCATCACGGCGGCGAAAACGGTGTCGCGGGCAAGACCGGCCTTTTCCGGGCCGGACGTGAGCATGACGGACACGATCAGCGCGACTTCGATCACCGTGACCGCGATAGCGAGCACCAGCGTGCCGAACGGTTCGCCGACGCGATGCGCGACGACTTCGGCATGGTGAACGGCGGTGAAAACGGCTGCGCACAGCGCCACGCCGACCAGGGTCAGCAGCAGGCCGTTGCCCGGCAGTGCGTAAGCCGCGCCCAGCACGATCCACGCAACGAATGGCGCGGCGATGGTCCAGCGGGGCAAGACGGTCGCGGGCAGGGACATTCGGGCTTCCTGATTCGGCTTGTTGTACGGCGCGTTGCGCCGCTGAGCGACTGCGCGATTGCGCCGTTAAGCGTCGCGTCGAGTTGCGTCGCGCGCCGCCATGCAGGCGGTGAGGCTGACGCAAGAATCGATTTGTTGAGCGCTCCAGAAATCAGCGCCAGGTGATACGAGAAAGCCGGGGCATGAAAACCGCCGGACGTTGGTTTCTTCAGCGCAGGGCCGAGGTCCGGGCAGGGCGCGCCGCCTTGCAGAAAGACGGCGCGCCTGGTTCAAATCACGATGCCCATGAGACGGCTTACTGGCCGACCGGACGGATCGTCAGCGCATTTTTCACCGACGTCACGCCAGCGACGCCTTGCGCCGCCTGCGTAGCCAGATCGATCTGCTGTTGCTCCGGCACCGTGCCAGCCAGCGTCACTGCACCGCCGCGCGCGCGCACCGTGATGTTGGCGACGCTCAGCCCCTTGGTTTTCGAAAGCGCGCTACGCACCTTACGACCCAGTGCGCGGTTTGCAGCCTTGTCCGCCTTGCTGTTCGATGCCGACGGCGCGGCCGTGGTGGCCATCGCGTCGCTGCTTTGCGCATACGCATTGAGGGACGCCAGAACGATCAGCGCGCCGCCGATCATCTTGATTGCCGGAAATGCTTTCATTCAACTTTCTCCTGTTGTCATGGACACATCTTCCCCGGGCGGGGACGTGGTACTGCACCTGCGGGTAATTCGGGATCGGATCTGAATGGAACGTTGCTGCGCGTACTGCAATTGCGGTGATGCAAAAGCGAGGTGTCCGGATGCGGGTCTGTCAGAGCTGACTGGCACATGCGGCCGGCCAGGGCTGTGCTGCAGGCCGGAAACACACGATACTCCAATTAGTGCCATGTTAAACGCGGCGCTGCCTTGAAATGAGGCTTTGGTACAACGAAGAGGCCGATCAAAGCTGGCCGATGGCGATGTTCCGCTTGTCCGGCCGTCCTCTGCAACCCTGTCACCGTTCCGTTCATGCCCACTCCCGCGCTAGCCATTGTGCCGCTTTCACGTGACGATTTGCCAGTAGATACCGTCGAACTGGCGCGCTTCATGATCGGTAAATACCTGGTGCACGACACGCCGGATGGTCGCACGAGTGGACGTGTCGTCGAAACGGAGGCGTATCCGCCCGGCGACGCGGCAAGCCATGCGTTCAAAGGACGTCGTCCTCATAACGGCTCGATGTATCTCGCGCGAGGCCATGCTTATGTCCGGCTGACGTATGGACTGTCGTACATGCTCAACATGTCGGCGGAAGCGGTCGATGTCGGCGCCGGAATCCTGTTTCGCGCGATCGAGCCGCTGGAAGGTCTGCCGCTCATGGAAGCGCGCCGGCCCGGCGTAGGCTTGCGTGATCTGGCGCGCGGACCCGGCCGGCTGACGATGGCACTCGGCATCGGCCAATCGTTTGACGGCCGCGATCTGTGCGCGGGGCAAGGGTTGTGGATTGGCGCGATCGAAACAGCGCCCATGCCCGTTGGCGTCACGACACGCATTGGACTTTCGCGCGAGACCGACCGGCCGTTGCGGTTCTTCATGCCGGACAGCGCATTTGTCAGCGGGCCGCGGAAGTTGCTTGAGAGTTTTTGAAACATCTGACACAAAGCGTTACGATTCCGACAATTATTACGGAAAATATCTCACGCATTCCGCATCATGAGGTAAATAGCGCGCTTTTGTTGCGCTTTCAACAATTATTTATCTCGCAAATAGGGGTTTTCCCTCGAAGGTCCGCTGACTAGACTGGACTTACTCGCTTCCCACGCAGCGTGGCAGGCAGAGCCCAAAAAAACCAGTTATGGAGGTAGTCGCCATGAAATCGCTCATCAAGGCAGTCGCTATTGCAGCCGTTCTCGCCGCACCTGTTGCATCGTTCGCGCAGGCCGATCAGCAACCGGTGACCCGCGCGCAAGTGCGCAGTGATCTGATCCAGATGGAACAGGCAGGTTACAACCCGGCTACCAGCAACGACCCGACCTACCCGTCGGATGTTCAAGCCGCTGAGCATCGTGTATCTGCGGACAACCCGGCTATCGCCCAGGCGAAAATGCAGGAGCCTACTGCCGATACGAGCGGCTACGGCGGCGTCATGAGCGGCACGTCAGCGTCGGGCGGCGTCTTGCAGCCGGCAAGCGGCCCGAAGTCGATTTATTTTGGTAACTAAGCTCGGATTTCCAGCTTGGCAATCGGCGCGCGGCCCTGCGGGATGACCTGCCGACTGCCGCGACTCGCCGATCTGGGAATAATTGTCTGTCACCAGACTTCGACGTGCGACATCCGGCTGAACCGGCGCACGTCACCCCATTCTTACTGTTTCTGGTAGCGGCGAACGTAGTACTTTTTAACTGCGCACCGCTCGAACTTATTCGCCGCGCATACCGTTTCGCTGCGGCTCACTCATTCAGAAACCTCCGCTGCCGCAAGGTAGCTTCGCCCAACCTTTTCGAGGATTGGGCTTTTTTTGCGCCCGACGCCGCAGCGCGTTGGGTCGTCGACGCGGGTCGGCCGCCTTTAAGGCTGCTCGCCGCCGTGAATGTACGACTCGAGTTGCTGAATCACGAACTGCTGTTCGGCGATGATGTTTTTCACGAGGTCGCCGATCGACACCATACCGATCAGTTTGTCGTTCTCGATCACCGGAAGGTGGCGCATCCGGCGCTCGGTCATCAGCGCCATGCAGTCCTCGGTGGTCTGATCCGGACGCACGAAACGCACTGCCGTGCTCATGATGTCGCGCACGGGCGTTGCTTTGGACGAGCGGTCCATCAGCACGACCTTGCGGGCATAGTCGCGCTCGGTGACGATCCCCACGATGCCGCTGGCGTTTGTCACGACCAGTGCGCCGATGCCTTTTTCCGCCATCAGTTTGATCGCGTCGTAGACGGAATCGTTATCGGAAACGGTAAAGACTGGTGTGTTATTCGGTTTCGTTTTAAGAAGCTGGGCAACGCTGGTCATGGAGCGGCTCCGTTTCGCAGTGCAGCACGCCAAGCTGGCGCGCTGTCATGAGTACAGGCTATTTCAGTATAGGCGCGCCACGCCGCCACGGGACTCGGGGAATACCTATGCCTATGTGCCGCCGCGTTTGCGCCGGGGCAGAAAACCGCGCGAACCGCTGATGTTCAGGATGTGCAGGGGCATCCGCATACGCCACGCCGATTAGCGGTAAACTCGCAGTCCGTACCTCATCCCCGGTTCGATCGGGTTCATGTCAGCACCACTGTCCAAAGCCATGCTCACGTCTCACGATCCGTCGCAAGCAACTGACGGCGAAAACAAGGGCGAATGCGTCGTTCTCGACGCGACCGCCACGCTGCCCACGCGCTACGGCACGTTCACCTCCTACGTGTTTCGCGTGGTCGAAAGCGGCGCCGAGCATCTCGCGCTGGTGATGGGCGACGTTGCCAACCAGTCGTCCGTCCTCACGCGACTGCACTCGGAATGCCTGACCGGCGACGTGCTCGGCTCGTATCGTTGCGATTGCGGCGAGCAGCTCGACCTCGCGCTGCGCTACATCGCGGCCGAAGGCTGCGGCGTACTGCTGTATCTGCGCGGTCACGAAGGGCGGGGCATTGGCCTTTCGAACAAGATCCGCGCGTACGCGTTGCAGGAGCAGGGCCGCGATACCGTCGAGGCCAACCTGGACTTGGGCCTGCCCGACGATTCACGCGAATACGACTCGGCCGCCGGGATTTTGCGCACGCTGAAGGTCACGTCCGTCCGGTTGATGAGTAATAATCCCGAGAAATTCGACACGCTGTCCAAACATGGCATCCCGGTATGCGAGCGTGTGGCGCTGGCTATTCCGATGCGCGAAGAAAACGAGCGCTATATCCGAACCAAGCAGTTGAAGTTCGGGCATTATTTTGATGAGAATGAATGAGCGTGGCGCGCCTGGTATAAAGCCGCCAGCGGCCTTTCACAGTGTGCGGCAGGTGGTGGCGCGCTGAAGCAGGTGGCGGCCTTCCTGCCGCCTGGCTCCAACGTCCCTCACGCGGGCCGTCATACCCCGCCCGCATCACCCCGGTGCCGCCTGCGTCAACTGCGCATACACGTCGTGCGAGAGTTGCAACAACTGCTTGCGATCGATCCCGCCTGACACCGCATAACCAAAATCCCCGTCGACCCAGTAAAACACGTTGACCGGGCCGTCCTGGTAGAGCTTGAACGCGGTGGTGTTCGAATTCACATTGCGCCGCGAAATGCACAACGTCACGCGCTCGCCGTTCGGGCCGCGATACATGAACTGCGCGGTGGGTCCATCGGTGCCGGGCAACAAGCGGCCACCCGACAGCGCAAAACCGCTCTTCGACAGGATCGGCGGATGCACATTCGTCCCCAGCCGGTTCGACAGCCATTGCACGAAATCCTGCTCGTGATCCGCGTTCATCTCCGACGGACGGTCGATCGCGGGCATGTAGACCACGTGCGCCACCGCGGCCCGATGCGCGAACATCTCGGAACTGTCGGCGCTCACCGGCCGCGTCTGCGCGGTGGAGTCGGCATGGCCACTCACCGGCGCGACGACGTCCTGCCCCATATGCGTTCCCACGCCAATGCCCACGCCGAGCACGAGTGCCGCGGCCATCCCGGCGAATTGCGGCCAGTTGGCGGCAATACGCCAGCGACGCGGCGCAGCAGGTTGCAGCCGCTGGGGCACGGGCTCGCTCAGCACGCGGTCGTAGCGCTCGTGAAAGAGGTTGTTCAGCGAAAAATAATCGCTGACGCGCGCGGCCAGTTCCGGGTGATGTTCGAGTGCGTCTTCCACCACTGCACGGCGCTCGTCGGACAGCGTGCCGTCCACATAAGCGTGCAGATCTTCTTCGCTGACCGGCATGTGTTGTTGATCGCTCATCGCACCACCTGTAATTTTGCACCGGGCTGCGCGCCCGCCATCAATGCCCGAAGCCGCTCGCGTCCGCGTGAAAGCCGCGACATGACCGTGCCGATCGGAATGTTAAGCGCGAGCGCTACATCGGCATAACTCATTTCCTCGAGACCGACGAGCAGCACCACCTCGCGCTGGTCCGTCGGCAGGCGCTGCAGCGCGTAATCGAGATCACGCATTTCCAGCGAGCGCGTCTGGTCGGACGGCACGGCGAATTCGCTCTCCGGCACGCTTTCGTCGTCGACAGCCACGTGGATCGCCCGTGACGACGCCTTGCGCGCCTGATTGGCGAACACGTTATGCATGATCGTGAAAAGCCACGCGCGCAGATCGGTGCCTTGCTGGAACATTTCGGTGCGGCCAAGCGCGCGTTCGAGGGTGTCCTGCACCAGGTCATCGGCGAGATCGCGATTGTTGATGAGCGCGCGGGCATAGCGCCGCAAGCGCGGTACATGCTCCATCAGCTCGTTACGAACGTCCATTTTTCATCCCGGTTAGGCCCGCCGTTCAGAGACGGGGTTGGCTGCGGGCGAGCGGGCCGCCATACGCACTACACGGCGAACACGCATCGGTGCATTTTATTCCGCAGCAAATGCACGAGCGGCGCCAGAGGCGCCCGTCAGGCAACGGCAAGGCGCGCTCAGGCGCGGTCAGGCAACGGCCAGGCGCGGTCAGGCAACGGCCAGGCGCGGTCGGATGCACTGCCGCCGCTCAAACGGCGGCCTGCGTCGGGCGACATCTCTCATTCCTGATGCGCGATGGTCATGGCATCGGCGGCGCGCATCAGGCCGTGCGTGTGGGCGTCGCCCGCCACGACGAAGCGCTGCTGTTGCGCGGTCCACGTCAGCAGCCGGATTTCGCCGATGCGTCGCGCGGACCATTGCGGCTGGGCGGGCGCCAGCGGCGCAAGCGACGACAGCACCACCACCGGCAGATTGTCGCCGTTCAGATAGACGTATTCGCGGGCGCGCTGGAACGGGCCGAGCGCGAGCACGCGCTGATCGATCAGGCGCAGGCCGATGGTCGACAGATCCGGCGCGGACGGGTCCATCCGCGTGGGCGAGGCGGCAGAAAACTGGCGGGTGGCCGATTCCGCCAGCGCCATGACCGCCGCATTGTTCAACGCCTGCCTGGAGACCTGAGTCGCGGCGAGCCAGCCGCTTAACGTCACGAGCGACAGGACGAGCACGATCAGCATGCGCACGAACCGGCTGCTGCGCGGCGCGAGCGTATGGCGGCTCGCGCCCGCGCGGCGGGGTGCGGCAGAGCGGTGCGCGGTGTCGAGCGGTTCGTCGCTCGCCTGGAAAGCCTGCTGGATCTGCGCGTTCAGTCGTCCGTAGAACGCCACGCGGCGGGCTTCCGCCGGATCTTTGCCGAGGTAGTCGCGCAGAAACGCGGTGCGCTCCGGCGTCAGCGTACCGTCGGCGTAGGCCTGGATGTCGGCTTCGGAAAGCGGCGAGTCGGACGGGGCGTCGGAGGAAGTCATGGTGTGATGTTAATCGCGTTCGTCAAGTGACGGTGAGTGTCGGCTATCGTGAGGCGAACACCTGCAGGCGCGGCTTTATTCCCGGTTATTTTCAGGCACGGGCGTACAGGCGCAGTCGTGCTGGATGGCCGCGAGCAAACCGCTTTTTGCGTCCGTTTATTCCCGCCGTGAAATTTGTTTTTTCCTCGCTTCGTGCCGAGGAATAAAAGCGTGCAAGCGGTGGTTCTCCTTCATGCAAGCCCGCACCAACACTCTCTGGAGTTGATCATGAAGAAGACCGCTTTCATTGCCTTGTCCGTCGTCATTGCCGCCGCTTCGTCGAGCGCATTCGCTCAAGGCAAGACGCGCGCCGAGGTCTATCAGGAACTGATCGAAGCGCAACAGAATGGCCTGAACTATGTCACGGACGCATCTTATCCCGACGTCAGCCCGGTATTCGCGCAACAGGTCCAGCAGCACAAGCAGGCGTTAGCCACGGAGGCGGCCGCAAGCCGTTTTGCCAACCGTGCGCAATGGTCGGGACTACGAATTGACTGCGATTCGTCACGGCGAAGGGCGCAGCGTGCCGGATAACGGACGAAACTGTCGCGCCACGGATTGCGCCATCGCGTGTTCGCTGTTGATCAGCGCATCCCTTTCAATGGAGTTTTTGTGACACCAGCACCCGTTCCAAAGGCTGATGCCGTCTGCGTACCATGTCGTCTCGCTGCTATCGGAGCTGTGGTTGCCGTGCTCGCGGGCGGCTTTGCGTTCACCGCCGGGTGGCTCACGCCGGCGAGGTTGAGCGCGCCGCGTATCGTCGATACGTTCGAAACCGTGGCCGGCAAGCCGCATCCCGGTTTCCGGCGCAATCATGCAAAAGGCCTGTGCGTTGAGGGCTATTTCGACAGCAACGGTGACGGCGCCGTGCTCTCGCATGCCGCCGTGTTTGCGCCGGGCCGCACGCCGGTGACAGGGCGCTTCGCGGTGCCAGGCGGCAACCCGTCCGCACCCGATACAAGCTCGCCCGTGCGAAGCCTCGCGTTGCTGTTCCAGTTGCAGGACGGCGAGCAATGGCGCACCGGCATGAATTCGACGCCCGTCTTTGCCGTGCACACACCCGAGCAGTTCTATCGGCAGTTGCTTGCTGCAACGCCCGATCCCGCGACGGGCAAGCCCGACCCCGCGAGACTCAAGGCTTTCTACGCGACGAACCCGGAAACGCAACCGTTCCAGGCGTGGGTGAAGGCCCATCCGCCGTCATCGAGCCTCGCTAACGCGGCGTATTACAGCATCAACGCGTTTCGCTTCACCGACAGTGCCGGCACGACACGCGCCGTGCGCTGGGCAATGGTGCCCGACGCGGTCTACACACCAATCACGGACGCGCAGAAAGCCGAAAAGAACTTCCTGCAAGCCGATCTCGACGAGCGTCTGCAGAGTGCTCCGCTGCGCTGGCATCTGATCCTGACGGTCGCCCAACCCGGCGACCCAACCGATGACGCGACGTTGCAGTGGCCGGCCGATCGTCAGCAGATCGACGCGGGCACCCTCGTGCTCGAACGGACGGCGTCGCAGGAAAACGGCACGTGCCGCGACGTCAATTTCGATCCGACCATTTTGCCGGCAGGCATCGAACCCTCGGACGACCCGCTGCTCGCCGCGCGCTCCGCAGCTTACGCGCTGTCGTATCAGCGACGCACGCGCGAGGAGGCGCTGCATCCGGCGATCCACGATACGCAAACCCAAGCCGGGACACAGCCACCGACGCATACGCCAACGCCAACCTTCACGCGAACCAGGGAAGACCATTCATGACGCGCACGCAATCTCACTTCAGTCCACTCGCAAGGCTGTTGCATTGGGTGATGGCGCCACTGATCATCGCGATGTTGTTTATCGGTGTGGGCATGGTGTCGACGGTTTCACGTGCGCATGACACGCTGATTGCGATTCATCGGCCGCTTGGCATCGCGTTGCTGCTGCTGGTCGTGCTGCGGGCAAGTGTGCGTGTCAAGCGCGGCAGCCCGCCGTTGCCACGCGATATGCCTACGCTGCAGCGTGCCGCCGCTCAGGCGTCGCACGTCGTGCTGTATGCGCTGATGGCCGCCATGCCGTTGATCGGCTGGGCGATGCTTTCGGCCGCAGGTTATCCGGTCACGCTCTACGGTCCAGTGCATCTGCCGCCGATTGCGCCGCACAACGTCGAACTGTTTGCGGCGTTGCGCGCTTTGCACACGTGGCTCGCGTTGGCGTTGTTCGCGACCGTACTGCTGCATCTCGCCGCCGCGCTGTTTCATGGGTTGATCCGGCGCGACGGCGTGTTTGGAAGCATGGCGCGGGGCGAACGTGGGTGAGGTTGTTGGCGCGTCAACCACCAGATATTCAAACCTTCGGCACCTCAGCCTTTTACCCGCTCGGACCGCGGATCATACGGCGCCTTCAGATGCACACTGGCTGGCAGTAATTCACCGGCGACATCGACCGCATACCGTCCGGCGCCGAGATAGGCGGCGTCGGCCGCGCCGTTGGGATGGCTCACGTAGCCCATCGCGACCGGGCAACCGAGCGTGTGTCCGAATGCTGCCGAACTGACGGAGCCGACGGGCTCGCCGTCGCGGAGAATCGCTTCGCCGCCCCAGAGCATGCGCTCGGCGGCGCCGTCGATGGTCAGCACGACCATGCGCCGGCGCAGCGGTTCGTCGCGTAGCCGGATGAGCGCGTCGCGGCCGCGAAACGGTATGTCCTGGTCGAGTTTGCACGCGAACGACAAACCCGCTTCGAACGGATTCGTATCGGGCGTCAGTTCGCGGCCCCACGCGCGATAACCCTTTTCGATCCGCAAGGAGTCGATCGCGTAGTAGCCCGCGTTCACGAGGCCGAATGCTTTGCCTGCTTCATGCAGCGTTTCATAGACGCCGACTGCGAATTCGACCGGCACGTACAGCTCCCATCCAAGTTCGCCGACGTACGTCAGGCGGGTGGCGCGCACCGTCGCATAGCCCAGGTCCACCTCGCGGCTCTGGCCGAACGGAAAGCCCGCATTGCTCCAGTCGGCCTTCGACACGCTTTGCAGCAACTCACGCGAACGCGGTCCCATCACAGCGAGCACCGCATACTGACCGGTTACGTCGACGAGTACGCAATGGCTGTCCGCAGGAATGGCGCGCTCGATCATGTCGAAGTCGCGCGTGGTCTGCGCGCTGCCGGTGACGAGCAGATACTGATCGTCGGCAATACGCGTGAGCGTGAAGTCCGATTCGTACCCGCCGCGTTCGTTGAGCATGCCCGTGTACACCGCGGTGCCGGGCGGCACCGCCACGTCATTGGTGACGATCCGTTGCAGCACCGCTTGCGCGTCGCGTCCTTTCACGAGGAATTTGGAAAACGACGTCATGTCGAACAGCGCCACACCTTCGCGGCACGCGCGGTGTTCCGCGCCGCTCCAAGGCAGCCAGTTCTGCTGACCAAACGCATAGTCGATCTTCGCCTGTGCTGACGTGGGCGCGAAAAAGTTGGCGCGCTCCCAGCCCATCTTGCTGCCGAAGCACGCGCCGTTCTCGCGCAGCAACGCATAAAGCGGCGAGCGGCGGAACGGGCGGGCGCTGTCCAGTTCGCGATTCGGCCACGGCATCGCGTAGTGCAGGCCG